>QCJR01000004.1 GCA_003215895.1 Prochlorococcus sp. AG-409-D14
TTTCTCTCTTAGAAAATTCCAATATTTTTTAGACAATCAATTAAAAAGTAATGTTTTCAGAGCAAAGGGCATCCTTTGGTTTAGCGAAAGCGAAAGAAGACATGTATTTCACCTTGCTGGCAAAAGAATTTCTATTGAAGATAGTGAATGGGGAGAAGAAAAAAATAATCAACTTGTTTTCATTGGGAAAGGATTAAATAAAGAGGAAATGCTATCTCAATTAAATGAATGTATTGACAATTAATCACATAATACAAACTCTTAAAATTAAATTGAACAATCTAAAATCCACTTCAAAAGCCTACAAAAAAGCAAAAAATATTAAATCTATTTACACTCTAGCCAGAGTAAATAATAGTCGCTTTGTATTAAAGTTTATAGTAACTCTTTTAACCTTTTTTATTTTATGGCCATTATTTAGCCTGGCAGGAGAGGGGTTGTACGGTATTCAGAACGGTTCTATTTATCTATCGATAGGCAATCTTACTGAAATAAAAGGGACTCTATTATTGTTGATTTTTTCTCTAAGTCTCGGAGGGTTTTTAGGAATAGCAAATGGTTGGGTTTTAGCCAATTGCCATTTCAAAGGCAGAAAAATACTTAGAGTTTGTCAATTAATCCCTTTCGCAACTCCAGCTTATCTTTTAGCAGCTACTTTCATTGACCTAGGTAGCATAAATTCCATCAGAATTACAGGTATGTTGTGGGGTGTAGTAATAATGGCATTCACAACCTACCCATATGTATTTCTACTAAGTTCAGAAAGTTTTGAGAAAGGCGGTAGAAGACAAATTGAGGCATGCAGAACTCTTGGGATAGGTCCTTGGAAAAGTTTTTTCAGAATATCTCTGCCAATAGCAATTCCCTCAATTACTGCTGGTTTGGCTTTAATGGCAATGGAAATCATAAATGAGTTAGGTGCCGTTCAACTGTTAAACATTCCAAGTATTTCATCGGGAATACTAGAAAGCTGGGTAGAGGAAGGTGAACCTTCGGGTGCAATCGCTCTTGCTTTATTTGCATTAATTTTAGTTTTTCTATTAATTGCAATTGAACGCAAATCAAGAGAAAGAAGTAAACGATGGACTGAGGGAATAGTTAATGGAGGCTCACCAAAATGGGAATTAAAAGGTATGAATCTATTCCTTGCGCAAGTAATAACCTGTGCACCTCCAATCTTTACCTTGGGAATTCCAATTACATGGGCAATAATAAATCTTGATCAAATGTATCAAGGATTCAATACTGAGTTATTTGGCCTAACTATTCGAAGTTTTAGTTTAGCCTTAACTGTTTCAATAATAACAATATTCATATCATTAATTTTATCAATTGCTAAGAGATGGCAGAACAATAAATGGCTCAATCTATTGACCTTTCTATCCAGCATTGGTTATGCGATCCCTGGCTCAGTTTTAGCTCTTGCTCTTATTTCATTTAAAGGTAATATCTCGCAAATAAACATTTTAAGCTTACTAATTTGGGGATATAGTATTCGATTTCTAGCTGTTTCAAAAGGTGGACTTGATGCTGGGTTAGATAGGATTTCACCAAGCATTGATAATGCAGCTATTAACCTTGGCAAGAGCTGGCCCGAAACCCTTTTCAAAATACATCTGCCACTTCTTAAGGGCCCTATACTTGTTGGAGGACTTCTAGTTTTTGTTGACACTATAAAAGAATTACCATTAACTTTTATATTGAGACCATTTGATTTTGATACGCTTTCTGTACGAATTTTCCAATATGCCGGAGATGAAAGAGTCGCAGAATCTATATTACCTTCATTAATAATAATTTGCCTTGGATTAATAGCATCTTTAGCCTTAATACCAAGCTTAGAAAACAGAAATGATTAAAATAGAATTTAAATTTTAAGTAATTTTTTAACTGGATAAATCACAACTGCGCCAACATCAGATATTGTTGAAACGAGTCGATAGCAAAGCAATGAAGCTAAAAGTGGACCTTCTGGAAAAAATGAACCAAGACTAAATAGAATCACTGATTCAAAGACACCTAATCCTCCGGGAGCTGCTGGTACTACAAGACCAATCATCCATGCGAAGGAAAAAGCAGAAATCAATTCACCTTGAGTAACTAATGACCCAATAGAAAATGCGTTAAGACAACATAAAAAGCCAAGAAAACGAAATAAAATAAAAATAATTTCTACAAATAACGGCTTATACGGATAAAAACTTTTGAGTGAAATATTTTGATTGTCTTTAAGTAAATTCGTATCCTCCTTCTCATAATTATTAGTAAAAATACTTGCCTTCATTGCCTTCAATTTTTTGATTACAAATTGTCGAAGTACAGGTAATAAGACTAAAGTAGATGACCAGCAAAGTATAAAAATAAAAATCTTATTTCCTCCAAAAGGTATAAAAATAGAGCTCGCAGTTAGCATTAATAATGGTTCTAATAAAATAGATTCAATTGATTTTTGATTTGAAAATTCTAAGCGTAGAGTATTATATCTTGATACAAAATGCCATATCCCACCTGGTAAATATTTATAAATATTGGTAGAAATAAATAGTTTAACTATATTCAAATTATTACTATTACAACCAATGTTACTGATTAAAAGTTTCCAAGCATAGGCATTAATAATTATACTTAAAAGACTAAATATAATACCACCTAATAGCCATAATAGCCCTTCGGTATTAATTCTCTGGTTAGATAAAGATTCGAAATTTAAATATATTGAGCTTCCAATAAATGCAAAACAAATCAATGTGACCAAAAATTTAATATTAATTTTAGATAACATCCCCAAAATGAAAATTACTATTTTACTTTGAATCTTTTTTAAATTAAGCATCAATGTGACCAATCATCTAATTTATAAAAATCTGATAATTCAATGAATAATCTCTGACGAATCTCTTCTATTGATATCCCAGTACTTAAACTTATTTTGGTTATATCTTTATGTTCTATTTTTATTGAAATCTGTCCATTTGGTCTTATTGTTTGTTTAACATTAACTTCCCCAAATTTAGTTTTATGGGTCACTATTCGTCGTGGAAGAATCCAGCGATTAATCTTATTTTCTCTTATTCCAATTGTTGTACTATAATTAAACCAAACTTCCCTAAGTAAGTTTTGTTTTTTGGGGTAGACAATAGCCTTTATACATATACCTTTTCTATTTTTTTTCATATCAACCGGGTAACAAACAACATCTATCGCACCTGCGGATCTTAATCTTTCGATTAAGATAGCAATATCTTCGGGTGTGGAATCATCGATCCAAGCCTCATGAGAAATTATAGTTTCAAAAAAAGGCTTATTATTATCTTTATAATCATCAACACCCTCTATAAGCAAAACTCGTAAAAAGTTAGGTCTAGAAATATTTTTACTTCCTAAACCGATACCAATCTTTTTAATATTTATATTATCTGGTTGACCAAATTTATCTATAAAAGTTGCTATCAATGCAATACCAGTAGGAGTTGTAATTTCACCACAATATTTATCATCAATCACCATTAATGGAATTTCATTTTTCCTAGCTATTTCTAAAACTGTAGGCACTGGAACTGGAAGAAGACCATGCAAAGTCGAGACAATTCCTTTCCCTGCAGGTGGATTTGAAAAATAAATCTTATCTGGCTTTAAATAATTAATAGCGGAGCAAACATTAACAATATCAAGAATGGAATCAATTGAGCCAAGCTCGTGAAAATGAATATCTGAAATTTCCTTTCCATGTACCACTGCTTCTGCTTCTGCAAGAATTTCATAAACCCTTATAGATTTTTTTTTCACATATTCATTCAAACCTGAATCCATAAGCAAGTTTTTTACATCATTTAGACTTCTGTATGATTCCTTAAATTGAATTTCTTTTTTTATACAGAAAATTCCTTTTATCCCTTCACTATTTCCCTCCTTAAATTCTAAATTATAATTTTTATCTATATTTAAGCTTGCTAAATTATCTAATAAAATAGAGCGAGGTATACCTAAGTCTAAGAATGCTGATGCCAGCATATCTCCTGATATTCCAAGTGTACAATCAATAAAAATAGATTTCATTTTAGATTAAATTTATGATCAGTTTTATGGACAGAGTACATTTATATTTTAAATTAAGATTAATGTTTACTTTTTAAGATTTTTACTACTTTTATTATTGATTAGTTGTTGCGAAATAGGACCTATTATTTGAAAATCTTCAACCAAAAGTTGATAGCCAACACGACGAACATCAAGACTAACAAAATGTTTTAAATAATTAATAGGTACTTCTCCTTTAAGATTAACTTTAAAAGGCAAACCTTTTTTTCGCTTATTTTTTGGCTTTTGACGAATTTTTATAACTACCTCCTTATCTTCTGGCTTAGTAAAAATCAATTCTCCTCTTATTGAGAAATAATTATCACCTTCTAATAAAACATCAGAATCAACTTCTGAACTTGAAGCTTCATTCAACCCCTCTTTTCCAACTAGGTCTTTTTTTAGAGTACTTGGTTCCCAAATACCTGTGATTTGCAAATGAAGGTTTTGATTATTTCTACATCTTGGATATACAACCCAGATGTGAGGTTTTTCTAGAGAAACATGATTACGGATCAAAGTTATAACTCTTCCAAGCAAAACCGCATCTATTTCATTACCTTTGGAATCAATTAAAGCTCCTCGAGTAAAGTTATCGTCATCTTGAGGTTTGTAAACACCTCTAACTATTCCAATTGCTCTGTATTGCATTGGATCAGTGACCGAGGGGATCGGATGATTCTGCATCTATCTAGTAAACACTCTTTTAGTGACCAATTTTAAATTTACCAAAATCTTTCAAATACTATTGTGATTTTATTCATTTGGGACATTTTCATAACCCGACTGATCAAAGGCATTTAGAGCTTCATCGAGTGCATCTGATGGACTTGTAGCATTATTCATGGCTCCTGCTTGTTTAAGACGATTCATCAAATCAAATGGATCTATTGGTAAACCTTGATTTTTTTGATCTTCAGCATCAAATGTACTGTAGATATCTCTTTTCTCATCAGTTGAATAATTTTTTACTTCAGAAATTTTTATTATCCTGAAAGAAGAAATAAATTGCCCAGCAGTAATTAAAGTTGTTGAGCAGCATATAAAAAACAACAATAATTGACCATTAATAAAACGTGCATTTTGGTTCAAAACTAAACTTTCGTCCGAATATAGATAATAATAACTTAGCCAATAAAGTTCAAAGTCTTGCTTGTTGCAACATGGAATGTCAATTCTATTCGTTCAAGAATAGATCATGTCAAAGAATGGCTCATCACAAGCAAGGTTGACATCCTTTGCTTACAAGAAACAAAAACAGAAGATCAGTATTTTCCCGTTGAAGTTTTTTCCAAACTTGGATACGAAGTTTCAATTTCTGGTCAAAAATCATACAATGGGGTAGCTATAATCAGTAGATTTCCAATTAATGATATAAAGATTGGTTTTGATCAAGTAATCAAAGAGTACAAAGATTTATCTACTTTAAGTGAGCAAAAAAGAATGATAAGCGCTGAAATTAATGATATCAGAGTTATAAATGTTTATGTTCCAAATGGATCATCTATACATTCAGACAAGTTTATTTATAAAGAAAAATGGATAGAATGCCTAAAGGTTTATCTAAGGGAAATCAAATCAAACGATACGCCTATATGTTTACTAGGAGACTTTAATATTGCCCCTGAAGATAGAGATATACATACACCGATTAGATATAAAGAGTCAATTATGGCCTCTTCCAAAGAAAGAAAATTACTGAAAGATGCTTTAGGAGGGGAATTAGAAGATGTTTTCAGGATTTTTGAACCTGGAGGGAGAAATTGGTCTTGGTGGGATTATCGCCATTCATCCTGGGAAAGAGACAAGGGTTGGCGCATTGATCATATTTACTTAACAGAAGATATTCTTAGTTGTGCCAATAGTTGTTGGATCGACAAAGAACCAAGATCTAGAGAGAAACCTAGTGATCATGCACCTGTAATTGTCGATATCAACTGGCCTCCATCAGACAGTGAAAATGAATTTTTCTTGTAAAAAATCTTTTTTTTCTATTTTCAAATCATCACAGAATTAACAAATCAAATATTTACAATTAGCCAAAATATATTGAATTTAAAGAGCATTATCTCGAAGGAAGTCTCTCTGCCACTTGTTTTTATGATTAAAAGGAATTAGGGAAATAGACCTTATAAAGATTAAAAAAAAATAACCAGATGCTGAACAGATTCAAAAATTTAGACGAATCAGTCAGTTTTAGGCCATTATGACTGACTGTGTTTATGAGCTCATTCGCTGAGGTGCTGTGACAGACGCGTTGAACACAAAAAAATCCGAAGAAATTTTTGGCGCTGCCAAAAATTTAATGCCTGGTGGAGTCAGTTCACCTGTAAGAGCTTTCAAATCTGTTGAAGGGGATCCGATCGTTTTTGATCGGGTTAAGGGTCCTTATGCTTGGGATGTTGATGGGAACAGATACATCGACTATGTAGGTAGCTGGGGGCCAGCGATTTGCGGTCATGCCCACCCTGAGGTAATTTCAGCCCTTCAAGAAACACTTGAAAAAGGTACGAGTTTTGGAGCACCTTGTGTTCTCGAAAACAAGCTCGCTGAAATGGTTATAGATGCTGTACCAAGCGTAGAAATGGTCCGCTTTGTTAATAGCGGCACTGAAGCTTGTATGGCTGTTCTTCGTTTAATGAGAGCTTTTACTGGCAGGGATAAAGTTATCAAGTTCGAAGGTTGCTATCACGGGCATGCAGATATGTTTTTAGTGAAAGCAGGCTCAGGAGTAGCAACACTTGGTCTACCTGACTCACCAGGTGTCCCAAGAAGTACAACCGCCAATACTCTTACAGCTCCCTATAACGATCTTGAGGCTGTAAAAGAGCTTTTTGCTGAAAACCCGGATGCGATTTCTGGAGTTATCCTTGAGCCTGTTGTTGGAAATGCAGGCTTTATCACACCTGAACCTGGATTCTTAGAGGGGTTGAGAGAGGTAACCCAGGAGAACGGTGCTCTCCTGGTTTTTGATGAAGTAATGACTGGTTTTCGAATCAGCTATGGAGGAGCTCAAGAGCGTTTTGGAGTAACTCCTGATTTAACCACCATGGGGAAAGTAATTGGCGGAGGACTTCCTGTCGGAGCCTATGGTGGTCGGAAAGAAATCATGTCAATGGTTTCGCCTTCTGGTCCTATGTATCAAGCAGGTACATTGAGCGGTAATCCTCTTGCTATGACAGCCGGCATTAAAACTCTTGAACTCCTTAAGCAAGAAGGTAGCTATGAAAAATTGGAAGCTCTTACGAAAAAGCTTGTCGATGGAGTCATTACAGCTGCTAAAGAATCAAATATTGCCATTTATGGTCAGAGCATAAGCGCAATGTTCGGTTTTTATCTCTGTGAAGGACCAGTTAGAAACTTCGAAGAAGCTAAATCAGCTGATACAAATCGGTTTAGCAAATTGCATAGACTGATGCTCCAAAAAGGTATTTATCTAGCGCCAAGTGCATTCGAGGCTGGTTTTACATCACTTGCACATTCTGAAGATGATATAAATTCGACAATAAAAGCTTTTCAAGAAAGTTTTTCTGAAATCGCATAAAAAAAAATCCAATTAATTAAATTAATTGGATTTTTTTATCAATTTTTCTTACTAATTAATTTTTTCCTCTGACAATTACAGGAACATTTCCTGAACCATTTCCTGGCAATGAAGGAACAACTTGTGTCTCACCATTCCATTTATCTAAAAACAATTTGAAAAGAACTTGATCATCAAGACTTTTATTTAATGTGTCGTATCTCAGAGCTTCTTGCTCAGCAATTTTAACTTCGGTTTGAGCTCTCAATAATTGCTGCTCAGCAATCTGTTTTTGTTCAATAGCTGCTCTATATTCATCAGCGATAGTCAAGCCAGTCAAATCAAGTGATTGAACATCCACGTAGTCAAACTTATTAAGTTCATCAGCTACTGTTTGCTCAACCAACTCAGAAATATCACTCCAAGAGCTAGCTATTGTTACCAACTCATACTTTGAAAAAACTGACTTGAGTGCTTTAAGTAATGATGGTTGAATAATTCTGTTGTATATCTCTCTATCGTTATAGGAAATGGTTTTAAATACTCTTCCAGCCTCATTAGGCTTTAGAGCATATTTAACAGTAGCCGTTGCAGAAATGACTTGCAAATCTTTAGTTAATGAATCAAACTTTTCGGGTCTAACTTGAGTTTGAACATTAAATGGATAAGTATTTTGAACAAAAGGTACTTTGAAATTCAAACCAGGCTTTCGTGATCCACCACTTACTTTACCTAATGTTGTGACAACTGAAACTTGTCCAGCAGGAACAACGAAAAATGCTTGAGTGAGAAGTAAAAATCCGGTAAATGAAAGGACAAGTAGAAGAGTTGTTGTGCCACCTGGTCCATTCGGAGTCACATTACGAAATGGAGTTGTCATAAAAAAGATTATCTAAAAACGATTTTATGTTGATTTAGCAAGTATTGTGAAAATTGTTAGATAGAAAAAATAATAAATTTATTTTTAAACCCGCGAAATTGCCATATTCAATAAATAAAAAGTTTCACTCTTCTTTAACTAAGGCATATCTCTAGCAGTTTTTAAAACCTCCAAATATAGTTCTTCATCAATCTCCCTAATATCATATTCTGTTGGCATCACCCCATGCTTATGCTCATGAACAATCATCCAACATGTTCTCTCTAATTCTTTTTTAGACTGTCCGGATAAAACAACTGCTTTTTTAGAAAGTCTTTCTATTAATTGCTCCATAATAAAAAATCTTGGTAATAAAGTTTTTAATTATTAATTTACTATCTATAATTTTGAAATTGTAGAGCTATTTCTAAATCATCTTCCTGCTTCTTAATTAAATTAATTGCAGATTGCAAATCATCTTTATTTTTACCTGTAATTCTCAAGCTATCTCCTTGTATTGATACAGTTATTTTCTTCATATTATCTCGAACTAACTTACTTAATTTTTTTGAAGTTTCTTGAGGCAAACCTTTCTTTAATTTAACAATTTGCATTACCATATTTCCTCCTATAGTTTCAATTTTTTGAAAATCAAATATTTTTAATGATAAATTCCTTTTTGTGGCTTTCTGTAATAAAATATCTTTTACAGATTCAATTGTCATATCACTTAGAGAGACAATAGTTAATTCATCTTCTTTAATCTCTATTTTTGTCTTTGAATCTTTAAGATCATACCTTTGATCCACTTCTCTCCTCAATTGATCAATAGCATTTACTAACTCCTGCTGATCAAATTCTGAAACCACATCAAAAGAATAAGAAGAAGGCATGAAAAATTCTCTTTGTTACCACTATCTTATGAACAAAAAGCCAAATTGCTTATAAATATAATTATAAGCAATTTCGTAAGTTTAAAATTATCTAGAAGGATAGAATTATATTTGATTGAAGATCAATCGAAAAACATCAGACTAACAACTTTTCCCATATCCTCAGCACTATGGCAACTACTTAATAATGTTTCACTGTCATGAAATGCGAAACAAATTAATTGATCACATCTGTTAATAATTTCTTGATTACAAAGACTACTTGCCATTGGCAAAGGTAAATCATTGCTATCTTCTTTCTCTATGAGATGAAGAACGCTAGCAAGAAGATCCTTTACCTCTGAAGTTTGCCTATCAAGAGACTGAGGTAACAACACAGTCAAGAGAGAAGGGTTAACATCTATAACTGCTCTAATTACCGCAGCATTAACTCCTTGAGAACCTGAGGTGATTATCGAATGGCCCTCTTGAGCCAAAGATCTTGCTATTAATTCGACTATATGGATAGAAACCACAGGAACATGCCTGCTCCCTAAAAAAGCAATTCTTCTTTTTCCCTCGTTTTTTAACAAGGCCAATTCTTGAGCGAGAGTATCAACTCGTCCCAACGCAGGAAAATCGAGTGCTCGACTCAAGGACATCCCAATTCAGATAGTTTAAAGGTAGCCACTATTTACGAACTCAAGAAGAAATTCCTAAAGTTTTAAAGATTCGATCGAGATCACAATGTTCTTGTACCAAACGAAAAGCATAAGTAGCTTTTACTGTCTCATGAAGACGAACATGACCAAATGCTTGCTCGATAACCTCAACTGTCGAGAGAGTATCTCTATCAACTTTTAGGAGTGGAACATCTAACTCTTCTGATCTATTAATCAATTGTGGTAATGGTTCCCCAGCACCTGTCAGAATTAGACATTGAGTAGAAGCTTCCAAAGCCGCCAATTGGATATCTGTTCGATCAGCTCCAGTCACTACTGCCATATTACGCCTTCTTCGAAAAAATTCCATTGCAGAATTAACACTCATCGCGCCTATACTCAAAGTCTCGACCATTAGCTCAAGCCTATCAGAGCAACAAATAACTCGAGCATTTAAACGTCTCACCAATTCTTCAACAGTGACACTCCTCAGCAAAGGTGACCTAGGCATCACCCCAAAGACATCTAAACCAAGTGACTTAAGAGCTGGAACTATATTTTCTTTAATATCTTTGATTTGATCAGGGTTGACAGCATTTAAGACAACGCCACTCAGATGGTCTCCTAGTTGGTTTTTAGCCTCTAATAAAGCTTCAACACTTCTACTATCTTGCCAAAAATGAGCAAGTAAAACTTTAGCGTTTAAACCTTTAGCAAGTTGACTGAGACTTAATCCATATAAAAGTCCCTCATGCAAACTACCTGCTGCTTCAAGAATATTGATAACCTCATCAGAAGAATTCAGAGTTTGCTTAAACTCATCAAATTTAACACCAGGGTCTAAGATATTCTCTTGAATCCTCTTGCTAGCAGTAGAAGCTGCCAAAAATTGCATCGAAGGAATTAAATTTTCAGCAGATAATCGTAATGTTTCTCCAACAAACCTAACATCATCATCAATCATATCTTTTATGTCTCCTCTTTCAGAGACATTTAATTCAAGGCTTGTGGCTAATGGTTTACCAAATCTAACCAAATTATTTGAAGCAATTAAATTTCTTGCTATTCCAAGAACTAATGCTGACTTACCACTAAATGGTTCACATGATCCAATTAGAAAGGTCTTGCTCATTAACTAAAGATCTGTCGTGAATTATTAACTTTATAAGTTTAGGCTTTTTAAAAAAGTTCTCAACTCTAAATCTGTATAAAGTTCAAATTAGAAAGATATTCTCCAGTAATTCCTAATTTCTTCGCAAGAAATATAATGGATCCAACTCAATGAAAAAACTTGTCAAACGACTCAAGGTTCAAAGGCATAAAAATTGCCATAACAGGTGCGAATGGAAGCCTTGGCAAGTCACTTATTGAAGTACTGAAAAAAAAAGGGGCTTATGTAGTTGGCTTAACTCATGACAAAAAAAATATTAGTAATTCCTCTAAGAACAATGCTGATGATTGGATTCTTTGGTCCTGTGGAAAGGAAGAACTCCTTTCAAGCAGTCTTGCCAGTATTGATATTTTAATACTTAATCATGGATTCAATCCAAAACAAATGATTGATTCAAATAAAATAAACAAAGCGCTAGAAATAAATTCCCTAAGTCATTGGAGATTAATAGAATTGTTTGAGAATGTAGCTTTATCAAATAATTTAAATAATTGCAATCCAAAGGAGGTATGGGTAAATACATCCGAAGCAGAGATTCAAATAGCTTTTAGTCCAGTATATGAAATAACCAAACGTCTAATAGGTGAACTTGTAAGTTTGAAAAAAAGTAAATTATTAATGAAAAAAAGAAATTCTTTTACTATCAAAAAATTAATCTTAGGCCCGTTCAAATCAAAATTAAACCAACAAGGGATCTTAAAACCTGAATTTGTAGCAAGAAAAATAATACAAAAAGCAGAAAAAGACAATTATTTAATAATAGTTTCTCCTAACCCCATTACATATTTAGTAATGCCAATAGTTGAATCAATGAGAATCTTATATTCAAGATTTATAAATAAAATTTACTCAAATTAACCACTCTTTAAAAAAATTAATCTCCTCTATCAGTAAGTATCTCGAAACCATTTTTAGTAACCAAAACAGTGTGCTCCCATTGAGCAGATAGATTTCCATCTTTTGTAATTACTGTCCATCCATCACGAAGTGTCTTGCAGTACTTGGATCCAAGATTAATTATAGGTTCTATGGCAATAGTCATTCCTTCTCTAAGAGTGACATTTGGTAAATCATTAGTTCTGAAATTAAATACCGAGGGTTCTTCATGAAGATTCCTACCTACACCGTGTCCAGTGTAATCTTCAACAATACTAAAACCGTTAGCTTTCACATAATCTTCTATCGCTCCTGCTATATCTAGAAGTTTATTTTGTGGCTTGACTTGTTCTATTCCAAGCATCAAAGCGTTTTTTGCGACCCTGCTTAGTTCATTTGCTTGATCTGAAGTATTACCAACGGAGATAGTTATACAACTATCTCCGTGATAACCATTATAAAAAGCTCCCGTATCAACTTTTAGTAAATCTCCATCATTAATAATTTTTTTCTTACTTGGTATCCCATGAACAACTTCGTTATTTATGCTTGAACATATACTGCCTGGGAAGCCTTGATATCCTTTGAAACTTGGTTTGGCATCATGATCTCTTATTCGTTTTTCTGCATATTTATCTAGATCCAAAGTAGACATTCCAGGTTCAACTAAATCTCTAATTTCACTCAATACAGTTGCAACTATTTTGCTTGATTTACGCATAATTTCTATCTCTCTTGAAGACTTAATTTCAACTCCTCTCCTTTGTTTAATCACTGGACCAGTATTGATAGGGATTTTGGAGTTTGCAGAAGCAAGGAGATCTGAGAAAAGTTTCATTGTTTAGGAAAAAAGCAAAAACAAAAAAATCTGCATTCTATTAATAAACTAATAATAGGTAAACTATCAAATGGAGCGGGACAGTTTTATTGAAAAAATCCCTTTCTTTAATAAAATTTCTATATTAAGAAAAAGCGTAAAAAAAACTAATTTTTCTTTTAAACGATCAATCAATGACTGGATAAAGGGTAAATATGAAAGTTGTGCTCAAATAGAGATGAAAAAATCAAAGATATAAAAAATTTTTAAATTGAGAAACCAGCGGTTACAATATGTGCTCGGCCAAATTAAGAGTAATTGGTGATGTCCGTTGATTCGAAAGAACCCTCTTCAGAAGAGGTAAAAGTTGAAGATAAATCAAATGCCTCAGATGATTCTGGAGTGAGAAGTGCTTCTGAAACAAAATCCAAGGGAAAGAAAATTTCAATCAAAAAGCTCTCTCCTGCAGAAATCATAAAGTCTTTTGAAGATGCACAACAAAGCAAAGAGCTCCCTGATATTTATGTTGGAGACACTGTTCGTGTTGGTGTCCGGATAAGTGAGGGTAATAAGGAGAGGGTTCAGCCCTACGAAGGAGTCGTAATTGCAAAGAGACATGGAAGTATTCATCAAACAATTACGGTAAGGCGAATTTTCCAAGGAATTGGAGTTGAAAGAATTTTTCTGGTTCATAGTCCTCAAGTTGCATCCATTAAGGTTGAACGCCGAGGTAAAGTAAGAAGAGCGAAGCTTTTCTATCTGCGTGAGCGAGTGGGCAAAGCTACTCGCGTAAAGCAGCGCTTCGACCGCTGAGGTTTCGGCCTCCTCAATCAAAAGTCATTGGTAAACAATGACTTAAAGGGTATATAAAATGCGCCGTTAGTTCAGTTGGTAGAACGCAGGTCTCCAAAACCTGATGTCGGGGGTTCAAGTCCTCCACGGCGCGTTCGAAAACCCTTTCTGCAGTTACTTTTTTAAAGAATGGAGTTGGATCTTCAACCTGGCGATGTCGTAAAAGTTCTTGAGTCAGCCGCATTAGGCTGGGTCAGGGCTCGAGTTATTCGTGTAAAATCAGGTGGCCGTGTAGTAGTTCAAAGCGACCAAGGACGCGAGTTCACAGCTCGTGGAAATCAAGTTAGGCTCATAGAGCCTGCAGGTTTTCGTCCTTAAAATTCATCTACTTATTTAGTTTTATTTCATGAGCGTCTCTCTTAACAGAGAATTAGATTGAAAAAACCTAATAAAGTTAGTTTTACTAAGTCAACAATATTAATTCTTAGTTGACTAGAAGGCATTTTTAGGATGATACTCATTGGGTCAATACAAAGGATTTCTAATAAAAGATTAAATCCTTTTTAAGGCCTAAAACTGGGACCGTAGTTCAACTGGTTAGAGCACCGCCCTGTCACGGCGGAAGTTGCGGGTTCGAATCCCGTCGGTCCCGTATCTAAATCGAATTAGAACTTTGAAAGTTAGGGTAAGATTGGCACCAAGTCCAACAGGAACACTTCATCTAGGAACAGCGAGAACTGCATTATTTAACTGGCTTTTTGCGAGGAAAGAAGGCGGTAGTTTCCTCTTAAGGATTGAAGATACTGATATTGAAAGATCCAAAGAAGAATATATACAAAACATATTTGATGGGCTCCGATGGTTAGGAATAAACTGGGATGAATCTCCAACAATTCAAAGCCAAAGAGTAAATGAGCATAAGCAAATCATAAAAACGCTTATCGATAAAGGATTTGCATACAAATGTTATGCATCAGAAGCTGAGCTTGATGAAATGAGAGAGACCCAAAAGAAAAATGGTCTAGCTCCAAAATATGACAATAGGCACAGACATTTAACTCCAAAACAAGAATCAGAATTTATAAAAGCGGGAAGAGAACCTGTTATCAGATTCAAAATCAGTGATCAAAAATTAATTACATGGAATGACTTAATTCGAGGGGAAATGACTTGGAGTGGAAAAGATTTAGGCGGTGACATGGTCATTGCAAGAAGAGCACCAGCAGATTCAATTGGAGATCCTTTATATAATTTAGTTGTTGTTGCTGATGATTCAGCAATGCAAATTTCTCATGTAATAAGGGGAGAAGACCATCTAGCAAATACTGCAAAACAAATTCTTCTTTACGAAGCTTTAGATTTCAACATTCCTGTTTTCGCACATACCCCTTTAATCCTTAATTCTGAAGGTAAAAAACTTTCCAAAAGGGATGGAGTTATTTCAATTTCTGAATTCAAGAAAATGGGTTACACATCCGAAGCGATGGCGAATTATATGACTCTTCTTGGCTGGTCAGTCCCAGAAGGGGTTAATGAAAGGTTCAATATTTCAGAAATTGCAGAGATATTCAGTTTTAAGAAGGTTAATAAAGCTTCAGCCAAATTTGATTGGGACAAATTGAACTGGCTCAACTCTCAAGTAATACATGAAATGTCACCCGAAGCTCTATTAAAAAATTTAGATCCTTTGTTTAGAGAAAATGATTGGTATTTACCAAATCATGAATGGGGAACACATCTGGTAAATTTAATTAGACCATCTATGGTTCTCATTAATGATGGAGTTGATCAAGCCAAACCTTTTTTTGAAGAGCCAGAATTAAGTAATGATGGTAAAAATCAATTAGAAATCAAAGAATCAAAAATAATTTTAAGTTTTATTCTTAAAAAGCTAGAAAACTTAGATGCTGGACTTTTTAGTAAAGAACAAGCGCTTGATTTAATAAATCAAGCTACAAAGAATTGCGAAGTCAAAAAAGGTCTTGTCATGAAATGTCTTAGAGCTGCACTTTTTGGAACCCTTAAGGGGCCTGATTTAATTCAAAGTTGGGTTTTGCTCTCAAGATCCTGTAAAGATAGAAGCCGAATTCGTCGTTTTATCTAAATCTTTTTCTTCATCTAATAACCCCAACATTTTTGCTAAAGGCTTAGCTGTTAAACCTTGTATGCCTACTGTCATTAATATTGTCAAAAACACTAATCCCTGAAGTTTTCCAGCGCCTAAAACACCTGCTTGCTCCAATCGAATAGAGAACAAAGAAGCAACTGCTGCAGTAACTATTCCACGGGGAGCCAACCAACCAAGAAATAATCTTTGTTTATTATCAAGAGGTAATCCATAAGTTGCTATCGATACTGCTATTGGCCTTACTACGATCATCAAAAAAAGTACGCAAGCTATACCCCCCAACCCCAGAGGACTCAATTCCCCCCATGAAACATCTGCTGCTAGTAAGGGGAAAAGCATAGTTATTGCTAACTGCGCTAATTCTCTTATTAATTTATCAAGTTCATTCGCCTGTGTAGAAGGTCTTTGTCCTACAACAAACCCTGCTGCAACAGATGCGGGCAATCCTGATTCAGGTAATAACCATTCACATACTCCATAAAGCAAGAAAATTACTCCAAGAGTCAGCTGTAATCTAAGACCGATATAAGGCTCAGTTCGTAAGCGCTTCAAACCCTCTGAAAGCAATAGACCTGCAAGTGATCCGATCAAGACTCCTCCTCCAAGCCTTGAAAGCAAACCAAGAAAAAGCTCTTTCCATCCATGCAAATCTCCAACGACAAGCTCTAACAACAAAAGTGCTAGAACTGCTCCAATAGGTTCGAGTATCAAACCTTCAGCTTCAAGAACATCACTTAATGGTGATGCAAGTCGAATTTGTCGGACCAATGGAGTTACAACAGTTGGTCCCGTAGCGAGAACAATCGCGCTATAAACACCAGCTACTGACCAACCAAGTCCTGCAAACCAATGAGCAGCAAGGACGCCCGCTGCCAAGGAAATAATTAATCTAATTGAAGAAATTCTTAAGACTATTGATTTGATTGCCCCTCCTGGAAATCGAAGATTTAATCCACCATCAAATAAAACAAGGCTTACCAATAAACCAACTATTGTCTCCAACCCCTTTCCCAGATCTAAAGGTTCAACCAATCCAAGACCTGATCTCCCAATCAACAAGCCTGAGAGCAACAATAGAACAACTCCAGGAAGTCCTGTTAGCACTGATAGTAACCTTGCTCCAGCTCCAGAAAAAACTGTGATACCCCATAGCAAGCCCAGCCGCTCAGGAGTCATAAATAACTAGCAATGAAGACATAAACGAGTATCCGTTAAATCTACCTAAGAAAATAAATAAGTTAATAAGCTGATTTTACTTACATGTTCTTATAGAGTAGCAACCCTTTCAATCCAAATATAATTTATACATTCTAATTTAGAAAGTAACTGACAAAAACAATTAAAAAATTACAGATCAAAATTTCTTAAGAAAGATTTATTTGGCATATAGAGAGGGTGGCGGGGGTTCCCTTTTTTACTGAGGCCAAGACATAAAACACGTTTGGAATAATTATTTTCGTTTGACTTTAAATTTGAAAAATTTTTAATTAATTTTAGAACTTTACGATTACGTCCTTTTAATTCTCCTTTATCGCCCCACCCTAACCACAAATCACAATTACTATCTTCCCACCAGAATTTTAATGATTTCATAGTAATCAAATCATTATTTGCACCTATAGGATCATTGCTTTTTGATAGTTGAGTAGGAGACTTGGAAATCAGTCCAAAAAGATTAATTATATAGATATTTCTATAATTCCATCTCGAACAAAAATTTATTACTCTCACGAGAGTCCTATCGTTATTAGATGAATTAGCTTTTGAAGGATTCAAGCCTATGAAAACTACCGTCTTTTCACCGCTTAATAACTCTCTTTTTAAAATCCATCGATAGGAGCTACATTCACTAAATAAGCAAAATGCCAACCAAAAAATTAAAACTATATATTATTTTAAAACGAATGCTTTTTTCTAGCCAGAAAAAATTAAATTTGATATCACAAGACTAATTAATACAATAATTAAGCCTGCTATTGCCATTCTGCCGTTCCATATTTCGGCTTGAGGAGTGAATCCTCTCTTCCATGAATTAAGTTCACTTGAGCTTGCAAGCCTGGTAGATTTATTTGCTTCATTTCCATGTTTTAAAGTCATAATAAAAAATTAAAAGCTTAAAAATATTGATTAAAAAGGAGGATTACATTCATAAAGTAAATCTGATTTTTCTAAGGGCCAGCGGGCTGAGACACCTAATTCCATTGAACTTTGAGACTTAGAAGAAAATCTTAACAAAGCTGCCGCACCAATCATTGCCGCATTATCAGTACAAAATTCCATTGGTGCAAGAGCAATATCAATTGCATTTTCAGATGCTTTTGCAAGCATCATTTCCCTTAATCGGACATTTGCAGCAACTCCTCCTACTAGTACAAGAGAATTTAGCCCTTGATCAAGGGCACATTGAAGGCTCCTCTCTACAAGAACCTCCGCTACTACGTTTTCAAAACTTGCAGCAATATCCTCTATTGGTATTTTTTTATTTTCTGACCTTATTTTTTCTATCTGCCTAGATACAGCAGTTTTCAAACCACTAAAAGAGAAGTCATATGGGTAAAAACCACCTTCAGGTTTAGATACTCTTCCTTTTGGGAAAAAGAATTTTTTTGGGTCTCCACTTTTAGCTGTTTTTTGAATTGCCGGCCCACCTGGATAGGGAAGTCCCAATAATCTTGCGACCTTATCAAAAGCTTCTCCGGCTGCATCATCATGACTTCTACCTAGACGTTGATACTTATGTTGAATATCTACTTTTATCAATTCAGTATGCCCTCCACTAACCAATAAGACTAAGAAAGGAGGTTTAGGATGATTTTCTGACAAATATATTGATGAAAGATGTCCCTCCAAATGATGAATTCCTAAAAAAGGAATTTGATGCAAATTCGCTAAAGTTCTTGCTGTAATTGATCCAACCAAAAGTGAACCTGCTAATCCTGGAGTAACAGTTGCGGCTACTGCATCTATATCTTGTATCTGTAATTTTGATTTTGCAAAAACTTCTTCAATTAAAAATGGAAGATTTTCCAAATGTCTTCTTGAAGCAATTTCCGGAACGACACCACCCCAATTAGCATGTTCATCAATTTGTGAGGCTATCTCATTACCTATTAATGAGACTTTTCCTTTTTCGTCACTGACTAAAGCCGCTGCTGACTCGTCACAACTTGTTTCGAGGGATAAAATTATTGACATTAATAGCTAGTTATCAACTAAGTTTAGTATTGAAATCCTATTAAAACAGGGCAACAGATAAAAATCAGAACTCATGAGTCGTCTTTTATCAATTCTACTTTCAGCATTTCTTTTCTTAGGAATAGCTCCAATTGCTAATGCAAGGCCAGGCCCAGCACTAAACGCTGATAGAGCTCCTACAGATTTCACTGCTTCTGCTTTGGTATCTTGTGCTGATAATCCCCGTTTCCAAGAAAGAGCAAGCGCTGCCTCAACAGATCAGGCAATAAAAAGATTTGAAAGATATAGCAAAGCCTTATGTGGAGACGATGGTCTTCCTCACTTAATAATTGGTCCACCTATTGAGCCTTGGGGTGCATGGATTAATCGAGGTCATGAAGGAGATCTACTTATTCCTGGAGTAATGTTTATCTATATTGCGGGTATTATAGGTTGGTCAGGAAGAGAATATGTAAGAGCTGTTAGAGGTAAAAAGAACGCTGCAGAATACGAAATAATTATTGATACTGATCTTGCTTGGCAATGCTTAAAAAGAGGAGCCGCTTGGCCACTACAAGCAAATAGAGAGGGAAAGAATGGAGAGCTTAGAGAAAAAGATAATAATGTTTCTCTTAATGGTCCAAGAGGATAAAAATTATTTCTTAATTAAAAAACCACTTAATTTTTTTCAATCATGTTTCAATTATTTCGTACTAAATGGTTTAGATCAGCTCCAGTCGTATCAGCGATTTGGATCACTCTAACAGCAGGTATTATTGTTGAATTTAATAGATTTGTTCCAGACTTGCTTTTCCACCCAATGTCCTTTTAAAAAAAGAATTTTTTAATTACATTTAATTTTTTAATCCCATTAAGCCTTCAATTTCTTTGAAGGCTTTTTCTATATCTTCATTAATAACTACTGCATCAAACTCTTTTTTCGCAATAAGTTCCTTATTTGCTATCGCCAAGCGATCTCTAATAGCTTCTTCGGTCTCAGTCCCTCTACCTCTAATTCTTTTTTCAAGCTCAGAGAAATTGGGTGGCGCTAAAAATATTTGCAATGCTTTAGGAAAAGACTTTCGAATTTGACGAGCCCCCTCTAACTCAATTTCAAGAAGAACATTAGTTCCTTTCTCTATTTTTTCTTGAACTATTTTTTTTGGAGTTCCATAAAAATTATTAGAGAAAGAAGCCCACTCCAGAAAACCTTCTTTATCAATTATTTCTTGAAAATTTTTCTTTTCTAGGAAGAAATAATGTTTCCCCTCAATTTCTCCAGATCTTGGCTGACGAGTAGTAGCCGAAATAGAAAGCCATACATCAGTATGACTTTCGAGGATTTTCCTAACAATTGTTCCCTTACCGACCCCGCTTGGGCCAGTAATAACAGTAAGATTTCCTAAAGATGACATAACTAAATCCTATCTAATTTACCTAGCAAAGGTTAATTACGTTATTGATAAAATTAAAAGGATATTAGATGAACAAAGTTCCAATTCAAATAATGGACTTAACAACCCTTAAAGCGGTTGTATATGAACTAAGGCAAGAGATACTTCCAAGTAGATTTGAGAATGCGCAGCAAGTTGATTCTCATACTCTTCAATTAGGATTTAGAACACTAGAAAAACATACATGGATAGAAATTAGCTGGTTTGCTGAATCCCCAAGAATTGTTCAAATACCCCCACCAAAAAGATATGGTGAGAAAAGCACATTAGCGAAACAGCTAAAACATTTATTAGTCAATTTAGCTTTGCTAGAGATAGAGCAAACTGGGTTTGAAAGAATAGTAAGGTTTAAATTCTCTAGCAGACCTGGTAAAGAAATTGAGAAAGAAGTAGTAGTCGAGTTAATGGGAAGACATAGTAATATTTTAGTTTTAGACAGATCAAGAAAAGTAATTACTCTTGGAAAACAAATAAAACAAAACCACTCAAGATTAAGACCAATTGGAACTGGAGATCTTTACAAATCTCCTCCACCTCTCAAAGGATTAACTCCTAAACTCTCTGAATCATTTCATTCATGGAAAGAGAATATATGTTTGGTTCCGTCAACATTCAAAAATAGCCTTAAAGATACATATCAAGGAATAAGTCCAGCTCTAACATTACAAATTGCGAGCAATGATTATAATGAAGCGATTAATTTAATAAATCAATCTGTAACAAGTATTGAATTAAAAATATGGGAAGCAATATATAAAAGATGGCAGCAATGGCTATTAGATATTGAGAATAATAATTACACTATAAATTTCAAAGGTTCAACTGATTTTATAGTCTGGGGGAAAATAAAATCAAACTTTAAAAATACACAAATTAGTCTTACCCTTGGCAAATACTATTCAAATAAGATTATAGATAGGAAGATAAATTCTATTAGCTATAAATTAAAGCATGATCTCGAAAAGTCAAAAGATGATCAAGTGAGGAAACTAGAAGCTCAGCGATTACTAATTAAAAATATTTCTGAATATATAACAATGCAAACAAAGGCTAATAATATTCTTACCTTATTATCACCTACAAAAAAGCAAATAATTGAGGCTCAAAATCTCTTCAAAAAAGCTAAAAGAAAAAGAAGATCTAGAGAATCAATATTAAATAGAGTCGAATTTCACAAGAAGAAAATATCGGAGATTGAATATTTTGAGTTATTTCTTGATTCATTAATGTATGAGGATAATGTGCCTAGCAAAGATAAACTAGACTCAATTATTGAACTTGAGGAAGAGGTAGAAGAATATATTTGCATTAAAAAAAGTTCATCTAAGTTTAAATCAAATAGAAAAAATGAACAGGCTTCGACTATAAAAGAGGTCCAAAGTCCTAGCGGTCTCAAGATTCAAATAGGTTCTAACAATAGGCAAAACGAACTAATTAGTCTAAGGAAAGGTAAAAAAGGAGATCTTTGGTTTCATGCTCAAGAAACACCTGGAAGCCATGTTGTACTTAAATCATCAAATGGACTTATTGATGACAAAGATATTCAATTAGCTGCTGATCTTGCTTCTTTCTTTAGCCGTGCAAGAGCCAACAAGCTTGTACCAGTGATTATGGTCCCAATTGAGAATCTGAAAAGAATATCAGGATCCTTACCTGGAACTGTTAGTCATAAGGGTGGGAAGGTCCTTTGGGGAAAAGCTGAGAGAGCTAAGAAATATTTCCACCAGAAGTGAACATCAATGACTTAGTATCAGCTTCATTAGACCAGTTTAAAATGATTGACTTTTTGCTAGGCACTCATGAGTTTCTTGGAAATCATACTTTTCCAGAGTTTTTAATTGGATATTTGTTTGGTGCGGCTTTAATAATTGGTGCTCCCACAGTCTTTCTTCTTTTAGCATTTACAAGCGCTTTAATGAAAACCAACGGAAAAATGGGTGGTTACAAAGAATACGCCAATTATGGAGAATCATCACTTAATGATTGCCCTCCTTTCATTTTGCCTGACCCAACAAAAAATAATTAAAAATCTACTTATCAAGGTTGAGTAAAATAAATAATTTATATATAACTCTGGCTAAACCGTCTAAAGAAAATAAAACCAAACTTAATCAAATTCAATTATCTACTAAAATAAAATCATTAATTTAAATTAAACTGGCCAGCCCAAACCCAAAAGAAAATAATTTTAAAGCTCCACCTCCAATAAGGATCAGTGAAAGAGCTGGCTCAGTTGAGGCATCACAATCCTTTGAGATGCCTTTATTAGATCATTTTGAGGAGCTTCGACAGAGAATTCTAAAGAGTCTTATTGCAATTATTATCTCATCTGGTTTCTGCTTGCTTTTTGTTAGGAAGCTTGTTCAAGCATTGGAGATGCCAGCGGGGAAAATTCAATTTTTACAAGTAGCACCTGGCGAATTTTTATTTACTTCAATCAAAGTTGCAGGTTATGGGGGGCTAACTATTTCACTACCATTCATTCTTTACCAGTTTTTAAAGTTCATCCTTCCAGGTCTTACAAAAAAAGAGAAGCTCTTGATAGCTCCCTCAGTTGCAGGTTCAGCAATTTTATTTTTCTTAGGAATTTTCTTTGCATGGAAGGCTTTGATTCCAGCCGCATTGGGTTTTCTTATAAGTTATGGTGCCGATGTTGTTGAACCACTTTGGTCTATTGAAAAGTATTTAGATTTCGTCCTTTTACTTATGCTTTCAACAGGCTTAGCTTTTCAATTACCAATACTTCAATTAATTTTAGGATTTTTTGAACTTATTTCATGGCAGAAGATGCTATCTGCCTGGAGATTTGTCGTAATGGGCTCAGCAATTGCGGGAGCTGTTTTAACTCCATCTACTGACCCTATAACTATGCTTCTTCTATCAACATCTATAACTTTTTTATTTCTTGTTGGTGTTGGATTAGTTGCCTTAACAACAAATTTTAAAGAACAAATTCTGACATCCTTTGATCTATAGGTAAAGGTAAATTGATTGCTCTGCCAAGTCTTGGCTTTGCTTGTATATTTTCCAACCAGTTCCTTACAAAATCCGATTGGCCTGCACGGTTAATAATTTCTAACGTTCGATTCAAATTTTCCATATATGTTTCCTCATCCAATGGGAAAGATTGTTGTTCTAAAAAAGCCCACATCATTTGTAAATATATTCTGTCTTTTTTGATTAACAATTTCAAATCATATGTCACACCCCATCGTCTTCTTAAGCATCCCACTACCTCGTCTGCTTCCAATGGAATTGAAGAAGAAGATCTACCAGAATTTAACTCATTAGATTGAAAACTCATGTCAAAAGCCAGTCTTGGCATAGATTAATAACCTTTTGGTGACCATTCTGGTCTAATATCTAAATTCAGGTGAACATCTGTAATGACACAAATGAATGCTGCAGATGTGCCCTCAATGGGCAGAAGGCAGTTCATGAACTTGCTAACCTTTGGAACCGTTACTGGGGTTGCCTTAGGAGCATTATATCCAGTAGCTCAATACTTCACTCCCTATAGAGCTGGAGGAGGTGGTGGTGGAACGAATGCTAAAGATGAGCTTGGCAATCCAGTAAAGGCAAGTGCTTGGCTATCTACTCATCCAGTTGGCGACAGAAGTTTAGTGCAAGGGCTTAAAGGGGACCCTACCTATTTAATAGTTGAAGGTGAAGATGCAATCACTAGTTATGGAATTAACGCAATTTGTACTCACCTTGGTTGTGTAGTTCCATGGAATAGTGGAGCTAACAAGTACATGTGTCCATGCCATGGAAGTCAATACGACTCAACAGGGAAAGTAGTCCGTGGCCCTGCTCCCCTATCATTAGCAATTGCTCATGTGTCAGTAGAAGAAGACCAGGTTCTAGTAAGTCAATGGACAGAAACTGATTTCAGAACTGGCAACGCTCCTTGGTGGGGATGATTAATAAATGAACAAAAAAAACTCCTACGATCAAAAACAAATCATGAGTCGATCATTAAAACTTTTCCTTTGTTCGTTTATTCTAGGATTTTCTATTTTTCTAATTCCTCAACCAACCTGGGCATACCCATTTTGGGCTCAGCAAAAATTCGATAATCCTAGAGAGGCGACAGGAAAAATTGTTTGTGCTAATTGCCACGTTGCAAGCATGCCAACAAGAGCTGAAGTCCCTCAGTCAGTTGCAGCTGACAGTGTTTTCAAGACTGTCGTAGAAATACCTTATAAAAAGGATCTTCAAGAAATTGGTGCAGATGGAAGCAAAGTCCCTCTTCAAGTTGGAGCAGTTGTAATGCTTCCAGATGGGTTTAAGCTTGCTCCTCAAGAAAGATGGACTGATGAAATAAAAGAGGAGACACAAGGCGTGTACTTCACTCAGTACAGCGAGGAACAAGAAAATATTATTTTAGTAGGCCCTTTACCAGGTGATCAAAATAAAGAGATTGTGTTTCCTGTTCTCTCCCCTGATCCAACCAAAGACAAAAATATTAACTTTGGAAAATATTCAATTCATATAGGAGGTAATAGAGGCAGAGGTCAGGTTTATCCAACTGGTGAAAAAAGCAATAATAATTTGTTTACAGCAACTAATTCTGGAACAATAACCTCAATCGAAACAAATGAAGATGGAACAAAAATTATTAATCTAAAAAATGAAGGAGGAGAAAGTTTTATTGAAAACATTCCTGCTGGAACTACTTTATTAGTTAAAGAAGGTGACACTATCGATTCAGGTAAAAAATTAACTGAAGATCCTAATGTTGGAGGATTTGGCCAACTTGACAAAGAGATTGTTTTACAAAGCAAGGCAAGAGTTATTGGAATGATAATTTTCTTTATTGGGGTTGGTTTATCACAAATAATGCTAGTTCTTAAGAAGAAACAAGTTGAAAAGGTTCAAGCTGCTGAAGGAATATAAAATCAATAGTTGATGGAAAATATTTTTATAGCTCTTAAATCTCCTGGGCCTGAGTTGTTTCAACTGGGGCCTTTTTCATTAAGGTGGTATGGATTACTAATAGCTATTTCAGTTTTATTAGGTTTAAATTTATCAGGTGAATTAGCCTCAAAAAAAGGATTAAAAAAAAGCCTTATTAACGATTTACTTCCTATTTTAGTTTTGGCATCTGTGATTGGTGCAAGAATTTACTATGTTGCATTTGAATGGAGAAACTACACTGGCAAAAACTTCTGGAGTTCTATTAATCTTCTGAACTTAAAAATATCTATTCCCAGTGCAATAGCAATTTGGGGAGGAGGAATTGCAATTCATGGGGCCCTGATTATGGGTACATTATCCATTTTATTTTTTTGCCGATGGAGAAAACAACCTTTTTGGGATGTTATAGATGTTTTGGTCCCCTCAGTTGCATTAGGCCAAGCGATAGGTAGATGGGGAAATTTTTTTAATAATGAAGCTTTTGGGATACCAACAAATTTACCCTGGAAATTATTTATACCTTATAGATTTAGGCCAGAAATGTTCTCTACACAAGATTATTTCCACCCTACCTTTCTTTATGAATCAGTATGGAATATTTTTGTTTTTGGCATACTGATTTTTCTTTTTAGAAAGGCAAATAAAGGAGAACTTTCGCTACCATCTGGCAGCTTAAGTTGCTTATATTTAATTACTTATAGTTTAGGCAGATTTTGGATAGAAGCCTTAAGAACTGATCCCCTCTGCTTGGGTGGGGTTCCACCTTTTTGTGAAGGAGGACTACGCATAGCACAATTGATTAGCTTATTTCTAATTCTTGCAGGTTTTTTAGGACTGTGGAGAATTTATATTTCTAAAAAATCACTCCCAGATCCATCCTTAATTAATGGGAGAAATCAATGAACCCAATTTCAATTGTAGGGGCGGGGCCAGGTGCTTTAGACTTAATAACAATAAGAGCTCAACAAAGACTTAAATCAGCTGATGTTCTTGTTTGGACAGACTCTCTGATTCCAATACAGATAACAAAACTTGTTAAAGATGATTGTGAAAAAATAAAGACAAGTTCATTAACTCTAGAAGAGATCCTTTTTATCTTAATTAAAAGGCATAAGGAAGGGAAAAAAATAGTTCGTCTCCATGATGGTGATCCTTGCTTATATGGAGCCATCTCAGAGCAAATATGTAGATTAAATGATGAAGGAATCGAGGTAGAAGTAGTTCCTGGAATAAGTGCCTATCAAGCGACAGCAGCAACTTTAGGATTCGAACTAACAATTCCAGATTTAACTCAAACAATAATACTTAGCAGAGCTGATGGCAGGACAGGAAAACCAGAGAAGGAAAGTCTTCAAAAGCTAGCATCTATTCAATCTTCTTTATGTCTCTACTTAAGTGCAAGACATGTTGAAGAAGTGCAATCCATACTTATAAATTATTATCCTGTGAATACTCCTGTAGCAATTGCTTATAGAGTAACCTGGCCAGACGAATGGATAAAAATTATACCTTTGAGTGAGATGGCAAAAACATCTCACGAACGAAATTTAATTAGAACAACATTATATATAATTAGTCCAACATTAAAGATCGGGAATAAAAGATCAAAGCTTTATAATCCTACTCACTCACATTTATTTAGGTCGAGTTAAAGAGAGAAAAATAAGGACTATATTTAAACAAGCATTAAAAGCGGAGATAAATTATCTTTTAGAGACATTCGACTTTACAGAGCCTTTAGAATGAAATTAATAACCAAAAGGTTTTTAATTGGAAAAAAATGAAGAAAGAAAAAGCGATAGTACTCATATCGCAAATAAAAAATCTGCATTACGAACTGTTGGCGAGTTTCTACGAGAAGCCCGACAAGGTAGAAATCTCTCAGTAGAGGATCTATCCTCAACACTAAGAATTGGGAAAGAGCAATTGATTGCAATTGAATCAGGAGATGAAAGCGTGCTTCCTGAAAAAGTGTTTATTAGAGCAATGGTTCGAAGAATAGCCGAGAAATTAAACTTAGATACAAGTTTTATTCTTGAAGAACTAAATGAAAAGAAAAATCATGAGCCTAAACCTAGCCCTGTGATAAAAAAGGAAAGTACTAGAAAAAATAATAGAAATTTCAATCCATTGAGCATGGTAATTTTATCGGGTGCTTTAGGATTATTTACTTCAATTATGCTATTAAAATACATTCAAGGAGTGCAAAATGATTCGTTTAATCCGAAGCGAATTGATATCTTTTTATTAGGCAAAAAGATATCTTCTTAAAGTATATTTATATCAACATCCTTAATTTTCTTAATTGATAAAATTGACTTAGTTAAGCTCCATTTCTCAAGTTCTAAATTTTGTCCTAGATCGTTAGGAATTAGCTCTATATTAACTTCTTTATTATTAGCTTCAACAATTATCTTTGATATCAGAGGTTCTGGTCTTCTATCCAAAGCGCATGAAAGGCGAAGAAGTAAAGACATATCAGAAACCAAATTTTTTTGACTTTCATCAAGCAATAATTGCCAAGATTCATGTCTTTTCTTTGGAAAACTTTTTCTGTGATACCTTGCAATTGCAGCGACCATTAAATGCTCACTTTGGGAATAGCCTAAGAGCTCTCCATTTTTAATTAAATACCACGAATGCTTGTGATAAGAACTTATATTGATATGCTTCCCACATGCATGAAGTTTAGCTGCTGCCCACAAAAGATCTCTACCGTCACCATTATCATCATGCAACAAACCCCTAGTCTGATCATAAAAAGCAAGAGCATATTCTGATACCTTTTTTGATCGTTTTGAATTAACGCCAAATCTTTTCGATTGATGAATAACTGTTCTTTCCCTTATTGATCCTTGAAAGCTTAACTGATCTTTTAAATAATTATTTCGACACATCCAATCAACAACTAATCCCTCACGAAGAGCTCTCTCACTTAAAATAATTTCATTAACATTAACCATCGACATTATGGTTTGTAAAATCAAAGCCCCAGGGACAATAATTTCAGATCTCCGCTCACTTAATGAGGATAATTGACTCCGCTCAGAAGGTGTCATTTTTATCAACTGACTAACAATTGTATCCAAATTATTTTTTGAAATTTTATATCCTTGTAATTTTGATTGAATATGATTTTCTTTGTTAGATATTAATGCACCAATAGCCATAGCAGTCCCACTAGTAGCTACCAAAACTGGCGTTTCATCTTTTTCAATCCTCCTAGACACTTTATCAACGGCAGACTCCATAGAGCCTTTAATAAATGACCTTAAAAACAATTCAGTCTGAAAAGATATTGGATCTTTTTTTATAAATTCTCTTTGTAATCTTACTGCTCCAATCTTTGTACTTGTTAATGCTCGTGCCTCAGAACTATCAGCAAGGATTAATTCTGTCGAACCACCTCCAATATCTAAAACTAAATGGGGATTATTTCCGAATTGCATCCCTGAAAGTACACCTAGATAAATCAATCTTGCTTCTTCTGCTCCGCTTATCAATTCAACATCTAAGCCTAACTTCTTTTTTATTTCAGAAATAAAATTTTTTCCATTTTGTGCTTCTCTAACTGCACTTGTAGCAGCAATAATAAGACTCTGAACTTTATAACTTTCTGATAAATCCTTAAACCTCTTTAGTGTTGAAAAAGCCCTATTCATGGCAAGGGACGTAAGTTCCCCCGTCTGAGGATCTCTTTCTCCTAGTCGTGTTGTTGATTTCTCTGCAAGTTCAATACTAAAAGTATTTAATTTTCGCTCAAGTTTTGCAATTAACAAATGAGTTGAGTTGGTGCCAATATCAATTGTTGCAACACGGCATAACCCATCATCTTGCTTTTCATCAAGATCAAGTTCAATAGAATGCCTTTCAGAGGAATTATTTATTGAGTCACCTAACATAAATGAATAGGTTTAACCTCAATACTCTGACATCCTCAGCAGCCCATTGAGAAGGCCTTATAAATCATTATCAATTTTCGTGAATAATCTTTTTACCCAAAAAATGGGATATTATTTTCAACTTCTCAGATGGAACAAACCCAGTGGAAGATTGATCCTTCTTATCCCTGCTGGCTGGTCTCTTTGGTTAACTCCCAAAGCCCCTCCTTCTTTATTCATCTTGGTAACAATAATTTCAGGTGGATTATTTGTAAGCGGTGCGGGATGTATCGCTAATGATATTTGGGACAGAAATTTTGACAAGCAAATAATGAGAACAAAAGAAAGGCCATTGGCCAATAAGAAAGTATCTCTAAAGGCTGCATGGATAATACTAATTTTAATGTTATTTTTAAGTCTTTTTGTAGCTCTTTCAATCCCTCAAGAAAGTAGAAATTTATGCCTACTACTTGCATCGCTATCGTTACCTTTTATTCTTCTATATCCCTCAGCAAAAAGATGGTTTAAATATCCCCAAATTATTCTTTCTATTTGCTGGGGGTTTTCGGTTCTGATTCCTTGGGCAGCAAGTGAATCTTCCTTAACAGGAGGTTTAACATTAATATTTTGTTGGCTTGCAACTATTTTTTGGACTTTCGGCTTTGATACTGTTTATGCAATGGCAGATGAAATTGAAGACAAAGTAATTGGACTAAATAGTAGTGCACTCAGTCTCGGGAAAAAGTCAATAAAAACAGTTTCGTATTGCTACATTTTAACCTGTTTTTCTCTAGCACTTGCTGCTTTAAACGCAAATTTGGGATTAATATATTGGCCTTTTTGGTTGATAGCTACTTTAGGGATGCAAAGAGAGGTTTTCTTATTAAGTTCAAGAGCAAAAGGTATTAAAACTTCAGGTTTGCATTTCACCAATCAAGTGAAGCTTGGGAGTTTATTACTTCTTGGCATGATCTGCAGCAAAATTATTTAATCAATGTCCTTAGAAAGATTCGCAAATGACTGAGCCTATAAGGAAAGGTGATCATTTTCACATAGTTGCAGCAAGTTCGCCAATAACTAAAAAAGAAGATCTTCACTCTGGGATCAAAGTCCTTCAGGAATGGGGATTAGTATGCAACTATATGAATGTAATAGATAGATCATGGGGTTATTTAGCAGGTAACGATGAAGTTAGATTTAATGAATTACACCCAAAAAATCATTACCCACTCTTGGCTTTTGCTAGAGGTGGGTGGGGATCGGCAAGATTGCTAGAAAAAAGACAACCCTGGAAAGAAGGATGGATGATTGGCTTTTCTGATTTAACTTCCATACTTCTTGCACGACTAGCAGGTGGATTTCAAGGGGGAATTCATGGCCCACTAATTACAACGTTAGGTTCCGAGCCAGACTGGAGTAAAGACAGGCTGAAATCAATTTTGTTTGGCAATTCTGTACCAGATATTTATGGGGACCCATGGGGAGGCGGAATCTCAAAGGGGCCTCTAATAGTTGGCAATCTCACTGTCCTAACTCACTTGATTGGGACTAAATATCTACCAAATTTTAAAGAATCAATCTTAATCATCGAAGATATTGGAGAGGCTCCTTACAGAATTGACAGAATGCTAACTCACTTAAGATTAGCTGGAGTCCTACAACAGCTATCTGGGCTAGGTTTTGGCTCGTTTACAAATTGCGCTAATGAGAAGGACGTCGATAAAGAAAAGACGTTTGAGCTTCTTGATATTTTCAAAGATCGAACACAAGACCTTAAAATCCCAATTGTTTCTAACCTGCCCGTTGGACACTGTTGTGGTAATGCATCACTTCTATTAGGTAGTCAAGCTATCTTGAATGGCGAAAAAGGGAGTCTTAGTCTTTTAAAGTAGACAATAAAGACTCTGCAATAACCAGATCAAACGGGGTTGTCACTTTAATATTTGAAGGTCCTGCATCATATATTTTTACTGGGAATCCCAAACGTTCAAATAAGGATGCATCATCGGTTACTTTCCATCCTTTAGCGATTGCTTCACTATGCGCATGCTTCAATTTATTCACTGGAAAGCCTTGGGGTGTCTGTGCAGCCCATAAATCTGAGCGAGGAGGACTCTCAATAATCTCACCATCTTTATCAACCTTTTTTATGGTGTCAGTCACTTGTGAAGCAGCAATCACAGATTGTCCCTTGGAAACAATCTTTGAGATTTCATCAAAAACGAGTGATCTCACCAAGCATCTTGCTCCATCATGAATCAGTACAGACTCAGCATCAAATGGAAGGGCAGCTAATCCAAGTTGGACTGACTGCTGTCTTGTAGACCCTCCATTGATCCATTGCACTGACTTTACTGAGTTATCAAGAATTGAACAAATGTTTTCTCTGTCTTTGGGTTGTCCAATAATTCCAATCCAAGAAATTGTTTTGGCATCGAAAGCTGCTTTCAAAGTCCACTCTAAAACCGTTTTACCTGCAACCTTCAAAAGGAGCTTATTTCTATCAGCACCCATTCGACTTCCACTTCCTGCAGCCGCAATTAACAAATGCAAAACTGATCCCTCTCTATTGATTATTCATTTAATATATTCGACCAGTAAAAATAACTATTTTTAGTATCTCATCTTAAAGTCTTTTCAAAAAGCAAGTGGCTCAATAGTAAGTTAAATGAACTAAGTATTAGATTTTAACGATTTTTAAAATCATAAAATTATGACATTCTCAAAATTACTTGAAGGTCAGACTGCAATTGTAACTGGAGCCAGTAGGGGTATTGGTAAAGCTATTGCAATTTTTTTAGCAAAGGAAGGAGCAGAAGTAATCATCAATTATTCTTCATCTTTGGAGAATGCAAATAAAGTGGTATCAGAAATAAACTCCTTTGGTGGTAAGGCGTATGCTCTTCAAGCTGATATTTCTAATGAAAACTCGGTTAATGAATTAATAAAAACAGTATTGGAGAAAAATAATAAGATTGATGTTCTGGTCAATAACGCAGGGATAACCAAAGATGGTCTTTTAATGAGAATGAAAACGGACGACTGGCAAAAAGTTTTAGACCTTAACTTGAGTGGTGTTTTTTATTGCACAAGAGCTGTTTCTAGGCAGATGTTGAAGCAAAAAAAAGGAAGAATTATCAATATAACTTCTGTAGTTGGGTTGATGGGCAACCCAGGGCAAGCAAATTATTCTGCCGCCAAGGCAGGCGTAGTAGGACTTACACAAAGCGCTGCAAAAGAATTTGCAAGTAGAGGAATTACTGTAAATGCAGTTGCTCCTGGTTTTATATCAACTGATATGACAAAAGATCTAAACAGTGAATCAATCCTTTCTGCTATCCCGCTTGGACGATTCGGAAATCCAGAGGATGTTGCAGGAGCAGTGAGATTTTTAGCCGCAGACCCTTCCGCTGCTTATATAACCGGTCAGACAATTCAAGTTGATGGTGGGATGGTTATGAGTTGAGAAGATATCAATTTTGAATGGGCTGGCCCAATTCATCTCTCAATCTTCTAATTCTCTGCAAAAGTTTTAATCTTCTGCTTCTAGCCGTAGCTGTAAGAAATATCCTCAAAGGGAAATAAATCAATGTCATAGTCCCGGCCAACCCAGCCATTAGAATAAAAAATAAAGCCCCAGGATCGTTCATACGTTGACACTAACTACATTCTGCAAAAATTGGGAATAATTTGTGAATTACAATTCGGCTTTCCCCACTTATTTAGCCTCCCCTAATGTGTGTTTCCTGTGGGAGATTAAGTTTAATTCAATCCAAATATGGCAAAAATTCTAAGTTTTTCAGACGAATCTCGTGGTGCTCTTGAAAAAGGAGTAAACAATCTAGCCAATGCTTTAAAAGTCACAATTGGACCTAAGGGTAGAAATGTTGTTATTGAAAAAAAATTTGGAGCACCAGATATAGTTAACGATGGAGTAACTATTGCTAAGGAGATAGACCTTGAAGATCCATTTGAAAATATAGGAGCGAAGCTGATTGAACAGGTTGCATCTAAAACTAAGGAAAAAGCTGGTGATGGAACAACTACTGCAACAGTTTTAGCTCAATTCATGGTTCAAGAAGGGTTAAGGAATACAGCTGCAGGCGCCAGCCCAATCGAATTAAGAAGAGGAATGGAAAAGGCTGTAGCTCTTATAGTTGATGATCTAAAGAAAAAAAGCAAATCAGTCAGTGGTGATGCCATTAAACAAGTTGCGACAGTAAGTGCTGGTGGAGATGAGGAAATAGGTTTAATGATTGCAGATGCAATAGACAAGGTAAGTTTTGATGGAGTAATAACAGTTGAAGAATCCAAATCTCTCGCCACAGAATTAGACATTACTGAGGGAATGGCATTTGACAGGGGGTATAGCTCTCCATATTTTGTTACCGATGAAGATCGATTAATTTGTGAATTTGAAAATCCTTCAATATTAATTACTGACAAAAAAATTTCATCGATTGCGGATCTCATTCCTGTTCTAGAAACAGTTCAAAAGAATGGAACACCATTAATAATTCTTGCCGAAGAAGTAGAGGGTGAAGCATTAGCAACATTAGTAGTAAATAAAAATCGTGGTGTTTTACAGGTAGCAGCTGTTAGGGCTCCATCATTTGGGGAGAGACGAAAAGCTGCTCTTGGAGACATTGCAGTACTAACTGGCGGCACATTAATAAGCGAAGACAAAGCAATGAGTCTTGAGAAAGTTCAAATTTCCGACTTGGGACAAGCTAGAAGAGTAACAATTACAAAAGATAGTACAACTATTGTCGCAAATGAAAATCAAAACACCGAACTATTTAATCGCATTGCCTCAATCAAGAGAGAACTTGACGAAACAGATTCTGATTATGATAGGGAGAAGTTAAACGAAAGAATCGCTAAGCTTGCAGGCGGTGTAGCTGTAATTAAAGTTGGGGCTCCAACTGAAACTGAGTTGAAGAACAGAAAGCTCAGAATTGAGGACGCTCTCAATGCAACTCGCGCTGCTATTGAAGAAGGTATTGTTGCTGGTGGCGGAACCACTCTCCTAGAACTTAGTGATGGACTGGAAGATTTATCCAATAAGCTTAAAGGTGATCAAAGGACTGGAGTTGAAATCATAAAAAGAGCATTGACTGCTCCAACAAAACAGATTGCTATAAATGCCGGATTTAATGGAGATGTTGTTGTATCAGATATCAAGAGGTTAGGTAAAGGCTTCAATGCTCAAACTGGAGAGTATGTGGATTTACTTGAAGCAGGAATCTTAGACGCTTCAAAAGTAATCAGACTTGCTCTTCAAGATGCTGTATCAATTGCCTCACTTCTCATAACAACTGAAGTTGTTATTGCTGATAAACCTGAGCCCCCAACTGCACCTGGAGCTGAAGGCGCAGACCCAATGGGAGGTATGGGTGGCATGGGCGGTATGGGCGGTATGGGCGGTATGGGCGGTATGGGCGGTATGGGTATGCCAGGAATGATGTAAGTAAGTAAGTAAATAGATCTAAATTCTCAAACCAAAGAAAAATAGATATTAATAAGAACATTTAAAACTTACTTTCTTAATAGCCACTTCTTGAGATAACTATATTTAGGCTTAGGAGGTAGAGGAATTAAAGCCTTAATTTCAGCAAGACTTTTATTGTCTATGACTGAATTTATAGCTTTTTTTTCATTATTTTCTTTATCAACTATTTTATAGGATTTAATTTTAGAGTCTTGAAGATTCTCCTCCATAATTGACTCTAACTCTTTATTTTTTATTTCTTTTTCTTGATTATCCTCGACTTTTATAAAAACTGCTTTATCACCCTCGAAATTTTTTTCTTGTGATTGATCATTTTTTTGATGATCTACATTAGTTGAGCTTTGGTTTAAGTCATTTAAATCTAGATTTTTCAATTCTTCCAAACTTTCTACGCCAAAACGATGAGCCCATTGGGCTTTTAGAAGAGAATATAAATCATTATCATTGTTTTTTAAAGCGTTTATAATTTGTTTTTGTAGCTGATACTTTCGAGACTCCAAGGTTCTTTAAATCGCTAAATTAAGATTATCAAGCAAGTTTGCGATTTAAAAGAGGTCTGATAAGAAAAAACAATCCAACTGTAAGAATCAACAGAATTGCTAAACAAGAATATCCATTTACTTCTCCATAAGGAGCATTAATTAAAACTGCGTTCAGATCTACAGAATTTTGGTAAGCCATTCGTATAGGTTCAATAGCAAATGTTAATGGATTAATTGATGCTATCCATCCAAGCCATTCAGGCATAAAAGATATGGGGGCTAGAGCTGTGCTAGCAAAAAGGACAGGTAAATTAGCTATGAAGATAATTGCAATTAGTTCTATATGTCCTGGTAAAACAAAAGCTAATCCAAGACTTAAACCAGTTATTGCGAAAACCAACAATAAGAGAGTTATTGCTATGAGAAAAAGACCTCCCAGGCTTGGCAATCCATAACCCAAGAGAGCAGAAGTTGCCATTATTGCAAAACTCTGCAAAAGGCTAATAGAAGTTATATAGATTACTGAAGAGATTACGATTGAACTTCTACTACTCAATGGTGCAACTAGTAGTCGATTAAGAAACCCAAATTCCCTATCAAACATCAAAGGGAGTCCAGCATTAAGAGCACCACTAAAAGCAGTAAAGACTATTAACCCTGCGCCAAGGAATTCTCCATAGCTACTACCTCCAGGCAAGAAATCAATGGGGGCTTTAGAAAATAATGCTGCAAAAAGCAAAAGCCATATCAAAGGCTGAAGAATTCCTGCAAATAGTGTTGAAGGTCGACGAATTAATTGAATAAAAAGCCTCCAAGTTAAGGCAGAAGTCTCCTGCAACATTTCATTCAAATCATTTCTAGATTGCTTTTCCTTTTGAAGTGATGGGTTAGTAGTAATCATGTGTTTAATAATTTAAGCGTAATACAAGCAGTTAACGCATTGAATTCTTATTCTCAAGCTTAAAATCTCTTTTACCAGCAAGTTCTAATTCAGCATCCATAAGAGTTTTGCCAGTCGCCTGCAAATAAACATCATCTAAACTTGGCCGACTATGAGAAAGTGCAAAAACTTCAAAATTTTCTTTTGAAAGATGACCAGATAATTTTGAGAGGACATCATTGTTCTGAACTAAAAAGTTTAGGGAGTAACCTTGCTGTTGATTCACAACTACATTTGATACACCATTGATGTTTTTAATTAATTTCCTTACAGATTCAGCCTCTACTTCATTACTGAACTCTCTAACTCTAAGTGTCACTCTGTCTCCCCCAAGTTCTTTTTTTAAATCATCTGGTTTTCCACTAGCAATGACTTTGCCTTTATCAATAATAGCCATCTCATCTGCCAATTCATCTACTTCCTCGAGATAATGACTACTTAAAAGAATTGTAGTTTCATTGTTCCTTAGTTCCTTCAATAATCCCCAAATTACTGATCTGCTTTCTATGTCCAATCCAACAGTAGGTTCATCAAGAATCAATAATTCTGGTTCATGCAACAATCCTGAAGCCAGGTCAAGTCTTCTTTTCATACCACCGGAAAAGGAACCACATCTTCTATCAATCCATTCATGCATTTCAAGTCTCTGAATCAATTCTTCAATTCTCTTTTTCTTATATTTTTTATCTAGATGATAAAGATCTCCTTGAAGCTGTAGTAACTCTCTACCTGTAAGTATTTTATCGATTGCGACATCTTGAGCTACATAGCCCAATCTTCGCCTAGTTTCTTTCTCCTCAAGCAAGGCATTACGACCAGCCACTTCAACATCACCAGAGTCAGGCTCAAGAAGAGTACAGATAATTCTAAGTGCCGTGCTTTTGCCGGCCCCATTTGGCCCTAACAACCCATACAAAGAACCTTTTGGCACTTCAAGGTTAAGTCCATTTAGGGCCTTAACAGGGCCATAAGATTTAAATAAATCTCTTAATTGGATGAAAAACATCTAGAAATAGATTGCCTAAAAAGATAAACGGATATCTTCTAACAAATTCTAATTAATATTGGAGAGTAAGGTCATAAAGTTTTTATTTTTATTTTATAGACTTAAGAAAATCCAATAGAGAAGTCTTTTATCAAAGCTATCAGCTGATCATTAAACAAAATTGAAACTTGTAATCTACTAATAACAAGCAAAAAACAAACCCCAAACATATAAAGAATAGACCACCTAAACAAACCCTTAGCAAGATCTAAATCCTCTGGATTATTTCTTAATCTGGTAACCAATTGAAGAAGTCTTGAATTATAAGGTAGTAATAACATTCCATATAACAAACCTCCTTCAGGTAAAACAAAGCATCCTAAAAAACTTAAAAGTACTGTTAAATATCCATAGACAGATATAGCTTTAGCTGTAACAAGAGCACCACTTACCGTTGGAAGCATAGGTATCCCAACAGATCTATAGTCCTCTTTCAACAATATGGCCAAGGCCCAAAAATGTGCAGGAGTCCAAACCATTACCAAAGAAAATAGCCACCAACCACCTAATCCAATATGTCCGGCTGCAGCAGAAGCTCCCACCAAAGGAGGAATTGCTCCAGCGACTCCTCCAAAAACTATATTTTGAGATGTTCTTGGTTTTAAGAAAGCTGTATACAGGAGTACATAACTACAAAGGCCTAAGAGAGTAAGTCCTGCTGCTAAACAGTTAACTCCGCTTACTAAAAGGACTGAAGCAGCAAGCGTACAAGCAATTGCTCCAATAAAAACAGAAGACTGAGAAAGGCGACCAGAAGGCAATGCTCTATTACTTGTGCGTTTCATTTGCTTATCAAGATCTTGTTCCCACAAGCAATTAAGAGCGCCTGCTGCTGCTGCTGCAAGAGCTCCTCCACCTAAAGTGCATACCAATTTAGGAGACGATAATGGCCATTCCTCCGAAAGGGCCATTCCACCAACAGTCGTAGCTAATAAAAGAGGTATTAATCTTGGCTTAGCGACCTCTAACCAAGCCGGTAATTTAATACGCTTTCTAGAAGGAACGACTTCCTCACGATTAAAAGGCTTTGAAATTAAATCGGATGTTGAGCTAACCATGACATGTCTCCAAAGTTGATTGATTTACAAGGAGTGATTGAGAAGAATCATCAATTCCTCTACCTTTAAAATTCAATGCTGATATCACGGCCACCAACAAACATGCAATTAGTTGATGGCCAATGATAAGACTAGGTTCACTCATCCCTAGTTGAATTGAAAAGACTCCTAAAAAGATTTGTGAGATGATCAAAAAAATAATCGTCAAAAAATAGGGCCATTGATTGACAAAAACATCTTTACGAAAAGATGAAACAACTACGAATAAAATCACCAAAAGGCTCACAGGGATAGCACTTGTCCGATGAAGTCCTAAAAGATTGCAAGAATCTCCAAAATCCAAGCATCTGCGAGCAGCCCAAGAGGTTGCCACCCTACTACCTAGTAAAGACTGAGCTATTACTAAAAAAAGAGATAAGAGTCCAAAAGAACGAAGCCAAATTGGAAAAATTGATTTACCAGGATTAAGTAATTGTTGAGTAACACCACTCATGATTGCAACGAGAGTCAATGCAACTGCAAGATGAGCAATTACAACTAAGGATGGCAATAATTGCATCACTGTCAAAGCTCCTAAAAAACCTTGAAAAGCGACCAATAGAGTTAAAAATCCATAGGTCCAAGGTAGCCATTTAGGTAAAGATTTTGCCCAGTGCAAAGAAAAGGCAAATTGAATAATTAAAACAATCCCTACAAAGAAGGCATCTAAGCGATGAAACCATTCTAAGAAGACTTGTAAATTCATTTGCCTACCAGGCAAAAATGATCCATAACACAGAGGCCAGTCTGGACAAGCGAGACCAGCCTCCATCACTCTGGTCGCTCCACCAATCACTACGAGAGTAATAAGCGCAACTACCACGTGAGCAGCAAGCATGCCCAATCTATTGCGTGGTTTTGGTGGATAAATAACCTGCACGGATACAAAAATCCATCAAGACATTGTTAAATCAACTTAGCTATTACTTCGTGCACGTCACCTGAATAAACGGACTGCAACATAAAGATTCTCTTTAAAAAAAAATTATTCATCTTGAATTAACAATTAGCCGATACATTAGTTACTTTTGCCCATAACCTATAAATAGAAAAGGAGATCTTCTTGCCGAAACTGTCGGCCATCTTAACTCTTACATCAAGTTTAATTCTTGGCATAGGTGGAGTTTGGATTGCATATAACATCGATATGCTTCCCGTAAGCGCGAGTATGAATGCTCCCGTTTATGATGAACTATATCGAGTCCTATTCATTATTGGCTGCATACTTTTCATAGGTATGACTGCTTTAGTAATTTATAGTCTTATTCAATTCCGCCGTAGGCCTGGAGATACTGGCGATGGAATTAACTTAGAAGGTAATATTTCTCTAGAAATTTTCTGGACGGCAGTTCCTGCAGTTGTTGTTTTGTTTGTAGGATTATATAGCTACGATATTTATGATCGAATGGGTGGAATGCAACCTTTAATGCATGATCATAATGGGCAAATGGATAACCAGGTCGAGAGAGTTTGGGGGGGTATTGGTTCTGGACCAATTGAGTCTTCATCTACAAAAAACCTATCCTCATTACCAATTGAGTTAACTGCAATGCAATTTGCCTTTATCTTTCATTATCCAAAAGGAGATATTATTTCTGGCGAACTTCATGTTCCAGTTGGGAGAGAAGTTAGTTTAAAAATGGAATCTAAAGATGTAATACATGCTTTTTGGGTACCTCAATTCAGACTTAAACAAGATGTCATTCCAGGTCAACCAACAGTTTTAAATTTTACTCCTACAAAAGCAGGTAATTTCCCAATTGTTTGCGCAGAATTGTGTGGCCCTTATCATGGTGGAATGAGATCAAACGTAATTGTTGATGAACAGGAAGACTTTGATATTTGGTTAAAAGAAAACTCTAAAGAATCAATATAAATTATGACTATTTCACTCAAGCCAAGTAACCCGACTCCAAAAAAGCTTCAACCAACTGGATGGCTCAAATATCTGAGTTTTAGTCTCGATCACAAAATCATAGGTCTGCAATATTTAGTTTGTGGTTTCTTGTTTTATTTAATTGGAGGATCTTTAGCTGGAGCTATAAGGGTTGAGCTCATCAGTCCCCTCTCAGATTTCATGCCTAGAGAGGTGTATAACCAAGTTTTAACTCTCCACGGCACAATCATGATTTTCTTGTGGATTGTGCCTGTGGTAAATGGTGCCTTCGGCAACTATTTAATACCTTTTTATGTGGGTGCCAGGGACATGGCCTTCCCAAGATTGAATGCAGTTGCTTTTTGGCTAATACCTCCGTCTGGGTTGATGCTAATAACAAGCTATTTCATAAACGGAGCCGCACAATCTGGGTGGACGGCTTATCCACCTTTAAGCATTACCACTCCAGCCGCCGGTCAAATTATTTGGATATTAAGTGTATTACTTTTGGGTGGAAGCTCAATCTTTGGTGGTATAAATTTCATCGCCACCATCCTCAAGTTAAGGAGACCTGGCCTCAAATTAATGCAATTACCTATGTATTGTTGGGCAATGCTTGGTACAAGTATTCTTGTCGTTCTATCCACTCCTGTTCTAGCTGGTACTCTAATACTTTTAAGCTTCGACATAGTTGCTCATACGGGTTTCTTCAATCCTAGTCTTGGTGGGAATGTAATTGTTTATCAACATCTTTTTTGGTTTTACTCACATCCTGCTGTTTACATAATGGTCTTGCCTGCCTTTGGTTTAGTTAGTGAAATACTTCCAATCCATAGTAGAAAACCACTTTTTGGTTATACAACAATGGTCTTCTCAATTATGGGAATAGTTGTTTTAGGTCTGGTTGTTTGGGCTCATCATATGTTTACAAGTGGTACTCCTCCATGGATGAGACTATTTTTTACTATCGCTACTGCATTCATAGCTGTTCCCACAGGGATTAAATTCTTTAATTGGGTTGCGACCTTATGGGGTGGAAAAATATCACTTAATGCTGCAATGTTATTTTCCTGCGGATTCATTATTAACTTTGTTTTAGGTGGAATAACGGGAGTAGCCCTTGCTCAAGTACCTTTTGATGTTCATGTACACGACACCTATTTTGTTGTTGCCCATTTTCATTACATAGTCTATGGAGGTTCGGTCTTTGTTATTTTCTCCTCGATTTATCACTGGTTCCCAAAATTTACTGGAAAAATGCTCAATGAAAATCTTGGAAGATTCCACTTCATAATTACTTTTATAGGCTTTAATCTTTGTTTCGCTCCTCAACACTGGCTGGGTTTAAATGGAATGCCCAGACGAGTTGCCGAATACGATCCGCAATTTCAATTAATTAATCAAATAAGCAGTGTAGGTGCATTATTAATGGCTTTAAGTACTTTACCTTTTCTTTGGAATATTTTACAAAGCATCCTATATGGAGATAACTCTGGTGACAATCCATGGAATGCACTCACTCCAGAGTGGTTAACAAGTTCACCTCCTCCTGTTGAAAATTGGGAGGGAGAGGCTCCATTAGTTCTTGAACCATATGGTTATGGGGAAAAAGATTCAAATCAAACTCAGGAGAAAATTAAATGACATCGATAGTTCCAAAAGAGCAATCCTCAGAGAGCAAGAAAGATCTCTCAACTGAAGAACATGAAGATTTTCGTTTATTTGGCTTAATAGCTTTTTTAATCGCAGACGGAATGACCTTTGCAGGTTTTTTTGCTGCATATCTAACTTTCAAAGCAGTCAACCCCATTGGTCCTGATGCTATCTACGAATTAGAGCTACCATTGCCGACTTTAAACACGGTCTTACTCCTAGTAAGTAGCTTTACTTTTCATCGAGCTGGGAAATTCCTAGAGGAGAATGAATCAAAACAATGCCAAAAATGGCTTCTTATAACAGGCGCATTGGGATTGGCATTTTTAATCAGCCAAATGTTTGAGTACTTTACTTTGCCTTTTGGATTAACTGACAATCTTTTTGCAAGTACTTTTTATGCATTAACTGGCTTTCATGGGCTTCACGTAACACTTGGATCAATCATGATCATGATTATTTGGTGGCAAACACGTGTTCCATCTGGTCGAGTAAATAATGAAAACAAATTCCCATTTGAGGCAGTAGAGCTCTATTGGCACTTTGTAGACGGGATTTGGGTCGTATTATTCATCATCCTTTACCTGCTTTGAGAAGCAAATATTGATACTAACCAACAAAATTTCAATTAATTTGTTGCCACAATTCCACTTATTGGTCAGAATTATATTAATTAAAACAGTCTGAAATGCTTGTTGGAAAAGAACTCCTAGATAAAGCAAGATCTTTGAGCAACCGTCCAGAAGACGAAATAGCTAAAGGATGTGGTTACGTTGGACCAAGCGGGAGAGTTTTACGAAAAAGTTTTTACCGTGCTCTAGTTGAAGCTAAAGGTTATAAACTACGCTCGAATGGTCCGGGAAGAGCAGGGAATAGATCTTCAAGAGGAAGGCAAGCGGAATTCAGGACTAAAGTTCATGGGAATGGAAATCTTCTTATCGGACATGCCTATACAAAAAAATTAGGTCTTGAACCTGGGCAAGAATTTCGTATTGATGTACGAAAAGAGTCTGGAGCGATAAGTCTGTTACCACTCAAGAAATAATAATTCGCTCAAAACTCTTATAAATCTGCTAATTCCAACCTTGCTCGTTGAGCCACTTAGAGCTAATTACTGGGCTTTGTTTAAAAATAGGATCATTATTATTTACTTTTAGAAGTTTTTCTGCGTACTTAGCCATCAAGTCGACTTCCAAATTAATTTTTTCTCCACTCGTCAAAAATTTCAGGCATGTATTTGACCAAGTGTGAGGTATTACGGCTACTGAAAACTCACAACCATCGAAATATGTCTCTGCAATAGTTAGACTTATTCCATTCAGGCTAATACTAGCTTTATCACACATATATCTTCGGAAATTCAAATCATCCCAAGATACTCTCAAATTCCAAGAATTTTTCAAGTTTTCTATTGAAACGACTTCACCCAACCCGTCTATGTGTCCACTAACAATATGTCCACCTAATCGATCAGAAAGACGTAATGCTGGCTCAAGATTTACATAACCATTTTTCTGAGCTTTTTCTGCAAGATTTGTTCTCTTAAGAGTCTCTTCACTTATATTTGCGGTAAAAGAATCATTCATTAATTCAGAAACTGTTAAACAAACCCCATCAACGGAAATACTATCCCCAAGTTTTAGAGGAGAAAAGGGCCTACATCCATCAACAACCACCCCAAAATTATTCTTCTTGATCGTGCCAATAGCCTGAATTAAACCAGTAAACATTATTAGCCCTACAACTTTTAGAATGTTAGTAATGGTATGAAGAAATGTCTTTGAAAAGTTTTTTGAATTTCAAATTTAATTTGGTTATGAATTATTCCAATGTAAAGCCAAGTCTTTTTTTCTTTCTAAACTCAGTCTTTGCAATGACCAACATTTATTCCAAACACTTTCTTCTGGAAGAAAGATAGATTGATAATTCTGTGGAACATTGATATTTTTTCTCCTTATGTCTGATAAGTTTGTTGGTGGCAAAAAGCCTTTACTTATTACACGACTCAAATAATTCGCGCCCCATAACGAATCAAACCAATCAGTAGGGAAGTACTCTGGTGAAAGAGAAGGAGAAGCAAGCACTGTCCAATCCAGGGGGCTGCCCTCCTTGGGCAAAAGAACAGACAGACGAGGGTCTTTAATAAGGCTATTAACACATCTAGATAAAGGTAAAACTGCGGCATTAGCTCTACCTGAAACAACCCAATTCAAAGCATTCCTATCATCAAATGACTTGGCTTGACTCTTGATTCTTGAGAAATCATTTAATAAATCTATTTTTTCTGCTATTGAAATCAGAAGATAAGGACTATTAGGAAAAACAATTTGATTTGTAAGTGAGCTCGAAAAAATAACTTCCCAAGAATTCTTATTTTTCAGAGCCAGAGAATCTTCATTTCTAAAAAGTATTACCCAGGGACTGACAGCCAAAGGTAAAAGCTTTTTTTTATAATCTTCGCCTAACCCATTGACAAAAGAACTAGTCTGCTTACTGAAATTATTTCTAATATTGTCGGCTTTGATTTCTTGAAGTGAATTATTAGGCAAGTCAGAAATCCAACCATCATTTAAGACTATTAAATCTGTTTTTTGTCGGAGAGTAGAGCGATAGGGAAACTTTTTCAACTCGAAATCTTTTATAGGGAAAAATTCCCAACCTGTAGATAAACTATTAACAAATTCACTTGGGAAACTATTAGAAACTCCTCTTAAAGCTAATTTCTTTTGAGACGTTGAGCACCCAGATAAAAACAATAAAGAAGAAAGCAATCCATATTTGATAAACTCTCTTCTTCCAAACGTATGAGTATCCATATTATTTATATCCCTTGACAAGTTTTTTCATTATTTGATTTAAATAGATTACCAACTTCAATATCACATCTTTCAATCATTTCTTTCTGAGTCAATCCCTTAATTTGAGCGAGTAAAGATAATGCACCAGCCCCCACACCCTCCTTAACGTAACCAATCTCATAATCTCGAAGAACCTTTTGATTACTATCATTAAATCTATAACCACTAGCGAGGCCTATGATATTGACGTTGAAATGATTAGCGACATGATTCATTAAATGAATAAAAGAATTTCTATTTTCCGCAGAAGAGAGTGACTCATCAACTAACCATGAGGTGGTGCCTATTAAAATTTTACTAACAAATTCAGAGCGTGATTCAGGTTCAATTTCATTTAAAGCCAAAGACAATACTGCCAACATTTGACAACCTCCTCCTAATAAAATTTCCTGACCAGATTCCCTGGCTCCCATTAAAAGACCAACTGCAATCGGCTGAAATGGATCGCCAACAGCAGCCATTATCTCAACAGAAGATGGGTTCTCCTTTAATTTCGCTGCCTTAAGTCCTTGTTTAACTAATTTTGTTTTTAATTCTAAGGGTGGATTTCTATGACTTCCACTTATAAGACCATTAACATTTATGCCTAAACCAGAGAGAACTGCAAAAGCTGTAGATGTACCTCCAGGAACACACTCCGTAATCAAAAGAGATTTTTCTAATTTCTTACCTATCTTAAAACCACCATCTCGTAAAAGTTTAACTCTAGTACTTTCCATTGCATTCCCTGAACTCAAGCATCTAGCTGGACCTCTATCGGGTGACTCTAGAGAAACGTGAGTAAAGGGGGGCGTTTGAAGCAGTCCAGCAGAAATAATTGTTGGTTTAATTTTTAAGAACTTTGAGGCAACGTAACTGATCAAGGCGGGAGAGACACCAGCAGGCAAAGGAGGTAAAGGCCATCTTTTGGGAAGAGTAGGTCCTCTTAATAAAAGCTCAGCATCTGCAACTGCTGTGTATCGCCTTGAAACAGCAGTTGAGCCAGCTGCAGAAATCCCCTCAATCTCTGCAGTTTGAGATCCAGCAAGAATTAAAAAGAAAGCCGTATTCGAAATATTTCTTTGCCAACTTTGAATTCTTTCGTCAACATTTTTCTCTTGGAGGCCTTCCCCAAAAGCTAATACTCCTGACGGCAACAAAATATAGTTATCTCCCATCATTATTAATCAATTAGACTCTAAAGAAATTAAATTTTCTAGCAATGCAGGTGGTTCAGGTATTGATGATTTAAGCCTAGGGAAAATCCAGTAGGACAAAGCATGTAAGCAAAGAACATAAACGATTTCTTGGGTTATTATTAGACATAATGCAGCTATTTGAACTTGTCTCATATCCGGAGTAAAAGAAAGATTAAAGATATCTATTCCTTTTTCAAGCAATCCTGCTCCAGCACGAGTAAGAATAACCCACAAATTCTCACCAACTAACACAGATAACGCTAAGACCCTAACTAGAAAACCCATAGTTCCAATTAAAACTCCAACACTCCAACTTAACCACCAATTCCATCCCTTTTGCCAACTATATCCCAACCATAAGGAAAGTAATCCATACGGGAAAAGCACTAAAGGTCCTCTGAGTGGACCCATCAAAGCAGTTAATAAGATTACACATATTGTCACTCCTTCAATACCTGTTTTAACACCTCTCCGGATTTGAAGAAGAGCTAATGGCAATGGTAAAGCAAGACGAAAAATTGCTCCACCAATAGGCAAATAATAAAGAGCCATCCAAATTAAAGCTGTTGCAGCAGCAAGATAAGAGGACTCAACGATTTTCAAAGCTTGTCTCCTGCTAAGAGGAGCTTTGTAAAGAGATCGACTTTTAAAAAAGTCTTTGTTATCGAATGTCAAAATTTTTATCTCTTCAAAGATGTATCCTTTGACAAATTCTCCTCTTCAAAACGTTCAATCTTTTCTACCTCAAACTGAACACCTGCTTTTCTAAGAGCCTCTGTAACAGTCTCAGCTGGTGCAGAAGGATTTGCACCTGATAATCTTAAAATAATTCTGTATGGCTGTGGATTAAAAATTATTTTCTTTATTGATTTGTTTGATTTTTCACTAAGTCTATCTTTATTAGTTATCAAATTTTCTTTAACAATATTATTTTTATTTTCTTTCTTATTATCTTTTATTCTTGATTTGATTTTTGTTTGTTCATTGCGTTTTTGTGGCTTATCATTAGTTTTTTCTGAAATATTTGGGTTCTCAGTAAGATCAAAACTATTTTCCAACTTTTCACCAATTAGAGTATTTGAGCATGATTGAAGTGGAAAAAGGGTAACTATTAGAAATGATCTAATAAATATTTTCTCAAAAATTCTTGAAATATTCAAAATTTTATTTTGTTTTTAGTATCCTTACTTTACTTGCTCTTAGACGTCCTGTTTTAGTTGTAGCAGGAGCTTTTCGAGCACTACTTTTTTCGGATGCAGATAAACCCAAATCTTTCTTAGTTGACTTTGTTTTCTTTTTTGCAGTACTTTTTTTCCTAGATGTTGTCTTTTTACTTGTTTTTTTAGCTTCTAACAACTCAATAGCCTCATCAATAGAGATATCTTCAGCACTTTTGCCCTCTGGTAGAGAAGCATTGACTTTACCCTGTTTGACGTATAAACCATAAGGGCCATTAAATAATTGGATAGTTTCTTTTTCACCTTCTGGAATACCAAGTTCCTTCAAAGCGGTTCTCCCTCCTCTACCTCGTTTAGGGATAGATAAAAGCTCAAGGGCCCTATCTAGGGTTACTTGAAGGACATCATCCTCACCCTTAATTGAACGATAATCTTTTTCACCATCAGTTTTACTCCAAACTACATAAGGACCAAATCTACCTAAACTAGATTGAACTCTCCCTCCCTCTGGATGCTCCCCAAGCTGTCGTGGTAATTGAATCAAGCCAAGGGCCTCTTCAAAAGTCAAATTCTCTGGTTTTAAATTCTTTGGCAATGAAGTCCTTTTAGGATTTGGAGCTTTTTTTAATGATTTGTCATCTAGATATTCAAGTGCTTTTTCAACATCAATATCTTCCTCTTTTGTACTCTCTGGTAACAAAACCTGAACCTTTGATGAATCCTGTTTCAAATAAAGTCCATATTGACTACTTTTGAACAAGCGAAGGTTCCCAAGCTTCTTTTTGCCTTTGGGAATACCAAGGTCTTTCAATTCAACCACTAAGCCTCGTTGAACGAAGTGACCATATCTACCATTCAATAGATATAAATTCTGTCCAGTATCCGGATCAATTCCAAGTGATTCAGGCCCCTCAGCTTTTTGTTTTAAGATCATCTCGGCTATATCCTCATCTAAATCCGCGGGAGTTATTTCCTGTGGCAGAGTAGCTGTTATTGGCTTACCATTTTCACCAAGTTGCTTTGATTCTAAATATGTTCCAAATTTGCCTAACCTAACAAGAGACGAAAGTCCCTCCAATGAAATTGCTCGGAACTCCCCTCCATCTATATCTCCTTCTCTTTGTTGAACTTGATTCTCTAGACCAGTATCACCTTTATAAAAACCTTTGAGATATGGAAGCCAACTCACTTTGCCTGTTGAAATCTCATCCAGTGTAGATTCCATTCGGGCAGTAAAGCTAGTATCTACAAGATCAGGGAAATGTTCTTCAAGAAGTGCTGTAACAGCAAATGCAGTAAAGCTTGGAGTCAAAGAATTATTGTTGAGAACTGAATACCCTCTGTCTACGATTGTTCCAATAATGCTTGCATATGTTGAAGGACGGCCAATACCTTCTTTCTCAAGTGTTTTAACTAGTGAGGCTTCGCTGTATCTAGCAGGAGGCTGAGTTTGATGCCCCAACGCCTCTACATTCTTAGCTATTGGAGAATCTCCCACAACTAATTTAGGCAAAAGCACCTCTTGACCTTCAAGAGCACTATCTGGATCATCAGAGCCTTCAACATAAGCTCTAAAGAAGCCAGGGAAATCTATACGTTTACCGCTTGCCCGAAAAGATACGTCAGATGCTGTTAATTCCACGCCAAGCATTGTCAATTTTGCATCAGCCATTTGACTGGCAACTGTTCGTTTCCAAATAAGTTCATACAAAGAGAGGTCCCTCCCTTGCAAGTTAGAGTCTTTGGGTGTTTTGAAGTTCTCTCCAGAGGGACGAATCGCTTCATGCGCTTCTTGAGCATTTCTCGTTTTATTAGAGAATTGGCGGGGCTTTTCACTTAAATATTCAACCCCATATTTTGATTCAACACAATTTCGTGAAGCATTAATTGCCTGTTCGGACAGATGAACAGAATCTGTTCTCATGTATGTAATAAAACCTCTTTCATACAAGCCTTGGGCACATCGCATGGTCTCCCTAGCTGATAATCGAAGTTTCCTGTTGGCTTCTTGTTGTAATGTGCTTGTGGTAAAGGGAGGAACTGGCTTACGGGTTGACGGTTTTTCCTCGACATTAATAACTTTCCATGTATCAGTAGCTAATTTTTTAGCAAGTTTCTTAGATTCTTCTTCACTTAGTAATTTGACATCTCGGCCAGATTTCAATAATCCAGTTGACTCATCAAAATCACTACCACTAGCAATTCTTTGCCCCCCAATTGAGGTCATTTTCACTTCAAATTCACTACCTTCTTTTTCTAATTTTGCTTTTAAGTCCCAATAACTTCCACTTTTGAAAGATCTCCTTGCTCTCTCTCTGAGAACAAGCAATCTTACTGCAACTGATTGGACTCTTCCAGCAGATAACCCCCAAGAAACTTTCTTCCATAGAAGAGGGGATAACGTATACCCAACTAATCTATCTAATATTCTCCTTGTTTCTTGGGCATGAACTAATTCCATATCAATTTCTCGTGTTTTCGATAGTGCCTTAGAAATAGCTTCTTTTGTTATCTCATGAAAAACCATTCTCTTCACAGGAATTTTAGGGTCAAGCACATTCATTAAATGCCAACTAATACTTTCCCCTTCTCTATCTTCATCAGTCGCAAGCAACAATTCGCTAGCACCCTTCATAGATTGTTTTAATTCCTTGACAATTTTTTTCTTATCTTTGGGTACCACGTACAAAGGATCAAAATCAGCAGTTGTATTAACTCCAATAGTTGCCCACTTTTCTCCTTTGTGCTTTGCAGGGATCTCAGAGGCATTATTAGGCAAGTCTCGTACATGCCCCATTGAGGCAAGAACTTGAAAATCCTTAGGCAAAAACCCTTTAATAGTCTTTGCCTTTGTGGGACTTTCAACAATTACCAGAGTATGGTCAGTTGGCATTAGCTCAATTTTCCTCCTTCTTATCTAACGTACTGAATAGTAAAATGCATAGCCCAAAATGATAAAAAAGGCATATTTCATAACTTCGCTAGAGTTATAAAATCAGACACAGCTTAAAAACAATACATAAATGGGAGAACTTTTGTCTTTTCAAATATTCATAAACGAGCCTGTAGAGCTTTTAAATCTCTCTTTAAATGCCAAAGCCGTGCTTCCAGAGTCTGCTGTTCTCATAGCAATGCTTGGAACGCTATTGGTTGATTTGGCTGGTGAAAAGATTTCAGCCCGCTGGTCCCCTCCAATTTGTTATGCAGGTCTTGGCTCTGCTTTGATTTTGCTAATCATGCAATGGAATGGAGAAATTCAAGAATCTTTCCTCGGTGCATTTATTGCAGACAATCTTGCTATTGCTTTTAGAGGGGTTATTGCTCTATCAACACTTATTTCTCTTCTCATCAGTTGGAGATATGCGGAAAAGAATGGAAGTCCTATTGGTGAATTTGCAGCAATATTATTAGCGGCAACTCTTGGAGCAATGCTTCTTTGTGGTTCGACTGATCTCGTCAGTGTTTTTGTTTCACTCGAAACACTTTCCGTGGCTAGCTACCTACTTTCTGGATATCTCAAAAGAGACTCAAGAAGTTCAGAAGCAGCTTTGAAATATTTGTTAGTTGGTTCTGCTGCAGCTGCTGTATTCCTTTATGGAGCATCCCTACTTTATGGAATAAGCGGATCTACGAATTTAAAAGAAATAGGAATAACCCTATTAAACTCTCCCACACCTTTATCTGCACTAGCGCTTGTTTTTGTATTATCTACAGTTGCTTTCAAAATTGCAGCAGTTCCATTTCATCAATGGACCCCAGATGTTTACGAAGGTTCTCCTACACCAGTAGTTGCCTTTTTATCAGTTGGATCAAAAGCAGCTGGCTTTGCTCTCGCAATAAGGATACTTGTCGGATGCTTTAGCGCTTTTGACACACAATGGAAATTGCTATTTACTGTTTTAGCTGTCCTAAGTATGTCTCTGGGAAATGTTGTAGCACTAGCTCAAAAATCAATGAAAAGGATGTTGGCTTATAGCTCAATTGGACAAGCTGGATTTGTAATGATTGGCTTGGTTTGCGGAACAGAAGATGGGTTCGCCGCGATGGTTCTATATATGGCAGCTTATTTATTTATGAATCTTGGTGCTTTTGCATGCATAATTCTTTTCTCAATCAGAACTGGAAGTGATCAAATCTCTGATTATGCAGGACTATACCAAAAAGATCCACTAATCACCTTGGGATTAAGTTTATGCCTTCTTTCTTTAGGAGGCATTCCACCAATGTTGGGATTTTTCGGGAAGATTTATTTATTTTTTGCTGGATGGGCAGATGGGCAATACTTATTAGTAAGTGTTGGTCTTGTTACCTCTGTAATCTCAATTTACTATTACATATCAGTTATAAAAATGATGGTCGTAACGGAACCAAAAGAAGCATCAGATGTTGTAAAAGCATATCCATCAATAGAATGGTCAATACCAGGGATGTCATCTCTCAAAGTGGCTTTGATTTTTTGTGTTCTCGTAACGGCTATTGGTGGAATCGTTTCAAACCCTCTCTTTGACTTTGCTGATAGTGCGGTAAACGGAACTCCATTACTTCGTGAAGCTATTACTCTTGCGAGTAAAAGTTCAATTGGCTAACCATTTAAAATCATTGAAAAGATCTGTAGCACGTCTAACAAATGTGAACAAATTTTATGGGGAAGGCTCAGTCAAAGTGAAAGCTCTTGACGAACTAAACCTTGAGGTTTTTCAGGGCGATTACCTTGCAGTGATGGGTGCAAGTGGATCAGGTAAAAGTACTGCAATGAATATACTTGGATGCCTTGATCGCCCTACCAGTGGGACTTACGAATTAAATGGAACTGCAGTAGAAAAGCTTGATGATGACTTGTTAGCAGATATTAGAAACAAAGAACTTGGTTTTGTTTTTCAGCAATTTCATCTACTTCAAGAAGTTTCTGCACTAGAGAATGTAATGCTTCCAATGATTTATGCATGCGTACCCTCTTCAGAAAGGAAGAAGCGTGCTGAAAAAGCTCTTAATCGAGTTGGTCTCGGGAACAGAATGACGAATCTGCCTAATCAATTATCTGGAGGACAACAACAAAGAGTTGCTATAGCAAGAGCAATAATCAATCAACCATCTCTTTTATTAGCTGACGAACCAACTGGTGCGCTTGATTCAAAAACCACTGAAGATGTTTTAAATCTTTTTGATCAACTTCATAGTCAAGGAATAACAATTGTCTTAGTTACTCATGAAGACAATGTTGCTCAAAGAGCAAAGAAAATAGCAAGGTTCAGAGATGGCAAGGTAACAGAGATTACTCATAATTAATTTAAGCAATCATATCGAACAAGATAAGAACTTCTCTTTACCATCTTTCAAAAGAATCAATCTACCGCTTGAGTCAATACCTTTGATATACCATTGGGATCCAGTCTCTTTATCGATATAATTTCTTGACCACAATCTTTGCTCAACCTGACTGCAGAGAGAATTTTTATTCTCTAAAAAATCTAGAGATCTTTCTATGGCATATAAAACTTCTGATGACCAAAAATTTATATTCAGCTTTTTATCTCCAGTAATTTGTTTTAGTGAAATCGCCTCTTTGGGAGTATTATTGAAAACGTTTAAACCTACTCCAACTCTTAACAATCTAAGTTCTCCTCCTCTAAAAGATAACCTAGGTAAAATTCCAGCTAATTTTTGACCATTAACCAGAAGATCATTTGGCCATTTTATATTGACATTTACTCCTATCCTTTCAATTCTTTCAACCAAAGCTAATGCCACAGCTAACCCGTAAAGTTGAGAATTATTTTCATACGGGCCTTCTCTCTTGATTGCTGCACTAACCCAAATTCCTCCTTTTGGAGCATGCCAAATTCGACCAGCTTGACCTTGGCCAAATCTTTGGCAAGAAGAAAATATAGCAACTGGCTGATTTTTTTTAACTGGCTTTTCTGCAGTCCAATTAGATAACTCTTTTTCTGTACTAGCACAAATGGGTTTAAGAATTAATCTCCAAGACCTGTTAGAAGGATGATTTAATTTGTGAAATCTATAGATCAGGCCAACCCCTCTAACAGGTTTTTTATTATTCATATTTCAAAAGTAATGTGTTCTTAAAAAATCAAGAATTATCCATTGACTTTTTCATCTCTTCGAATTCAACTTCAACTTCTTGGATTTCTACTGTCTTTACTTCATTGATATCTACATAAGATGGAGGCAACGCTATCGACTCAACCCCTTCTTTCAATTGACTCCTCAATTCCTCTAACTCTTTCTCTATATCATCACCTCCTTCTAATGCTTCGAACTTACTTTCTAAATCTTCTCCAGCCAACTCTAATGCTGCTTGTCCAGAAGCTTCCAATGCCTCAACTTTATCTTCCATTCGTTCAAAAGCAGCCATAGCAGACTTACTACCTAAATCACCAACTGCGCTTTGAATTTGCTGCTGAGCTTTAGCTGCCTGAGCTCTTGCTTTTAACATATCTTTTTTAGTTCGGGCCTCGGAGATTTTTCTCTCTAGTAATAAAAGACTTTTCTTTAGTTTTTCAACTTGACCATTTTGAGTTTGACATTGAGTCGATAAAGATTCAAAAGTTTCTTGAAAAGTTTTTTTTCTACTCAATGCTTCTCTAGCCAGTTCATCCTCACCTTTTTTTAAGGCTAATTCAGCTCTAGAGAACCAATTTTTAATTTGCTTTTTTGATTGATTTGCCTGATTCTCAAGTCTTTTTTGGCTTGCAATGGCCATAGCAACTGCTTGACGAAGTTTTACCAAGTCTTCTTGCATATCAGCAACAGACTGATCAAGTATTTTGATTGGATCTTCAGCATCACTAACAAGAGCATTTAAATTTGCCCTTAGCAAGCGACTTAACCTATCAAATAATCCCATTAAGATCTTTTTATGCAATCTTAAAAATATTAGCTAGATTTAAGCACTAACTCATCAATGGTGTCTAATTACAATTGATTTTAGAAGACTTAAAGCATAAAACAAAAGCAAAAAGAGAGCAGTCAATATACACATGCTTAGAGGAAATCAAGTCTTCATGGCAAGGGAATGTAGGAGGCCTTATTCAAGATTGGAAGGAAATAGCTGGGGTACAACTCTCATTGAATTGCACACCACTTAACATTCAAAATAAGGTTTTAACGATTGGAGCCAGCCATCCGCAGTGGAGACAAGCACTTCAATACAACCGTTTAAAGTTAATAGAATCCTTAAAATCATATGGATACCAAATAAAAGAAATACGTATAAGGCAACATTATCCAAATAATTTAGTCACTAGAGAAAGTGAAAAAGAAATATGGGAAAAGCATCCAAGTAGAACTGATAAGAATGGGATCATAGATTGTCCTTTTTGCAAAGTACCTTCTCCTAAAGGAGAAGTTAAACTATGGGGTAAATGTAGTTTTTGCAGAAGAAAAGAATTGAGAATAGATTGAACTATTTCACTTTAGGCTTCAAGTAATAAAACCCCCATTTGTCCCATTGCTAATGTTCGATATTTTGCTTTTTTAAAGCCCGCAGAAAGTGCTAAATGAATTTGTTTTTCGCCAGAAGGAAAATTAATCAAACTTTTTTTTATATATGAATATTCTTTTCCCAAACCAAAAAGAGATGAAATTGGAACAACATAAAGACTTAGATAAATTTTTTGAAATAGCCCTTGAATGGAAGGTTCTTGAAAAGATCTAAAATCTAAGATTCCAGCTCTTCCTCCTGGTTTTAAAATTCTAAAAGCCTCTCTAAGGCCTGCATAAGGACTGGCAAGATTCCTTAATCCATAGGCCATCAAAAAGCCGTCAAATTGATTTGAGGCGAGATTTGTTTCAATAACATCACCATTTATCCATTTAATTGAAGAATAGTTTTGTTTAGATCTTTCTTTCGCAACTAATAATGCTTGAGCAGCTGAATCTATCCCGATAATATTTTGAGAACTCTTCATATATCTAGCCAAAAGTATTGACATATCTCCTGTTCCACAACAAAGATCTATCCACCTCTCTCCAAAACTAGGATTAAGAATATCCAATAGTCTTCTCTTCCAAAACCTATGTAATCCGAAGCTAAAAACATCATTTAATAAATCATAGTTTGAAGAAATTGAATTAAACATTTCCTCTATATCTTTTGCATTACCTAGCCTCATATAAATAAATAAACATAATTAAATCTTTTAAAAACTATAGCGCGAAAAACATTTATTTTACTTACTTTGATGAAAAAATTTTCATACAATTGGTCTTATAGTTAGATTTTCTTTAATTAAATATTCTTTTATTTCTCTAATAGTCAATTGCCCATCATGTAACAAGGAAGCTAATAGAGCAGCTGAAGATCTCCCAAGAGTAAAAGCCTCTTTGATGTGTCTTAAACAACCTGCCCCTCCTGAAGCTATTACAGGTATTGGCACCCTTTCAGCAATAGATTTAGTCAGTTCAATATCATACCCATTTTGCGTTCCGTCACCGTCCATAGAAGTTAAAAGAATTTCGCCTGCGCCCAGCTCAAATACTTTTTCTGCCCATTCTATTGCGTCCAAACCTGTGTTTTTTCGTCCTCCACTTACATAAACGTCCCATTTATTAGGAATGTTTTTGTTCTTTTTTGCATCTATTGCAACGACAATACATTGAGATCCAAAACGATTAGCTCCCTTTGAAATCAAAGCAGGGTCTTTAACAGCACTAGAATTTAAACTTACTTTGTCAGCGCCTGCTCGTAACAATTCATTTATTCCATTAATAGAACTTATTCCACCTCCAACAGTAAAAGGAATGGTTACCACCTCGGATGTCCGTCTAACCATATCAACCAAAGTAGATCTTTTCTCGTGAGTGGCTGTTATGTCAAGAAAGACCAATTCATCAGCTCCAGCCTTGCTGTATCTGCATCCCAACTCAACTGGATCTCCTGCATCACGCAATCCAACAAAGTTAACGCCCTTCACTACTCTTCCGTTTGAAACATCAAGACAAGGGATCAATCTTAAAGCAACCATGTTTTTTAAACAGAGGAACTGTTAAGGTTGCCCAGACTTAAGCATTTTGATGCCATGGCCAAGCAAGCCTCTCTAGCTAGGATAGGATCAAAAATCAGAATCAATATTGAACGAGTTCGTGATCGCATACCTTCTGATTTAATTGAGCAACTTTCAGAAGATCCAAGAGGCACTGTTATTGATTACAAAATGACTGATGGGAGAGGAATTGGTTTGGTGCTTAAAATGAAAAATGGCAGCCAAAATTGGTTCTTCGAAGATGAAGTTTCTTAACCTTGAGATTACAAAGTGAGTGACACTAGGCAACTCCTTGGAATAAAAGGAGGTTCTGAAACAAAAAACATTTGGAAGCTTCGTTTGCAATTAATGAAGCCGATCACGTGGATTCCTTTGTTATGGGGAGTCATATGTGGCGCAGCTGCTAGTGGCAATTACCATTGGGAGTTGAGCAATGTACTTGCTTCGATAAGTTGCATGTTTATGAGCGGGCCACTCTTAACTGGGTACACCCAAACAATAAATGATTACTTTGATAGAGAAATAGACGCAATAAATGAACCCAATAGGCCAATACCCTCCGGGGCTATTTCCCTTTTTCAAGTTAAATGTCAAATCTGGGTTCTATTAATAGCTGGTCTTGGAGTTGCTTATTTATTGGATTTATGGGCACATCACACAATTCCTTCCGTACTTCTGCTGGCATTAGGAGGTTCATTCGTAAGCTTTATATACTCAGCGCCACCCTTAAAACTTAAACAGAATGGTTGGCTTGGAAATTATGCACTTGGCGCAAGCTACATAGCTCTTCCCTGGTGGGCTGGGCAGGCCCTTTTTGGTCATTTAACTTGGGCTACTGCACTACTGACTCTCGCATACAGCTTGTCAGGTTTAGGAATTGCTGTGATCAACGATTTTAAAAGCGTGGAAGGGGACAGAAGCCTTGGACTTGAATCACTACCGGTAGTTTTTGGTATTAAGAATGCTAGTCGTATTAGCGCAGGAATGATAAATATTTTTCAGTTATTAATGGTAATCGTTTTAATAGCCATAGGACAACATCTTGCATCTGTAATTTTAGTTTTGCTCATAATTCCTCAAATAACATTTCAAGACATCTGGCTATTACGAGATCCATTAAGTTTTGATGTTAAATACCAAGCCAGCGCACAACCATTTCTAATTTTAGGAATGCTTGTAACAGCAATCGCAATTGGTCACAGCTCTTTAATTGGTTTATATCATTAGTTAGAGATTCATATTAAATCCATAACTGTCTCAGAATAACTTTACAAAAATTTTAATTAATTTTTCAATTTATTTAAAACTGCAATATAAAAACCATCTCCATTTTCTTTTTCACCAGGCCAAATTTGTTTTTCTCGTTCTAATAAAAATTCAGACTTTAATTGAAGAAAGTTTTTTATTTGATTACTGTTTTCATCAGGATGAATAGTACAAGTCGAATATACTAATTTACCCCCACTTTTTAACAAAGGAGCTAATGAATTGAGCAGCTGACTTTGAATTCCAACAAGCTCCTTGATATTATCATTATTAATTCGCCATCTTGCATCAGGGTGGCGAGCAAGAGTACCCAAGCCAGAACAGGGAGCATCAATAAGTATGCGATCAAAGAAATCTTTCCATTCGGGATATTTAATTAATAAGTCATTAGAATCAGCAACCAATAGTTGTAAACATGTAGTACCAAGCCTCTCTGAGTTAGCTAATATTTTTTGAGCTCTTCTGGATGATCGATCAACTGACCAAATTTTGCCCTTATTATTGATTAATTCGGCAATATGTGTTGATTTACCGCCGGGTGCGGCACAAGCATCAAGAATTTTTTCTCCTGGCAAAGGTCCTAATGATGGAGCAATTAGCTGTGAAGATCTATCTTGAACGCACCATTTACCTTCATCGTAACCTGGCCATTTCCTAGGTTCACCGACACCGGCTCGAACTTCCAATCCGTAAGGGCAGTTTGGAATTAATTGATTTTGAATACCGCAGGAATCAAAAATTTCTTTCACATCTTTTACTTCTGCACGTAATTTATTCACTCTTATATCAATCGGACTAATGCTATTGAATGATTTAGCAATCTTATTTGCATCTTCGACGCCCTTCCAAGCAATCAATTCATCTGCGAGCCAAAGAGGTAGAGACTCGTTTTTTGCTAATTCTAAACTCGGATTATTTGAATTGGGCAATAGATGACCTCCCTCTTTACCTCTAAGAGCAGATCGCAAGATTCCATTAACAACAGGGGCAAGTTTTTTTAAATGATAAGTTTTGGCAAGCTCGACAGTTGTGTTAATTGCAGCACCTGGAGGTATTCGCTTCATTTTAAAAATCTGATAAAGCCCAAGATGCAAAAGCCATCTCAACAAAGGAGGTTGTTTTTTTGCCGGTACTTTCCCTAAATAATCAATCCAACAATCTAAAAAATATCTTTGGCGAATTGCACCATAAGAAAGTTCAGTTACCAAAGCTTTATCTATAGACTTAAAGGAATAAAGCTTTAAAATCCTTTCCAAAGCAACATCTGCAAATGCTCCAGCACCTACTGCTTTGATAACCTCCAAAGCAGCTTTTCTTGCATCTAAGCCTTTTGTGGAAGAAAGATTTTTACTCAAAAGCAATCATTTTAAAACTTGGTTCACATTAAAAGGTTTGTATACAATCATATCTCGAATCCCCTAAAAAGTCTTTTACTGCAATGACTTTCAAAGGGATAGTCATGACTGGGACAACTCATAAGGTGTAACATAAGATACTTTTGGCCACGTCATTAGAAAGTTATATTTGATACAACTTCTTTAATGTGTGAGGACACTATGAAGCTTTTTCAACGTTTATTAGTAGCTCCTGCAGCTTTGGGCCTTATGGCTCCAGTTGCAGCTAATGCAGATGCTGCATTTACATCAACTACAACTCTTTCTGGTAGTGCTGTTTTTACTGTTGGTTCTGTTGCCGATGGTGGAACAACTGACAAGGAAGAAGAGCTTTATATGCAGTATGCATATGGCCTTGACATAAACACTAGTTTTACTGGCGAAGACCTATTCACAGCTGGAATCATCACTGGTAATGCTAGTGGTCCTTTAGCTAGCATGGATAGTGCTGAAACAGGTGGTGGAACACTTTCAGTTTCATCTCTTTATTATGCATTCCCAATTGGTGATCTATCAGTAACTGCTGGTCCTTTGGTTGATCAGGATGATGTTGTTGCTGCAACAACTTCTGCTTATTCAGATGCTTTCAGACTAGGCAGCATGCCTTACTCTTTAGCTGGTGACGAAACTGGTCCTGGAGTTGGTGTTGCTTACTCTAATGATAATGGTGTAGTTGCTTCTGCTAGCTTCGTTTCTGTTGGTGGTACTGATGCAACAGTTGGTATCGGTGGCGACAATGGTGACGACGTAACAACAGTAACTCTTGGTTATAACGGCGACGGATTTGGCGGTGGTCTTGTGATCGCTTCAAACGACGGCGAAGCTGGAACAACTGGTTACGACACATTTGGCGGTGGTATCTACTACAGCCCTGAGTCAATCCCAGCAACTATCAGCGTTGCATACGATACAAAGGATCCAGAAGGAACAGCTGCAGACGAAACTGACCTCTTCGTTGGTATCGACTATGAAGTTGGCCCTGGAACATTAAGTGCTGCTTACAATTCAACTGATGTTGATGGTAGTGACTCTTTGGATTCAACAGGATTTGAAGTTTCTTACACTTATGCAGTGAACGACAGTGTTACAATCACTCCTGGTTTCTTCACAGTAGAAGATACAAGTACTGGTGATGACGACTCTGGTGTTGTTGTAGAAACAGTTTTTAGCTTCTAAGTTTAAATAGAAACCTAAAATCTACACATAAAGAAAAAGCTCTTGTCCAGCGGACAGGAGCTTTTTCTTTATGTGTTTTTCCATCAATTATATTTATTAAAAAAAGTTATTTAATTTAGTTTTTCATAGTCAATTAAACTTAATTTCCTACTATCCTCATCAAACAGAGCCAACTGTTCTATAAGTCATTAGAAATGCCTCTCCTTCCTAGACGTTTTGAACGCATAAAATCAGTCCTAAACCAGAGGTTTTCCGATCTAACGGTCTTAATTGAAAATGTTGAAAAGCCACATAATCTCTCAGCGATAATTCGAAGTTGTGATGCAGTTGGTGTCCTTGAAGCCTATGCAATCTTCAACAAAGAGAAATGTTTGACATTTAATAGTACTGCTCAAGGAAGTCAAAAATGGGTCAAAATAAACCAATACAAAGAGACTAATGAGGCAATAAAAGTTCTTAAAGACAAAGGGTTTAAGTTGTATGGAACGAACTTGAATCCAAAATCAATTGACTATAGAAAATGCAATTTCAAGGGGGCGACAGCATTTGTGCTAGGTGCCGAAAAATGGGGTATCAGTGAAGAAGCCGCGAGTTTAATGGATGAGCATATTCATATTCCAATGAGAGGCATGGTTGAATCCTTGAATGTATCAGTTGCTGCATCGGCATTATTATTTGAAGCGCTAAGGCAACGTCAAGTAGCCAATATAATTCCTAAATCTGGAGAAGGTATGAGCAAAGAAACATACAAAGAAACGATCTTCGAGTGGGCTTACCCCGAAGTTGCTAAATGGTGCAAGAATGAGGGCAAAAAATATCCAGAACTTAATGAAAAAGGTGAAATCATAGATGATCTCCCAAGAACAAAAAAAATGAGATATTAAATTCCAAACCTAAAGTATGATTTAATCCTGCATAGTATTTTCACTTATAAATTTCTCCAAGCCTTCTCCAATAAAAGATAGTCCCAGCACTAAAACGAACATAGCCATGCCAGGATAGATAGCTGTCCACCAAATACCAGTAGGTAATGCAACTAAGGCCATATTTAAATCACTTCCCCATTCTGGAATATTCTCAGGAAGACCTAAGCCAAGAAAGCCCAACCCCCCAAGAACCAATACAGCATCTGCAGCATTAAGTGTTAACACCACAGGAACAGAGGTAAGAACATTTTTAAGAAGGTACTTTCTTATAACCCACAAAGGAGAAGCTCCCATTGAAATGGCTGCCTCTATATAAACTTCTGATTTAACCTGAGAAGTCTGGTTCCTAACAAGTCGAAAATATTGAGGTATATAAACGACACACAATGCTATTGAGGCATTTAATATACCTCTCCCCAATAAAAATGCCATCACCACAGAAAGAAGGAGGACAGGAATGGTATAAAGAGTGTCCATAAAAAGCACCAACACCCTATCCAAAAAACCACCAATGTAGCCACTTAAAAGGCCCAAAGGTATTCCCACTAAAACGGCAAGAGATACAGCCAAAAAAACGACTTGTAACGCAACTCCACTCGCAGCCAAAGTTCTGATACAAACATCTCTCCCTAATCGATCAGTTCCACACCAGTGATTCATGGACGGAGCTGAAAAAACCGGATTACCTAACCCAAATTCACCATTAGGTACAATCTTTAAAGCCATTAATAGTGGCATAAAAATAGAGATGCCTATGTATACGGATAAAATTATCAACCCAGCGAATAATAATCGCGTTGACAAATTCTTTCGTCTTAAAAAATCTCTCAGATTCAATGATCAAATAATAAGACCTAATTAAATTTAGCTGTAAAAGGTAGAAATTAAAAAAATAATTGCTTAAATGAATGAATACATACAATTTAAGATGCATTTAAAAAATTATGGTCTCACTGTAGGTGAACTCTCAATAACCATTGCAGCATTAATAATTATAGGTTTTATATGGACAAACCTAACCAAAGAGAAAGGGAATAAGGAAGTCTCAATGTTTATAAATAATTCAAGTGAGATAACCTATACAAAACAAACATAGGTCATAAAAACATCTATTAATCATTATTTAATTTCAATACAGCCATAAAAGCCTCTTGGGGAACATCTACTTTTCCCATAGATTTCATTCGTTTTTTCCCTTTTGCCTGTTTCTTCAATAATTTCTTTTTTCTAGAGATATCGCCTCCATAACATTTGGACAAAACATCTTTTCTTAAGGCACTAATACCTTCACTAGCAATAATTCGACTCCCAATTGAAGCCTGTAAAGGAATCTTAAATTGCTGTTTTGGAATAAGTTCTTTTAATTTTCCAACAAGTCCTTTTCCCACACAATAAGCATTATCTTTATGAACAATTGTCGTTAAAGGATCTGCTCGCTCTGAATTAATTAAAACGTCCAATCTAACTAAATCATTTTCTCTATAACCAATCAAGTGATATTCCATAGAAGCATATCCCTTAGTTCTACTTTTCATCTGATCAAAGAAGTCGGTGACAACTTCTGCTAAAGGTATCTCATAAATAAGAGTGACTCGATCAGTCGTTATGTACTTCATATCAATAAAATCTCCTCTTCTGTCCTGACAAAGTCCCATCAAAGTTCCGTTGTAATCATTAGGAGCATAAATTTCCATTCGGACGTAAGGTTCTTCTATAGTTTCACGTTTTTGAGGGTCTGGAAGTGTAGCGGGATTATCGATCATCAAAACTTCTCCATCAGTCATTTTCACTTTATAAATAACTGAGGGTGCAGTAACAATTAAATCCAAATCATATTCGCGTTCTAAACGCTCTTGAACAATTTCCATATGCAATAAACCTAAAAATCCACAACGAAAGCCAAATCCCATTGCACTACTTGTTTCAGGTTCATATTTCAATGCAGCATCGGATAGCTGTAATTTATCTAGAGCCTCTCTTAAATCTGGATATTGATCTGCATCAGTAGGGAACAACCCACAAAAAACCATTGGCTTAGCTTCGGTATAACCTGGTAAAGCTTCTTCAGCGGGTCTATCCAGCAAGGTAATCGTATCCCCGACTCTTGCATCAGCGACCGCTTTGATTGATGCAGCTAAATATCCAACTTCACCTGCATGAAGAGAATTTACTTTTACTTGATCAGGGGCCATAACACCTATTTCATCTAACTCATAACTTTTTTTACTAGCCATAAGCAAAACCTTGTCTTTCTTACTTATGCCACCACTCATGATTCTGAAATAGACAATCACCCCTCTGTAAGGGTCGTAATAAGAATCAAAAATAAGTGCTTTTGTAGCTTGATCAGCATTATCTTTCGGAGAGGGTATTCTATCTACTACTGCTTGAAGTATTTCTGGGATACCAAGCCCTGTTTTAGCAGAGCAGGAAATGGCCTTAGATGTATCTAGACCAATAATTGATTCAATTTCATTTTTAATTTTCTCAGGATCAGCACCAGGTAAATCAACTTTGTTTAGAACAGGAATAATTTCTAAATCATTTTCCAAGGCAAGATAAACATTGGCCAAAGTTTGAGCTTCAACTCCTTGACTAGCATCAACAACCAGTAAGGCACCTTCACAAGCCTGCAATGATCTACTCACCTCATAAGAAAAGTCAACATGGCCAGGAGTATCAATCAAATTCAGGACATATTCCTCTCCACCATCCGATTTATAATTCATTCGCGCAGCCTGTAATTTTATAGTTATTCCTCTCTCTCTCTCAAGGTCCATATTGTCCAGGAATTGTTCTTGCATGTCTCTTGAGGAGACAGTGCCAGTGTCCTGAAGAAGCCTATCTGCCAAGGTTGATTTACCATGGTCAATATGAGCAATTATGCAGAAGTTCCTCAGACGAGAAATGGGCACATTAGTCATACGAAAGAAATTAAAAGTGCAAGATCTTCATTTATCAATTCAACTCTAAATAAAGATTAAATATAACTCACCAGTACATAAGTTTTAAATTAATTTAAGTAAGAAATCGTTTCTTTTGCGAATTGCCAAAAGTGCTTCTTGATTTGAATTGATATCTTTTCCAATACTGGGAAAAAGCTCTAACATTTTATTTTTCCATTTACTTGATTTCATTTTTTCCTGCCAGCACCGGTTTAGAACCTCAATCATGATTGTTACTGCTGTACTTGCGCCAGGAGAAGCCCCAAGCAAAGCAGCTAAAGATCCATCTGAGGAAGTAACAACTTCTGTCCCCATTTTTAAAACACCACCTTTAGAGGTTTGTTTAATTATTTGAACACGCTGTCCTGCAATTGAAAGATTCCAATCATTAGGTGAAACCTGAGGAAGAAATCTTTTTAAAGTTTCTATTCGATCTTCATTTGTTTGTCTTAATTGATTTAATAAGTATTTTCCTAGATCTATATTGTCTAATCCTGCTTGAACCATAGAGAAAAAATTAGTTGTTTTGATGGATCTAAACAAATCCAATTTTGATCCATATTTTAAAAAATTTGAACTAAATCCTGCAAAAGGGCCAAACAAAAGAGATCTTTTTCCATCTATCCATCTTGTGTCTAAGTGTGGTACAGACATTGGTGGGGCTCCAACCGCTGCATTTCCATAAACCTTTGCATGGTGTGTTTTAGTTAATTTCTCCTCATCACAAATCAACCATTTGCCGCTGACAGGAAATCCTGCATATGACAATCCTTCTGGAATTCCCGATTTTTGCAAAAGGGATAAAGCTCCTCCTCCTGCCCCAAGGAAAACAAACTTTGATCTAACAATTCTATTTTTTTTTGGTCCTTCTAAAGATAAATACCAATCTCCTTCACTATCTTGTTGAAGATTTTCGACATTAGTAGAGTAGTTAATCTCAATAGATCTTGCTCCTTCAATTTGATTGATATATGAGCGAGTTAAATTACCAAAATCAATATCTGTTCCTCTTTTAATTCTTGTCGCAGCAATCTTTTCACTCTTTTGCCGACCATCCATAATCAATGGAATCCAATCTTTTAATTCATCATGATCCTTGGTGAATTCCATTTGAGCAAAAGCGGCATGAGAGCCAAGTTCAGAAAACCTTTTTTTAAGCAAAGAAATATCTTTATCTCCAAAAACTAAGCTGATATGTGGCAATTTATTTAAAAAAGTTTCTGGTATCAATTTCCCTTTTTCTACCAATGATGCCCAAAATTCTAAGCTTTGCTCAAAGGATTTATTTATTTCAAAAGCTTTGGTAGTACAAATGGATCCATCGTCTTGGATTGGGGTGTAATTAAGCTCACAGTTGGCGGCATGTCCTGTTCCAGCATTATTCTTAGCGCAGCTACTTTCTAAACCAGCAGAGGATAATCTTTCAATAACCAGCAATCGTAAATCAGGCTCAAGCTCATGCAGAAGTACTGCAAGAGTTGAGCTCATGATTCCTGCACCTACCAATATTGCGTCATAAGTATTTTCTGAATCTAAGGAACTTTTAGTAAACAAAATCTTTATCAAGATTACATATAGACTATCCTGCAATTAACTAAGCTAAGCAAAATTAAATTAAGTAAGCCGAAATGAGCGACGAAACTCTTGCACTGACCACAGAAAACGTTGAAAAGGTTCTTGATGAATTAAGACCATTTCTCATGGCTGATGGGGGGAATGTAGAGATAGCTGAAATAGATGGACCAATCGTCAAAGTTAGACTTCAAGGGGCATGCGGAAGTTGCCCAAGCAGCACAATGACACTAAAAATGGGTATTGAAAGAAAACTAAGGGAAATGATCCCAGAAGTTAGCGAGGTGATACAAGTTTTATAAATTGACTTCCTAATTAACCTTATTTTTCAATTTAGAGAACTTAATTCCCTTTTAATTGCCGACTTATAATCAAGGCAATCTAAAGGAAGTCCATTATAAATAAGATAACCAATTGGAGCTATTAAACCAACTGTAAAAATAAGATTAGAGACTGCTAATCCTAGGTTACTTAGCAAAAAAGTTATTCCATATATCCCTAAAAGATAAAAATGCAGAACCAAAAACTCCTTAGTATTTTGAACAGGCCATCTAAAGATAGAACCTAAGAAAAACAAAACACCTTTCATTACTCTTAATTATAGTTGAATAATCATACATAATATTTAATCATTTTCATTGATAAATATGTATCTAAAGATGAAAAATGATGTATCAATTAATTTTTCAATTTTGATTTATTTAGAGAATATTCTTTTTTAAGTTTTCTCATTCTTCTTGCCCATATCAGTGTCGCAATCACAACCCACAAAAAGAAGCCACCCAAGGCAAGAAGGCTAGCGGTGTAATTCATAAAACAAGACTTTTAAAAAATTAGAATCGAAGTCTTTTGAAGCCAAAATATACCTGTCACTATTGATAATCCTCCAATTGATCTCATCAAAAAAGGATAAAACATTTTATTTGCTTTACTAGTTGCAAAAGATATACCTAAAACAACGCATCCCATTGCAAAGACTGACCCAAGTAAATATGCAATTAGATAAGCCAACGCTCCTAGCAAAGGCAATGCCAATGCAGGAATAACTGCAACCAAATGGCTAGCTCCAGCGAAACCGTGCAAAACTCCTAATCCCGTCGCAGCATGTGTATGACTTTTATGAAGTTTATTTCCAGGTGAATGGAAATGAAAATGTTTATGAGGCATTTCTTCTCCATGCATATGCTGATGCATGTGAATATTTACTTTTAAGGAAGTCTTAATAGCCAGTCCCCCCACGATCAAAAGGCTTACACCAACAAAAAACTCTGCATAAGAAGACATTAATTCAATATTGATTATGTCCTTTGCCAAAATCGCTAATATTGAGAGGATTAAAACCCCTGCTGAGTGTCCAATCCCCCATGCCAAACCATCGATTAAAGCTACTCGAGGTCTTTTTATAGATGAAGGAGCCATTGCAATCATGTGATCAGCTCCACTAACTACATGCACTGCACCAGCTGCAAATCCAGTTAATATACTGATTAACATGAGGATTGATAAGATGAATTTTCTTTCATGAAATAAATATTCTCTTCATCCAAAAAAATCAATTCTTAACTTTAGTTGTTTAATATTACATCCCAGTAGTTTATATACCCTAGTGACAAAGTTTTAATTTTTACGAAATTTGATCCTTTTGAAGTTTTCCAGACATTTCATAGGCCTCTGAACTTCCACCATGTCCATGAGCAATACCTAACTCATGCATTTTTGCGTGTTCGTCAATAGTGTCTCTGAGCTCTTTCGAGCCTGAGCCAAATGTTGAGTAAATACCATAAGCTACTGAGCCGGCTAGTAAAACAACTATTCCCCCTATCAGCATCAATAAAGTTGGATCAGTAGTTGTGGTTTCCATTCGTATCAATGATTTCTTATGATTGTACTGTATGAATCCATGCATCGAGAGCTACAAATGGAAACTAATTAAATTGGCCTAATATAATCTTTGATTTCATTAATAAAAAGTCAAAAAAATATTTATAGAGAAATGATTTTAAATAATAATATAGTTTAGAAAATAATTGATAATAATTAATAGATAATTATTTAATTTCTATATATAAAATCAATTTATCATGCAATCAAAGTACTAACGTGTATATTTTCAAAGAGTAGAATTGTATGCTAAAAGCCCGAAGAAACCCAATATCAAAAGGATGCTAGCAATCCTGCTAAAAGTTATAGGGCCAAAATCAATTTTCACATTAAAACGTAATTAGAGATTACATTTTAATGTACAAACCACAAAAAGTGAACCAGTTAAAATAAAACGCAATTCAAAAATCCAACAGAAATGTCATTTTCACTAATTTACCCTATGGAAGCAAAAGCAAATCACTCTTCACTCTTCTGGTTGTTAACTTTCAAATGATGCTCATAAGCATCAATCTCTTTCTCACTTTTTTTTATTTGCCCATCGAACATAACAACCCATTCTTGAGCTTTAATTTTTTGGTCTTTTTTGATACTCATAAACCAATTAAAAATTAAAATCCATCATACTTTAATACAACGTTTTTGATTTAAAGTCTCAACACAAAATATTTAAAAAATGGTAGGCGTTAAGGTTGACATAAATAGAAAACATCATCAAATTGGTAAGTTAGGGGGAAAAAGATATTCTTAATTACAACCACAAAAAGTTAGAAGATATGTCACCAATGTTATTCAAAGACAATATGCCCGCTCTACAAAATAAAGCCTATTTTAATTATGGAGGTCAAGGTCCGCTCCCAAGTCAATCATTAAATGCAATAACTTCGAGCTGGCAAACAATTCAAAGCTTAGGTCCATTTACAAATAATGTTTGGCCTTACATTAGCAAAGAAGTCATAACTACAAAAAATCTTATAGCGGAGATTTGCGCTATTCATCCCAAGAGAATTGCCTTTACTGAAAATGTCACCTCCGGATGTATTTTACCTTTACTAGGACTACCATTTCTTGAAGGTGATAATTTACTACTTAGCGATTGTGAGCATCCTGGGATAGTCGCAGCCTGCAAAGAACTAGCTCGGAAAAAGAATCTAACAATCGCAATACTACCCGTATCAAAAATATGCAATGGTAACGACAAGAAAAGTGAGACGTATAAAACAGTACTTAAATTGATAGATGAACACATACAAAAAAATACAAAGCTCGTCGTCCTCTCACATCTCCTTTGGAATACAGGACAAATCATGCCAATCGAACTGATCTCCAAAATGCTTAAAGAGCATTCAAGCAAACCTTATTTATTAGTTGATGCTGCTCAAAGTTTTTGTCATATCCCAATCAAAGATGCTTGTGAGAATGCTGACATCTATGCGTTTACAGGACATAAATGGGCTTACGGGCCTGAGGGACTCGGAGCTGTTGCTCTTTCAACAAGAGTTTTAGAAGAATCAAGCCCAACATTAATTGGTTGGAAAAGCTTAAAAGCTGAAGAAGGAATCTATATCAACAATAAAACTCCTTTTCATTCTGATGGAAGACGTTTTGAGATAGCGACTTCTTGTATCCCACTTTTAGCTGGTCTCAGGACCTCTCTAAACATGCTAAAAAATGAAGGTAGTGAAACTGAGCGATTAAATAAGATTAAATCTCTCAGCGAAGTCCTGTGGGAGGAACTAAACCAAATCAAAAATATTGAACTTGTTTTAAATAGTCCTCCACCTTCAGGGATTATAAGTTTTACTATTAATGGAAACAATTCTCCTGAGGACGTTGTCAAGCATCTTGGTCAAGAGAATATATGGATAAGAGTTCTCGAAGATCCCAAATGGCTTCGAGCTTGCGTGCATATCACTACAGATTTAAACGAAGTCGATAATCTTGTGATTGGTCTAAAAAATTTCATTTGACTAAAGAGTCTATTTAAAAGTCTTTTTTATTGATAGTGCTTTTCTCGCTTGTTCACGATCGTCAAAATGAATTGTCTGATCTTTTAGAATTTGATAATCCTCATGACCTTTGCCTGCGATTAAAACAACATCATTTTTCTTGGCTTTTTCTATGGCCAATTGTATTGCTGTTGATCTCTCTTGCTCAAAAGCAATTTCAGAATGAGAAGTTATACCTTTTTCAATATCTTTAATAATTTCGCTTGGATCTTCTTGCCGAGGATTATCAGATGTCACAACTACATAGTCTGCTAATTTAGCAGCGACTTCTCCCATCTTAGATCTTTTTCCTTTATCTCTATTACCACCACACCCAAAGACACAAATTAATTTTTTTTTCGTCAATGATCTCGATGCGATTAAAGCATTTTGCAAACCATCCGGTGTATGCGCATAATCTACTATTACTAGTGGATAGCCATCTTTAACTTTAAATCCATCCATATTTATCATTTGCATTCTCCCTGGCACTCCAGGAAACTTATTTAACGCGGCCAAAAGATCTTTTAAAGGAAATCCTCTTTGGGCTAGAATACCTACTGCTTGCAAGATATTCATCAAATTAAAGTCACCTATTAGTGGTGAAAAAAAGTTTTCTGACCCAAAGGGAGTATGCAATTTCCCCTTATACCCATCTTGCATAATTCGAAGATTACTAATATATAAATCTGGTTTCTCTCTAGTTTGAGAGTTATCTTTTAATGAACATGTCCAACATTTTTGGTTTAACTCTTTTGCTAATAATCTACCCCATTTATCATCTATATTGACTACTGATCTAGGACGATCATCTTCTATTAAATGAGATCGGAACAAACTAGCTTTAGCCTCAAAATAAGATTCCATTGAATCGTGATAATCTAAATGGTCTCTTGAAAGGTTTGTAAATATTGCTCCACTAAAATCACAACCAGCAACTCTATTCTGAGATAAAGCATGTGAACTTACTTCCATTGCTGCATATTCAACTCCTGCGTGAACAGCTTTACTAAGTTGTTCCTGTAAAGGGACAGCAAAAGTAGTCGTATATCTTGAAGCTTCCTCATGGTTAGGCCATCGATTGATTAATGTTCCAAACAAGGCGGATGGATATCCAAGCGAAGAAGTCAAAAATTCAATTAAAAAAGATATAGTCGTTTTACCATTGGTTCCTGTGACACCTATCAAACAAATCTCACTAGATGGTTTTCCCCAAAAATCTGCAGCCAATTTGCCCAAAAATAATGATACGGGATCCGGGATAATAATCACGGGGTCTTCCTTAGTTGGTGGCTTTAAAAGAGAGGCATTTTTACTAATCATGGCCGCACAAGCACCTTTATCAATAGCTTTTGCCCAATAGGTGCCTCCATCAACTTTTTCACCATCTAAACCTATGAACAAATCCCCTTTTTCGATTTCTCTGGAATCACATGAAAGATTTTTGATCTCTGGATTTACTAACCCTGGAGGAACTACAACGTTAATTGCTTTCAATAAACTGTGTAGATAACGCGACAAAACAAACCTCTGATGATAAAAAATCAATGAAGGATCATTTCAAGTATAAAAAGACCTGAATATTTTTCACCACAAAATTACTCTACTTACGATTCAGTAATTAAAAAAATTTTAGAAATTAAAAAAATTAAATTATATTTTTCTCATTGAGATCAGAAAGCAATTAAATAAAAAAAGGACTGATTATTTAATTAAGATATTTTGTACAAAATATTCAAATTCTTTTGTATCCAATAAAAAAGCATATCTTCCTTTATACGTGGAGGAACCCTAGGTAATTCAATCTTCTTTAACAAGAGATTTGAGTCAAGAACTATTACAGGAACTTCGTTTGTATACTTCATTTGAATATCTAAAGAAACTTTTTTGCTATCTATGTCGACAATAGAAAGTACAATAGAAGGTTTTAATTTTTTCAAACATATCTGAGACAATTTTCCTTCAAGTGCTTGACACAAGCAGCAGCCTTTACGTGAATATAAAATCAATACCTCTGAATTCATTTTTCGGGAACGGGGTCACACCCACAAGGAGTAAAAGGATGACATTTGCTTAACCTTTTCACAGTCAGCCACCCACCTCTCCAAGGTCCATGCTTATTAACGGCTTCTATCCCATAAGCACTGCAACTAGGGATAAATCGGCAACTCGGTCCAAACAATGGTGAAATCCACTTCTGATAGAAAGAAATCAAACCAACCAAAACAAGTGCTATCGATTTATTGATCTTTGTAAGCATCTTTAGATAGAATAAAAAACCTGTGGATAAGGGGCCAATGGATTTATGTCCAGAATACTCTTACCACTAAACATTTTCCAACTCAAACCCCCATGTCTAGATACCGCGGACCTCGTTTGAGGATCACGCGACGCTTGGGAGACCTACCTGGTCTCACCCGGAAGGCCGCAAAAAGGTCTCATCCCCCAGGTCAGCACGGCCAAGCCCGTCGCAAGCGCTCTGAATACGCGATCCGACTCGAAGAAAAGCAAAAACTTCGATTCAACTATGGTATTTCTGAACGCCAGCTAGTTCGCTATGTAAAAAAAGCTCGTGCTCAGGAGGGTTCCACAGGAACAAATCTCTTAAAGCTTCTAGAAAATAGGCTTGATAATGTTTGTTTTAGACTTGGATTTGGACCTACCATCCCAGGTGCAAGACAGCTAGTAAACCATGGGCATGTAACTGTTAATGGCAGGATCACTGACATTGCAAGCTACCAATGCAAGGCTGGAGATGTCATTGCTATTAGAGATAACAAAGCTAGTAAGCAATTGGCTCAAGCCAACTTAGAATTCCCAGGTCTTGCGAATGTTCCTCCTCACCTTGAGCTTGATAAAACCAAACTCTCGGCAAAGATATCTGCGAAGACAGATAGGGAATGGGTTGCTATTGAAATTAATGAATTGTTAGTTGTTGAGTACTACTCAAGAAAGGTATAGGGCTAAAAATAGCTTCTTTCTCATTAAATTTAATTATGGAGCCCTTTTTTTAAGGGCTTTTTCATGTTTTTCTATAGCCTATAGAAAAACAACCTAAAGGATATGGGATCAGTTAAAAGAGAAAAGGAATTCAGCGCTGGAGTAAACACAAGAGTCATTCATCACAAAGAAAATTTTTCCGAAGAGACTGGATCAATAATGCCTCCAATCTTTCCAACCTCAACGTTCGTTCATGGTAATGACGGCGGCTTTGACTACACTCGTTCAGGAAATCCAAATTTTCGAATTCTTGAATCAGTGTTATCTGATCTGGAAGAATGTCAATTCGCAAGTGTATTCAGTTCAGGAGTCGCTGCAATTACAGCGATAGTCTCCTCTCTTAAGGCTGGAGACTTAATCCTTTGTGAGGAGAACCTTTATGGGTGCACAGTCAGATTGTTTGAACAGGTTTTCAATCGTTTTGGATTAAAGACTCAATGGATAGATTTCACTAAGCCCAATTTTCAAGAAGTCATTTCAAATCACAAACCTGCGATGATTTGGATCGAAAGTCCGACTAACCCACTTCTTAAAATTATTGATATTGAAGGGATTTCTCATTTCTCGAATAAAATGCAAATTCCTGTTGTTGTAGACAATACTTTTGCAACACCTCTATTACAAAGACCTCTTAAACTTGGGGCGACCTTATCTTTAACTAGCACGACCAAGTATATCAATGGTCACTCAGACGCACTTGGAGGTGCGGTATGTACCGAGAGTACCCTATGGAGAGATAAGCTAAACTTCGCCCAAAAAGCTCTTGGCTTAAATCCTTCTCCTTTTGACTGCTGGCTTATTACTAGAGGGATAAAGACTCTCCCACTTCGTTTAGAAAGACAAATAAATAACGCATCTATTATAGCTAATCAGTTAGCCGCCAATCCAGCAATAAAATCAGTTCGATATCCTTTCAGGAGTGATCATCCACAATGCAAGTTAGCTCAAAGGCAAATGGCTATGGGAGGAGCAATTGTTACTGCCACAGTTAACGCCTCTCAGGCCCAAACTTATTCATTTTGCAAAAGTCTTCATTACTTCAAAATGGCAGAAAGTCTCGGAGGCATTGAAAGCCTTGTCTGCCACCCAGCAACAATGACACATGCTTCAGTTTCCAAAGAAACAAAATTAAAGATTGGAATTACTGATTCACTTATTCGATTTTCCGTTGGATGTGAAGATATTGGGGACTTAATTGCTGATTTAAATCAAGCATTGGGAAACATCTCTTGACTGAAAGAAATTTACTAAATGATCCTTGCTGGAGTGCTAAAGACTTAGGAGAGCCTCTTCCAAGTCGGCCACATGCCGTATCTGTTGCCTTGCCTAGATGGAAAGATGTAATCGACTACGAAGAGAAGGCTCCATCCTGTATAAATTCATTAAAAACAATTTACCCTAGATTTGGGTTTCATCCTTTTGTTGCTGAGATAGCTCGAAAATCACTTGCATTTCATGGTGAATCACACCAAAGCAGTTGGCCTTATCCCAATAGAGCTTCTGCATTGAGTGCACAACAATATTGTCATCGAAAACATTCGGACTGTTCATCTAAAATAAAAGATTTTCTTGGTATTTCCTGTCTAATTGTTGACCAAAGGAGTTCCCCTTCAGCAAAAGCCTTCTGGCAACACACCGGTCTTGGATTGTCGTCACGTGAAGCGGCAATTGCCCTAGGGAGAGAGAAAAGCCCCTCGACCTCGGATGGTCATTGTGCTCGAGATGAACTTCTTAATCGTTTAGCAAATATATACGATTGTCATAGTAGTCTCATACGACTACACCGCTCAGGCATGGCTGCCTTAACGACTATTCTTTCAGGGATATATTGTATTAAAGGAACGTCTTCGACGCTTCAAATAGGCTTCCCATATGTTGATGTACTCAAACTACCTCAGATTATTTTCCATGGGAGTGATCTCATTGTACAAAGAGAATTAAGTCATATAAAAGAAGAGATCGATAAAAAGAATCCAGCTGCGTTAATCATAGAAATACCAAGCAACCCTTTATTAAAATGTGTTGACCTCATATCTGTTTCAAAATTAGCCAAAGATAAAAATATCCCTGTCATTGTTGACGATACAATCGGTTCATCTATAAACGTTCACTTGACTCCTTACGCAGATGTGATTTTTAGTTCTCTTACAAAAAGTTTTGCTGGGAGAGGAGATATTCTTGCTGGCAGCTCTGTCATTAGCCCATACTCTAAATGGAAAAAAGAATTAACTGAGATAATTCCTAAAGTTGCATTATCTACACTATCTGATTCAGATGCTATTGAGCTGGAGTTAACTAGTAGAGACGTAAAGGATCGCTTAAAAAGGTTAAATAAATCTTGCTTAAAGCTGAAAGAAAAATTAGAAACAAAAAAAGAAGTTTCAAAGGTTTTACATCCTCAACATTGTAAAAATTTTAATTCACTATTAAAGGAAGGAGGTGGTTATGGATGTCTATTATCTTTTGAACTTAAAGGGGGGATTGAAGAATCAAAAAGGGTTTATGATTCATTAAGAGTAAACAAAGGACCAAGTTTAGGTACAAATTTTACATTGGTTTGTCCATATGTTCAGTTAGCTCACTTTAAAGAATTGAAATGGGCTGACAGTTGTGGCGTCTCAGAACACTTATTAAGAGTATCAGTGGGGCTAGAAAATGAAGATGAATTATGGTCAAGATTTAATTCAGCAATATAAAAAAATCACTAATAAAGATTATCTAAATGACCAATTACCGAGATTCTTATATAGATTTAGAGTATTAGTTAATTAAGTCATTAAAAAAATGTCCAGAATCTATGAAGACAATAGTTTTGCTATTGGTCATACACCATTAGTAAAGCTTAATTCGATTACAAAAAACGCAAAAGCAACAGTACTTGCAAAGATAGAAGGCCGCAACCCTGCCTACAGCGTCAAATGTAGAATTGGAGCGAATATGATCTGGGATGCCGAGAAAAAAGGTTTACTTAATAAAGATAAAGTCATTATTGAACCAACATCTGGAAATACTGGAATAGCCCTTGCTTATACAGCTGCTGCTCGAGGTTACAAGTTAATCCTCACAATGCCTGAGTCCATGTCAATTGAACGTCGAAGAATGATGGCTGTTCTTGGTGCTGAATTAATACTTACTGAAGCAGCAAAAGGAATGCCTGGCGCCATAGCGAAAGCGAAGGAAATAGCAGATAGCGACCCTCAAAAATACTTTATGCCAGGACAATTTGATAATCCAGCTAATCCAGAAATACATTTCAAAACAACAGGTCCTGAGATTTGGGATGATACCGATGGCCAAATTGATGTTTTAGTCTCTGGCGTCGGGACCGGTGGCACAATAACAGGTGTTTCTCGTTTCATAAAGCAAGAAAAAAATCATTCATTATTATCTGTTGCCGTAGAGCCCACTCATAGCCCAGTAATAACACAAACTCTCAATGGAGAAGAAGTAAAACCAGGACCTCACAAAATTCAAGGCATTGGGGCTGGTTTTATTCCTAAGAATCTTGACTTATCCGTAGTCGATCAAGTTGAGCAAGTCTCTAATGATGAGTCTATTGCCATGGCATTACGTTTAGCACAAGAAGAAGGTCTACTAGTTGGGATATCATGTGGTGCTGCTGCCGCTGTGGCTGTAAGACTGGCCGAAAAAGAAGAGTTCTCAGGAAAGACAATCGTTGTGGTTCTACCTGACCTTGCCGAAAGATATATCTCATCCGTAATGTTTGAGAATGTTCCTACAGGCGTTATCAAAGAACCATCATTAGCTTGATTTTTGAGTTTATATAACTGACTCCGGTGTTATCAACATCGCGTCTCCATAAGAGAAAAATCGATATTTGTTATGAATAGCATGCTTATAAAGTTTCAACATGCGTTTTCGACCAATTAGAGCGCTAACTAAAAGTAATAGAGAACTTTTAGGTAGGTGGAAATTAGTGAGCAATCCATCAATGACGGAAAATTTAAATCCTGGTTTAATTACCAAATCCACTTTACCTTCATACGGCTTCAAAGTTCCACTTCCTGAAAGGTAAGCAGCCTCAAGAGCTCTCACGCTTGTAGTGCCAACAGCAAAGACTTTTCCCCCATCCTCCTTACAATTAGTTATCGCTTTGATGGTCTCTTCAGTAACCTCTATCCACTCACTATGTAAATGCAACTGTGATAGATCTTCTTTCTCTAATGGTCTAAAAGTTCCTAAGCCGACATGCAAAGTAATTTGAGCAATTTTAATACCTCTCCCTTTTAAATTTTCTATAAGTTCATCACTTAAATGTAAGCCCGCTGTGGGAGCAGCTATGGCTCCTGGTTTCGAAGCAAATCTAGTCTGATAACTTTCCTCATGACCACTAGATTTGTCCTTATCTATATAAGGAGGCAATGGAACTTCTCCAAATAAATCAAGTAAATTTTCCATTTCCGTCCAACTAGTAAACTCATTTGAAAATTGAATAATTCTTCCGCCTGTTCTCTCATCCTTATCAATAACTTTCAAGATTAAAGAATTATCTGTTGACCTATCCAACTGCAATTGATCACCTTCTCTCATACGCTTAGCAGGACGACCAAGACAAAGCCATCGGCCATCACCCCTCGGTTCCATTAGCAATAATTCACCTGCCCCTCCTCCTGACAATCGAATTTTCAATCTTGCTTTAACAACTCGCGTATTATTAACAACTAAAAGATCACCTGGCTTCAAGATATCCTTTATGTCCCATACCTTTGCATGCACAAGGTTTAATGAATCATCGAGGCCATCTTTAACAATCATCAATTTGGCATCATGCCTACTCTTGATAGGTGATTGAGCAATTAAGTCATTTGGCAAATGATAGTTATATGAGCTTAAAAGATTATCTTTTTGATCTAACACATCAAATCAGATTAAAGCAAGAAAAAATCACTTGTGGCTCAACTAATTAAATCTCAAGACGAGAGGCTATAAGGGTTCTTTTCAATTAAGTATGCCAAATCCTTCAGGAATAGTGCTCCATCAGCCCCATAGATCACTCTGTGATCAGCGGTAAGATTTACTTGCATCTGTTTTTTGATTGAAATCGAACCATCTTCAGAAGCAATAACTTTAGACAATGAAGCTCCTACCGCTAAAATTGCTCCAGTCCCTGGGGGCAGAATTGCATCAAAACGATCCACACCAAACATACCTAGATTCGAGAGTGTAAACGTTCCACTGCTATATTCTTGCGGTTCTAATTGCTTATTCCTCGCACGCTTAACTAGATCGGCCCATTGTAGGGATAAATCAGCAAGGCTCGTCTTATCAGCATTTTGCAGCACTGGAGTTATCAACCCTCCGTCCTCCATCGCGACTGCAACGGCTACATTTATTTGTGAAGGATAAGCAATCCCCTCAGAACTAAAAGCTGCATTCACCTGGGGGTGTCTAGCCAGGGTTAAGCCAACTGCTTTAGCAAGTAAAGCAGTCATAGTTACTCCATTAGGTTTAACTTGTTTATAAAGATCATCCAATTCATCAGTAAGAATTGAATATCCGACTCGGAAACAAGGTGTATTTAAACTTTCCTCCATGTTCCGATTTACAGCTTGTTGAAGAGTATTGAATGCAATTGTTTCCCCTCTAGATCCAAAACTTTTCCCTGCAGCAGGTGGCTTACCAGAGTCAACAGATTTTTTTTCTACACGAGGCACGTCAGAAACTATTTTCGCTGGAGCATCACTTTCTGCAATCCAAGGAACGCTTATGGGTTGCCCTTTTGCACTTTGAACATCCTCAGCTTGTATTCTTCCATGAGGTCCTGAGCCCCTAACAGTTGCCAAATCCACTCCCATTTGAGAAGCAAGTTTTTTAGCTCTTGGGGAAGCGACTATTCGACCATCATTTAAAAACTGACCCTGATTTACAGAGGATTCTGAAACAAGAGGGCCAGGAGATACTTTTGTAACTACTGTTGCTTTAGGAGAGTCAACAGAGGCTTGTTTTTCTTGAATTTGAGGCGATGAACTCTCTTTTGCTTGACTACCTGATTGAGGGGAAGGAGAAGGTGCATTTGCTTGAGCCGCAGCGATCTCATCTGCTGTCTCAACGATCAATCCAATTGTCTCTCCAACAGGTGCAGAACTGCCTGCAGGCATCACAATCGAAGCAAGAAAGCCATCTTGGAAAGACTCAACATCCATATCAGCTTTATCTGACTCAACAACTAAAACTGACTCACCTCTTTCAACTTTATCTCCAGGTTTTTTTAGCCACTCAACTATTTTGCCCTCAGTCATAGTTGAACTTAAAGCAGGCATAAAGATGTCATGAGTGGCCATAATTTGTTCCTATTTCTTTTATGGAGAGTTTGTGGCAAGGCTTCAAAATTTTCTATATAGAAGCTTTGCAAGTATCAATACATACCAATGTTAGTTCTACATGAGTGTCCTTACAACGATAGTTTTTTTTATGTGGATTTCTTCTTAATATCAAAAATTCTTTATTGGCAAAATTGTAGTTCAAACAGATTTCAAACTTGATCAATTGCCTCTACTACGCCATCTCTGACCAAAATACTCACACCCATTTTACTGACTAAATTATCACCAACTTTTAAATCACAAAAGCTGTCAATTTGTCCTTGCTCGACGATTTGTTCCATCTCCAACTCACGAACTTGAGATTGCTGTGACAGAAGATTTCTTTTTTGTTCTTCAAATTCTGATCTCTTCGAAGCAACTTGGTTCTGAACTTGAGCAACTTGCTCTTGAACTCTTGGGTCAAGAGGATTAGAGCTCTGACGTCTAACACCATCAACAATTTGTTGTCCTTCTTTTTCTAATTCACCAAGTTGCTGATCTATTGCTGATATTGCATTACTTAATTCACGCTCAGCCTCCTCTTTCCATGAAGGTGTTACAACTGCTCTGACAGTTATTGAACGTTTTATAGAAATTGAGTCCAACTGATCAACAAATCATGATTCGTCCAATAGAGTCTCAGTCAAAGATAGTATTGGTCAATTTAATTGGCCAAACAAACAAATTACAATCCATATATTTCATTTATAAGTTTCAAATCACGTTGGAAAATTTTTTCACGTTTTTGCTTAAGAGTTTGCGTTAACAAGCCATTTTCTATTGTAAATGGCTCTACCAAGGCAATTGAAAATAATCTCTCTTCTCTTCTAGATCCGAGACGGTTTGCCAGTGCTTTATTCATTTCCAATTTTAGAGATTGTCTTAATTCATAATTTTCAGGAGATATTCCAAGAACAACTTTTGAATTCACACCCCTTTCTGCCAGCCATTCTTTTACGTGATCAATTCTTGGAACAATCAAAGCAGCAAGATATTTTTGATCTTGACCCAATAGCAAAGCCTGCTCAATCATTGGACTAGCAATCAAACATTCCTCCAAAGGTCCAGGCTCAATATTTTCTCCACTACTTAGCACAATCGTATCTTTCGCTCTTCCTGTCAGGATTAAGGATCCATCAGAAAGCAACATCCCTAAATCTCCAGTATTAAACCAGCCGGTAGGATCTAAAACCTTCTTCGATTCAGATCGTTTCCCTAAATAACCAGACATTATTTGAGGACCACGCGCAAGAACCAAACCTTTTTGACGCAGTTTTTTTATTTGGAATGTTTCAGGATCTACTATTTTTATCTCAGTCTCCGGCAATGGTTGACCTGCACCCCCACGTATATTTCTCCAAGGCCTTCTACATGTGAGGACTGGACTAGTTTCTGTTAAGCCATAACCAACTAATAATTCAACACCTAAAGCTTCAAAGAAAGAATCAATATGCGGAGCAATTGCACCTCCACCACTAATTGGGAATCTCAATTTTCCTCCACAAATCTTTGTAAGGATTTTTGGCCATAAATAAATAGAGGAAATTCTATGAATGGGGTACCGTAAAAGAATCTCTATACAAGAGATAATTTGTTCAAAACTAGAAACACTCTCAATAGTTAAAAAATAAAGTTTTCTTCGTGCCAATTTATATGCCTTACTATTAGAAATTGCACTTTTTATCAAGGTCTTTCTCAGTCTCGGCATTTTATCAACAGCATCCTCAAACCCTAACTTTATTGACTCCCAAAGCCTTGGAACAGTTGCCATTACTATTGGCTTAACCCTTGGCAAGTCTTCCTTAAGATGCCTAATTGATGTATATGTTTGAGTACAACCACAAGAAAAAAAATAATATTCTGCACTACGTTCATATGAATGCCAAATTGGTAAGACACTTAATACAGGCGCGCCTGGAGAAGGATTCGCTACGCAAGCTAGAGACCTAATTTGATGTAATAAATTAGAATGTGTTAGTGGAACTCCTTTAGGTTTACCAGTCGTTCCAGAAGTATATAAAATGGTCGCTATTCTTTTTGGTTGCCTATTAATTATTTTCTTCTGTTTACTTACATGTTCTATATTCAATCCTTTCTTCAAAAAAGTCTCCCATTCAAAAACACCTTCACAAGCTTTACCCTCAAGTTGAAGAACAAATTTCAAATTATTTATTTGATCATCATTAAGCGAAAGTCTTTCCCATACATCGGAGTTTTGAACAATCAATCCAACCGCATTTGAGTCTTCAAGAATATATCTAAGTTCACTTGGTGGAGCAGTCGCACCTCTAACAGAGTCTGTTGCACCTATTCGCATAAGACCTTGATCGGCGATGAGCCATCTAGGACTATTTTCGGCAAAAAGAGCGACCACCTCATCAGGTTCTACTCCGACTTGAGAAAAAGCAGATGCTGCCATAGAAATATTTTCTGCAAGTTCTTCATATGTAAAGCTTTCTGGGTGGAAAGTATGTGGAGAGTCAACCGCCAATACATCACCGAACTGAACTTTTAATAATTCCCAAATCTCTTCAACTTGAGTAATCTTATCAAGATAAGATCTTCTCTTAATTGCTTGTTCCTCTTTCCTATTAGGGATCCAAAAAGCCAAAGCATCCTCAGAAGAAAATATATTTTTTTGTGAGTTAGTTTTTGTCATAGTCAAAAAATAATTTGATATTTTTTTAGTGATATTTAAAAAGGTTGATTTATTTTTTCCCAGTTCAATTTAAAACGTCTTTTAACAGATTCCCTTAAAAGAGGCGTAACGTCACAGACTTTGATGCCAGGTATCCAATCAGTCAATTTCCCTACTTTCACTTTATCTAGTCCACAAGGAATTATTTTTTCAAAACCAATTAGATCACAATCTACATTTAGCGAAAATCCATGCTGAGTAACCCATCTCTTGCAACCAATTCCTATTGAACCAACTTTTTTATCTTCACACCAAACTCCTGTTAAGCCATCTACCCTCTTCCCCTCTACTCCCAACAAGTCAAGAACATCAATCAGCACTTGCTCCAATTCTCTCAAATACCAAGATAAGTCTTTTTTGTGAAGACTTAAATTTAGAACCAGATATCCAACGATCTGCCCAGGCATGTGATGCGTAACTTCCCCTCCTCTCTCAATACTAAAAACTGGCAAAGGAGAATTATTTTCTTCAAATAATAAATTTTTTTTGTCGCTACCTCTACCTATTGTGAAACAAGAAAAATGTTCAAGGAACCATACTGCTTGTGGTGAGAACGGTTCCTCAATAAGGCTTTTCTGAAAATTCTTTTGCCAACCTAACGCAGTCTCAAATGGCACAATTTTTTTAGGTTCAAAAAGAAAAGCGGAAGAAGATTGTGCAAGTTGAGGGGTTAGATCTAAGTTGCTATTAGGCCCTGATTCAGGCGAAACAGAATGAAGCTTCTTATTCATGGACGCAATCTTGAATTAACTCCATCACTTCGTGATTACACCAAAACAAAAATTGATAAGGCAACTCACAATTTCCAAGAAATGGTGCAAGAGGCTGATGTCCACCTCTCAGTCGCTCGAAATCCTCGCGTGCCTCAACAGACAGCTGAGGTGACTGTTTTTGCAAATGGAACAGTGATAAGAGCCCAAGAAAGAAGTGAAAATCTTTATGCAAGCATTGACTTAGTAGCAAATAAACTTGCACGACAATTACGTAAATACAAAGAGCGACATAACAGTCATAATGTACATAATAATCAGTCCACGAAATCAGTCCAAAACGAAGAAACACAGAATTATTCTTCCTCAGCAGAACATTCACTCATTGAAGGTAAAGAACCACGTCTACCTAGCCCAGGGGTAAGACGCAAATATTTTGAGATGGATGTAATGACAATTGAGCAAGCAAGAGTCCAATTAGACCTGATTGATCATGACTTCTATTTATTTAGAGAGGAAGAAGGGTCAGCTTTACGAGTCATCTACAAGAGAAATCACGGAGGATATGGCGTAATCCAAGAAAAAATATAGTTACTAGTCAAATGAGTAAAAGCCGCCTGGAAGAAGCACATGCCAATATTTCTAATGTGATTTATCAAGCAGTCCTAAACCCTCATTTTAATAAAGAAATGATTCTCCAGGTTTGTGATGCATCCAAGCAAAATGGCTTCGCAGGTTTATGCACTAGTCTTTCCAACCTAGAAATGGCACGTGAAAGATTAGGCAGCAACAGCACTACAAAATTAATCTCAGTAATCGCCTTCCCTTTTGGTTTTATTCCAACTTCTAACAAACGAAAGGAAGCCGAGTATGCAATAGAGAAAGGAGCAGAAGAGTTAGATCTTGTTCCAAATTATTTTGCATTAAAAGAAGGAAATATAGAACTCTTTGCTGAGGAAATAAATCAAATAAGTGAACTTGGTATTCCAGTAAGAGTAATAATTGATGCAAATACACTCTTAAACTTTTCAAAACTTTCCGTCGCAATTGATGCCTTAATTGATGCAGGTGCAATTGGAATTCAAATAGGCAATGGTTTTGGGCAATCTGCCTCAAAGGATCAAACTAATCATGTCTCTAAAATTGTTAAAAATCGCTGCTCAATTAAAACTGTTGGAGGTATTAAAACTTTTAATCAAGCAATAGAAATTATTGAAGCAGGGTCAACATATATTGGGACAAGTTTTGGTTTTGAAATTACCCAAGAACAAAAGAAAAAGGAATAATGAGTTTAAATCAAAGAATGAAAGGATTATCTTTAAAAGTTGGACCTCTAGGAGAGAATGACAGACTATTAACCATACTTAGCGAAGAGAATGGAATATCTCGTTTTGCTATACCAGGAGCAAGAAAACCAAAAAGCAGGCTTGGAGCAACATCACCTTTTAATTTTTTAGACTTACATATAGTTGGAAAAAAAAATCTTAGGCGAGTTACACAAATAAAGATTCTTAAGAGTTATGGGAATCTAGGAAAAAACATCGAAACACTTTCAGCAGCACAAGCAATTTCAGAGCTAATTATGATTATGGTTGGCAATGAAGATCCTCAAAAAGATTTACTTAAATTGGTTTTAGTCCATTTAAATAGACTAAATGACTTACATAAAACAGAATTTCATCCATTAAACGCTTTAGCAATAAGTGTTCAATCATGTGTTCATTTATTAGCTCTAGGAGGATATTGCTTACCACTTCAAAACTGTTGTCATACTGGTTCCAGGCTTATACCCCCTATTGGAGATTGGAGCTGGAAGTGCAGTTTTATCCCTGAAGAAGGTTTTGCTATAGGAACAATTCCTAATGCAAGAGTAGAGTTGAATCCATCTGAACTTGCTTTACTTCAGAGACTATTACTCGAAAAAGTACCTTTTCACAGTAATGGGAAATTATTAGGCCCTAAAAATGTCTGGTTAAAACTGCTGAGAATTGTTGAAATCTGGATTGAAATCCATTTACAAAAAAAAATTACATCTCTTCAAATGATGAGAGAAGTAATAATTAGTAATGATCTAAATACAAAGTAGTAACTTGTATTCTAATTTTCATTAGAAAATCTTATTTATAAATTATTTAACTATTAACAATAGGATGAAAAGAATATAGGGTACCTGCTAGTTTGAAATACCGATTTTTTTAGAGTTTGACCCATATCGCCTGGCTAGGCAAAAAAACACCTTTTTGCGGGAACGTCTGTTATGGGCTTAGCACGACTGAAGAGCTTAGAGAAAGAGGATATCAAACAAGTTTTATTCACTTTGATAACCCAATGAGAGATGGGAATAATAAAACGTCTCTACTAGCGAATGATCCTGATGTAAGTCTTCCTTATTTAATTAAATCTCAGGTTTACACAATCCCTTCTTTAAATGCTCAAAGAGAGCTTAGAGAATCTCTCTCAAGACTTAAACCTGATTTAGTACATGCAAGTCTGACTCTTTCTCCATTGGATTTCCGACTACCTGAGCTTTGTCATCAACTTAATTTACCCTTGATTGCAACTTTTCACCCAGCGTTTGATTCAAAACTCAGAAATCTTACAGCCAATACTCAGCAACTCACCTACCAACTTTATGCACCATCATTAGCTAAATATGACAAAGTAATTGTTTTTTCAGATTTACAAGCAGAAGTTCTCGCAAAACTAGGAGTTAAAGATAGCCGACTCGAAGTCATCCCTAATGGAATTGACATAAAGAAATGGAACCTCCCTCAACCAAGTAATTCTCAAGACGAGCTTCAACTTAAAATAAGGGAAAAGCTCGGATCTGAGAGAATATTTATCTATATGGGCAGAATAGCCTCTGAAAAAAATGTTGAAGCGTTACTACGTGCATGGAGATTTGTCCAGCCAAAAGGATGTCGACTAGTAATCGTAGGAGATGGGCCACTAAGGCCAACACTCGAAAATCATTCAATCTTCAATAAAGAAGATAATGTGATTTGGTGGGGATATGAAGCCGATCAAAATAAAAGAGTTGCTCTTCTTCAAATCGCTGAGGTTTTTTTACTTCCAAGTCTTGTAGAGGGATTGTCTATCGCCCTACTCGAAGCGATGGCGACTGGAACAGCATGCGTAGCCACAGATGCTGGAGCAGATGGTGAAGTGTTAAAAAATGGCGCAGGAATCATTCTTAATACTGAGGGGGTTACGTCTCAATTAAGAACCCTTTTACCCGTTTTGCGCGATCAACCAGTGCTTACCCACGAATTAGGTAGACGTGCACGTTTAAGAGTAGAAGAAAAATATACACTTCAACAGAATATTGACTCACTTGAAACTCTATATGCAAATGTGCTTAGCTCATCTAGGTCAAAACCTCTCCAGCCAATTGACGACTCTTCTGAGCTGCCAAAACAATTGCTTCAATTAAGGCGGATCTCAAGCCCGCAAGTTCAAGGTGTCGAAGAGCGCTGATTGTAGTACCTGCAGGAGAGGCAACCATATCTTTAAGTTCAGCAGGATGCAAATTCTTTTCTCTTAATAACGATGCAGTGCCTGAAAGGGTTTTGTGAGCCAACTGATTGGATAAGTGTCTTGGCAACCCAGCGGCTACAGCCCCGTCAGCCATTGCTTCAACCACTAAAGCTATATATGCAGGCCCTGAAGAGGTCAAAGCCAAAAAGGAATCAAGCTTTTGCTCCTCTAATTCGAAAATCTCACTAATAGGTTCAAAAATCTTTCTAACAACTTTCTTTTGCTCCAAAGTCATATCATCTGGCCAAGCTAAACCAGTAAGCCCCTGGCCAACTAAAGAAGGGGTATTCGGCACTGCTCTCACACATGTATGTCCAGGGAAAAATTGCTTAAGACTTTTCAATGTTATTCCAGCTAAAACTGAAATTAATAAAGGTTTAGGAAACTGGTCATTCGCCTGGAATGATGAGACGGATTCTTTGATTTTGCTCAACTGTTGAGGTTTTACAGCCAATATTTTCAAAGGAGCCTTCCATACTTCTCTAGACAAAGAATCTTCACTAGATACGACTTTTACTTCCTTTGGAAGATCTTTCAATGCAGATGCAATACTTGATCTCCTGCCAACAATTCCTAAAACATGTTGAGGATGGTATTCGCCTCTCTGCAGAAGAGGTGAAACAATGGCCTTTGCCATACTGCCAAGGCCAATTATCCCAATAGAAATTTCCAATCTATTTAATAGTTCAAAGAGCAGTAGCTACTGTTTCCCCCCAAGCAGGCTCTGGAGCAGGAGAGGTTTCCTTTGAAATCAAATCATTGCCTTTATTACTCATGCATGAAGGAGAGGCTTCCTCTTGAAATGAATTAGTTACTGTTACACAAGAAGGTGCAAATAGGAAAATACTTTCTCCGACTCTTTCTTGATGTCCATCAATAGCAAACGTTCCACCTGCGACAAAATCAACTGCTCTTTGAGCCTGATCAGGCTCCATCATTGTGAGATTTAAAATAACTGTTTTACGCTCCCTCAAAGCTTGGATAACCCTTGGCATTTCATCAAAACTTCGGGGTTCCATTAAACTTACTTCAGAATCATTTGTTGAGATCCCAGGCATACCAATGACATTTGAGGAAGCAAAACCACTCCTTCCATCAAAAGGATTGGCCTGAGAGATGGTTGCCATTTCTCCACTTCCATCTTTGTTGCCTCTTTTGAAATTCTCAAAGTCATCACTTGTTTCGTAATCGAGCTCATCAAAATCACTATCTAAAAAGTCATCGCCAGCGACGACAGCACGAAGACGGGAAATAAGCGACACCAGTTAATCCTCTCGGGATGATTTGTTAAAAAGTTGGAAAAACCAACAATCGATACATCTTCAACAACTTGAAGTATGAACCATATACTTAAATAGCGTTCCTTATCTTAAGGGGCAAGCTTTTTTATTAGTTTTTTCATATCTTCGACAATTTATCTAAGCCTGACGCTTGCCAAACAAAAGAGATCCCAATCGAATCCAAGTAGCACCACCTTGAACAGCTTCTTGCCAATCATTGCTCATCCCCATAGAGCAATCCTTTAATCCCAAATGATTTGCAAAATTCCTACATTCACAAAATAAATCTTTTCTTTGATAGGAATCAAGAGCTATTGGTGGAATTGTCATTAGTCCAATCAAATTAATATTGTTCAAAGAAATAATCTTGTGCCAACTTCTCAAAAGATCTTGTTTTAAAAATCCACCTTTATTGGGGTCATCTTTAAATTTTACTTGTAAAAATATGTTCGGGGATTTTTGCTCTTCTTGTGAAATTCTGGAAATTCGTTCAAGCAAAGGTAAGGAATCAACCGAATGAATAAATTCAAATTCTTTAATAACTCCTCTAACTTTATTTTTCTGCAATGTCCCAACGAAATGCCATCGAAGTTGCTTTAGATCATTTAGATCAATTTTTTTAGGAATGGCCTCTTGCAAACGACTTTCTCCAAAATCAATCTGGCCATAACTAGAAAGTTTACGAATCGATTCATGATCATGTCCCTTGCTTACTGCAAGTAAATTCACCCCAAGGGGTAAAGATTCTTTAATTGTCTTAAATTCATTAGAGCCAGTCAAAATCAAGTCAAATAGAGTTATAAAAAAGTTTGATTAAATAGTTCTTGCCAAACGCTCAAATCGGAGGATTTTTCTCTTCTACTTTTAGCAAGATGCATTTCTGAATAATGTCGAGCATCCATATATGGAATCACTTCAAAAGTTGCTCCCCTTGGTTGCAAAGTAACTAGAAAAAATATTTTCTGTGCATATAAAGTTGCATATACATCTCTAGCGTTACTTGCTGGTGACACTAGGTATAGCATTCCAAAAGTTGGATGATTTAGATAGCGCTCAGCGTTCAAATCTAATTTTTTTTTAATTAAGACGTACCATACATACAACGTAAGCTAATAGCTATCAAAAGCAAAAAAATCGAACTTATATTAATCCACAAATATTTAGGATTAACAACAAGGCAAGGTCGTAATTGTTGTGATGATAGCCAAAGCCCCTGCCTTGACATTAAAGAATCAGCGCCTTGCTCTGCCCTAAGTAAGATATTGGATAACAGTCTTTCCCCTAAAGAGACAAACAAACCCAATGAACTTTTAAGTCCTAATTTTCTAAAATCAATCGCCCTCACACCAATTGAACGAAAGAGGTTTTGGAGCTCCTCTTGAACTAGAGGTAAAAATCGTAGAGCCAATAGAAGTTGAAATGAAAGTTTTTCTAAAGGAAATCTCAATAAAGCTAAAGGCGCAAAAAACCACCTTATTGCCCATACAAGATCTTCAGGAGGTGTCGTAATTAACATCAAATTAACACTGTGAATAACAGTAAAAATCAAGGTCGAAGTTTTAATACCTAATTCTGCAGAGCGACGATCAACAATTAACGGTCCTAATGAAATCCCTCCTAAGTTCAATGGTCCCAAGCTGAAAATCTCCCATGATCGAGTCAAAACAATTGCTCCTGGTATTTCATCAGGTGCTCTTATGTTCAATTCAAATGATGCTTCACTAGCAGGTAAAACAATCGACAAGGATCCAATAACCAAAGAGAATACTATCAAAAACACTAGAGATCGCCACCAAATACGTGAAGGAAGAGAACTAAGCATTGTAATCAATAAAAGAACAAAAGCTATTGAAATCCTCCAAATGGAGTTAGCTAAAATTGGACTTAATAAAAACAACAGGATCCAAGAGAGCTTGATTCGAGGATCAATCCAACGAAGCCAGCCAGATTTACCAGAAACATATTGACCAATTGGAATCTTTTTTAGCCAATCCATAAATAATTACTAGTTTTTTTCCCTTTTCTGTTGGCGTGCTAAATCTTTTTCGACCTCGCGTTGCTGCTTCCCTCTCCAAAACAATTTTATAGGAGTCCCTTCAAAACCAAGACCCTCTCTAATTTGTCTCTCAATATACCTTCGATAAGTTTCCCCAAATAATTTAGGTTCATTCACAAACAGAGTAAAACTTGGAGGATTAATAGCTACTTGAGTACCGTAATAAAGACGCCCTTGTCTTCCACCTCTCGTTGTAGGAGGGCTTCTCCACTTTAATGCTTCAGTCAGCACCTCATTAACAACTGATGTAGTTACCCTTCTCCTATTTTGATCAACTGCCATAGTAGCTAATGCAAAAATGCCTTCTACTCTTTGTCCGGTAATCGCAGATGTAAAAATCATTTCGGCCCAATCGAGAAAGTATAGTTTTGCACGAATATCTTTTTCCATTGCAGACATTGTGTGACTATCTTTTTCTACAGCATCCCATTTGTTAATGGCTATCAAACAAGCTCTTCCTTCTTGCTCAATTCTACCTGCAAGCCTCTGATCTTGCTCTGTTACGCCATCCAAAGCATCTATAACCAACACACAAACATCACTTCTTTCTATTGCCTTAAAACTTCGATTAATCCCAAAAAATTCTGGACCATAATTAACACTTCTACGTCTACGTATTCCCGCCGTATCAACTAATTTCCATTCCTTGCCCTGATGAGTAATTCGAGTGTCAATCGTATCTCGCGTTGTACCCCTCATAGAACTAACAATTGCTCTTGTTTCTCCACAAATAGAATTAAGAAGACTTGACTTACCTACATTTGGTCTTCCAATAATGGCTAATTGAATAGGAGAATCACTAACTTCATCTAAATCTTTAGAAGGGAACAAATTGACTACATGATCAAGCAGGTCGCCTGTACCTACTCCATGTATGGCCGAAATTGGGTAGGGCTCACCAAGACCAAGTTTCCAAAATTCAGCTGCCATGGCTAACCCTTGTTCGGGAGATTCACATTTATTCACCACAACGAGTGTTTTACAGGAATGAGACCTTAAAAATTCAGCTATCGATTCATCAGCTGTCGTAACACCCTCCTGGCCATCAACAATTACTAATGCAACGACAGCTTCTTCAAGCGCAAGATTAGCTTGTTCTCTGATTTCTGGAAGGAACTCACTATCGTCATCAAAAACCAAGCCTCCAGTATCTACAACTTTGAAATCTCTATCCCTCCAAAATCCATCTTGATAAGTTCGATCTCTTGTCACACCTGGCTCATCATGAACAATGGCTTGTCTGCTCTGACATAAGCGATTCACCAATGTAGATTTCCCAACATTTGGGCGTCCAATTATTGCGACTATTGGTAGCGCCAAATTCCTCTACCTTTCATAAGATTATTTACCCGTTATAGGTCAAAATTAAGATTAATTCCTAATACTACAAGTATGAGCAAAGGGTTCGATTCCAAAATGAAATCTAGAAATCAAACTTCCATAAAAAGATTACCCCAAAAGAAAAGGGATTTATTCACTAACGAACAATCTTTAAGAAGAATCCTTCTCGTTTTAATCACTGTTCTGCAAGTACCAATTTCCTAAAAGGCATCATTAAATATCTTTTACTTATTTTCTGAAACCAACGAAACAAATAAAACTTTATTTTTTTGTAATTTCTCACATTAATCCAAGTTTACTTTAAAGATGAGAGAGTTATCTCCGATTTTGTTATCAGGCAATGGGACTTCTAGATCTTTGGAATGCCCAGTTATTCAGTCCCCCCTTGCAGGCGTAAGCGATCAAATTTTCAGGCAATTTGTACGTAGATGGTCTCCTAAAGCTTTACTTTTTACCGAAATGGTAAATGCTAAAAGTCTTGAATTAGGTCATGGTGAAGAGAAGGTAATTGAGCTTTCAGAAGAGAGTGGACCTATAGGAGTTCAACTTTTTGATCATAGGCCAGATTCAATGGTAGATGCAGCTATTAAAGCGGAATTATCTGGTGCATTTCTTATAGATATCAATATGGGTTGCCCAGTCAAAAAAATTGCCAAAAAAGGAGGAGGAAGTGCTCTCCTAAAAGAACCAGAACTTGCTCAATTAATCGTCAAGAAGGTTTCAAATGCGATATCCATTCCATTAACAGTAAAAATAAGACTGGGATGGTGTGAAGCAACAAGTGATCCAGTATCTTTTGCTTTAGGGCTTCAGGAGGCTGGGGCACAACTAATAACTGTTCATGCTCGAACGAGAAAGCAAGGATTTTCTGGAAATGCAAACTGGGAAGCAATTTCAAAAATCAAAAAGTCGTTAGATATACCTGTCATCGCTAATGGTGATATTAAAAACTCTCAAGATGCTATTGATTGCCTAGATATTACTAATGCGGATGGGGTGATGATAGGAAGAGCAAGTATGGGCGCTCCATGGCTGGTTGGACAAATTTATGAAGAAATCAAAAATCAAAAAACTTTTAAACCACCTGACGCAAAAATGAAAGTCAGCTTATCTTTAGAGCACCTAAAATTGCTTGTTTCAAAGAAAGGTAATCATGGGCTTTTGATTGCTAGAAAACACATGAATTGGACTTGTAGAGGTTTTGAAGGCGCCTCTACTCTTCGCCACAAATTAGTTAGAGCTAGCACTCCAAAAGACGCAATAAAACTACTCGAGGATGAACTAATTAAATTCAACTAAAAAGTTTTAGGGCATTGTCAACGGCCAACTTTGTCTAATCAACAGTAAAGAAAAATATGGCCTAGTCCCTGCGGGCAGATCAGATGCCCTAAGGATTTGTTGATCTGAAAATCCTATTCTTTCTGCGAATATAGACTTTTGTATTAGATCAAGTTCTTCAAGTAAAGGTTTGACCCATTCCCATTTCTTACCAAGTTTGAGAAAAACAACTACTCTTTTCTTAGACGCTGCATCAGACAAGACAAACTTCAGCTCATCATATGAGTCTGGAACGGACAATACAAGTAATTGCTCCTCTTGAAAAGCAAGTGGTAATCGACTTCTTGCGGCAGCTGCAGAAAAAGATGTAACACCTGGAATTAATTTAACAATGCACTCTGGATGATATTTTTCTAACTCCTTTGAAAGATACGAGCCTGTCGAAAAAATCGAGATGTCTCCCTGAGCAAGAAATACAACTCTTTCACCTTTCTCAACCATCTTCATTAATTCATTTCCAGCAACTCGCCATGCACTTTTTAAAGTTTTCTGATTCTTAACCATGGGAAAATGTAAAGGCAATTTTTTTTTATCTTTAGTTATCCATTTTGAAGCAATTTTTTCAGCAAGACTCTCTCCGCCTCTAGTCGAGACAGGGTAAGAAACAACAGTTGATTCCTGAATGGCCTCAACTGCTGCCAAAGTTAATAAAGAAGGGTCACCTGGGCCTACGCCAGTAATAGTCAAAACTTTCATTTAACTTGGTAACGTCTGTCTAATTAAAAGAAATAATTAACTATGCATTCTTGGCTCATGATGCATTTCCAATAAAGCATCAGATTCAACCTTAGCTAATTCTTCTAACCGAGAAGTAAGAAGATTTCGATCAAAACGTTCATCTGCCAACTTCCAATAAATTCCAAAATGCCTCGCCTCGCTTTTTAATAAGTCGGCGTATAAATGACGAAGTTCAATATCAGGAGAATGTATAGACAATAATTTCATTCTTTCATGACTCCTTGCCTCAATAAGTCCCGCGACTAAAAAGCTATCCAACATTCGAAATGGTTCATCTTTGCAAATGTTTTTTGCCAGAATTGCTCCATAGGGAGGTGAGGCTAATTTTTGAAGTTTTTTTCCACGCGAATTTAAAATAGACAAAACTCTCTCGAAATGCTCAAGTTCCTCTCTTGCTAAAGGGCTTAAGACCTCTGAAAGACCGGGTTCCCCAACATAACGAAACATAAGTTGCAGTGCCACACCAGCAGCCTTTCTCTCACAATGTGCATGGTCCAAAAGTATTTCCATCGGATTAGAAATCGCAAGATCTATCCAATCTTCAGAAGTTTTATTTATTAGCCAGCGAATCTTTGATCGTCCAACAAGTTGAGAATTTGAATTATCCATAAACTCCTCAAGCTCGCTTCAAATAAGAAACTATCCCCTCCAAAGCAAGTTGATAACTATTTGCTCCAAAGCCACAAACCAAACCCAATGCTTTATCTGACAGGAATGATTTATGTCGAAACTCTTCCCTAGAATAAATATTACTCAAATGTACTTCTACATATGGAATAGCAACTCCCAATAAAGCATCTCTAAGAGCAATAGAGGTATGTGTATATGCGCCTGCATTAATTAAAATTCCGTCAATTGAACCAACGCTGTTCTGAATGCAATCAATCATCTCTCCCTCTGAATTACTTTGAAAGAATTTGAGCTTTGCATCAAGTTCACTAGCTAAAGTCAATAACTCTTCTTGAATGTCTTCTAAAGTTTGTGATCCATATATAGATGGTTCCCTTTTCCCAACAAGATTTAAATTCGGACCATTAAGAAGTAAAAGATCCATATTCCTTATGAATTAAACATCTTTCATGATCGTATCGATTTCATCCTCAAAGGACCAACAAATTCGAGAAAAGTGGCACCATTTACTGTTAATCTCATCAAGTGGATCGGGTCGGTGCCCGAGTGGTTAATGGGGGCGGACTGTAAATCCGCTGGCTACGCCTACGTTGGTTCAAATCCAACCCGGCCCATCTTTCCACAAGCCCTTGTAGCTCAGCGGTAGAGCACTCCCTTGGTAAGGGAGAGGTCTCGGGTTCAAGTCCCGACGAGGGCATCGTCGGCGGGACGGTCGAGACAATCAACCGCATTCAAAAGACCCCCAACAAGGGTCTTTTTTAATGAAAATACTTAGCAAAACAGATGGAAATCAAAAAGAATGGGGCAACAAAAACTATCAGCATATCAAAAAAAAAAAAAACTAAGTTCCAGTCTTTTTCCCGCTCATAATTGCAAATACTTCCGCTAGGCAGATGCATCACAAATCTGATGTTCAACTAATTCCCAATCATTAGATAGCAGCTCATTCAAAGTTTTATAAGCAGATTAATAATCTAACCTTCTTGTGTTTTCAATTGAGTAGGAATACCTTTTTCAGTGCAATACCAAAGTTGAGTCAAGATAGTCCGCACAAAATGACAGATTTCGGATCGCGAATAAAGAACAAACAAAAATCTCTAGCAGGAGGGACTATAACCAGCCTAAAGTAGATAGTTTTTCTAAACTTTTCACTAGTGAAGCAGATGCTTTGGTTTATGTCTTCGGCAATAATCCGCCACCAAAGATAGGGACTCAGTCATATTCTGGCGATATTCATGACAAGGAAGACTGATTAGCTTAATTGAAATCTGCATTAAGAAAGGAACCCTGCTGCTTCAGCAAAATTGAGTCCCTATCTTCATTTACAGAACCGATTGTGTGAGGAGTTTGTTCTGCTTTTCCTTTTCTAATCAAGCCAGAATTGTTCTGCATCTGAAAAATTCCTAATTACCAAAAGCAGGCAAATTCTACTTATGCCTTTATTGATGAGAGGAGCAAACAATCCTCCAACCACTATCTCTTTCATGAGAAAAATATGGGCAAAAAGAAGGACCAGTTCATTATGAAACAGGGCATGAGTCTTTTGCTGCTATGAAGATTTCATTAACTACAAACTTCGTATTTATGATTCTGCTTATTACCTAGCAAATAATCTTGGGTACGAGTAGGATTGAACTCACAAAAAAACCGCCCGTTATGAACAAGGCGGTTTAATTTTGAGATCAAGCGCAAGTGTTTCCTAGTTTCCACTGCGGAGCATCTCAACTCCTCACTCACATAAAATAGGTTGACTAATAGAGATAAACGCTACAAGCAGTAAAGTTTTCCAACTGTCACAGATCATCAAAATTTATAAAACTTTCCTTAAGCAAAGACAATCAACTTTATGTAACAGGCTGAACATCGAAAATAGAATAATGTATATATATTATTTATGTAGCAAAAACTACCAAAACGTTCAACTCATCAAATGATGAGCCGCAGTTTGACTCAAGCCAAGGAACGGGGACTTGAGCATATTCCGGAGAAAGCAATGTCTTTAACCTATAGAGGCCTAAAGTACAACCAGCAAAAAGCAGTTGTAGAAAAGCAACATGTACAACTTACATATAGAGGTAAGTCTTACCAAAGCTAGATACAATTAAAATTTCTATTTTCCCTTAATTTATTAAGGGATTTTTTTTTGCACACTAATAAATTATTTAATAATATTAGTTCTTTTATTTAAATATATATTTATCATCCCCAAGATGAAAATTATTAAAAAAGCTGTTATAAATAGGAAAAGATAATTCCCAGAAATTATATCTAATTCTCCATTTAATATTTTTTGCAAGAAGTTTTTCAATCCAATATCCTTAATTTTTCTTGCGGCAAAGCCACTAGCGACAAAAGGTGAGTCTGAGATCACTATGCTAAAAATTAAAGCAGGCATAAACCTTTTCCAACTTATTTTTGTTAGTCCTATTGCATAGCAAACAAAATCAAAGAAACCTGACATTAAAAGAGCTGTCATAAGGAAATAATTATTTTCTAGATAATCTTGACTAATACTTTCAACTCTTCGCATTTGTCTTGAACCAAGTATTCTAGCAACATAATCTCTTCCTAGTTTTCTAGCTAGTAGAAATGATATCGAACAAGAGACAAAATCTGCAAAAAATATAATAACAAGTCCCTTTATAAAGCCAAACTGAAAGCCGGCAGCAGCGGAAAATATTGTTCCAGGTAAAATTGGTATTATTATACTTATTGATCTTAATATAAATAATAAGGGTATTAATATTAAACCAAAAGAATTATTTAAATTTAAACCACTGACAAGGGCATAAAAGAAATCACTAATAATGTTAACATCCAAAAAAATGAAATTAACACTTAAAACAACAACAAATAAAGTTATTATTATGTATCTAAAATATTTACTGATGATAAAATTATTAGCCATAAAATATTTTTTTATTAGAAATCAATTCTATCTTAAAATTATAGTAATAAAATTATTAAAAAATTCCTCCAATGATTACTAATTCTGTTCAAACTTTAAGCTGCACATTGTATTAGCTTCTTTCAAAGGCATTTCTCCAGAGTTCCATTTCTCATATACACATGTATAAAAAGGTTCATTTAAACTACTTAAATCATTTTTCTGATCTATTAAATCTCTCAGATATTTAGCCTTGGCCCTGAGATATTCTTTTTTATATAACCAGTACATCACCTCGGCAACACCTACAAAAGCAAAGGAGAATACAAAAACAACTAACAAATGATTAATCAATCTTTCACTTCTTAAGATTAATATCTTAGGTCCAATATCCAAGATAAGTAACTCGTTAATAATACTCAAAATCCTTTTCCCTACTTTTTACTGAAAACAATGATTATTACCTTTGATAGCTTTTATTATTAGTCCTATCATTCATTAGGAGACAGCACCTTTATTTTAAGAGCATAGGCGTAAATGACTGGTTCAAAATACTTATAGAGCCATCTCCGAGGTACTATCCTCAATGAATGATTTATTTTGTTAGAAGGAATAAAGACCGCAAAGAACAATGTCATTAGAAGATTTCGAACTTAATCAATTACAAGATCTAGTTTTATCTGGCAAAACAAGAAATGAAAAATGGAGAAGGAAACAGCTTCACGCCTTATCAAATTTATTAGAAAGTCACCAGAAAGATATCTTAAATGCTTTAAATCAGGACTTAGGGAAGCCTGCTACAGAAGCGTTCTTTGAGATTATCGCTGTCAAACAAGAAATAAAACTTGCGCAGAAAAATTTATCCAATTGGATGAAAACGAGGCAAATTAATGTGCCAATCTCTCTTAAACCAGCTCAAGCATTTGTCCAGCCAGATCCATTGGGCTGCATCCTTATAATTGGTCCATGGAATTATCCTTTTTCTCTTACTCTTCAACCACTAATAGGAGCATTAGCCGCTGGGAACACTGCTGTTTTAAAGCCGTCAGAGCACGCTCCTAACGTATCAAATCTTATAAAAAAACTCATAGAAAAATATTTTCCACCAGAGATCGCTCAAGTTTTTGAAGGAGATGGAAACATTGCTGCGGATTTAATGACTCGACAATTTGATCACGTCTTTTTTACAGGTGGTGAAAATATAGGGAAAAAAGTAATGGAAGCGGCTTCAAAAAACCTAACTCCAGTCACTTTAGAACTTGGAGGTAAAAGCCCAGCTGTTGTTATCGATGGTGCAAATTTAGAAGTGACTGCAAAAAGAATCATATGGGGAAAAAGTCTAAACGCTGGTCAAACATGTATTGCTCCTGATCATTTACTGGTTGAGGATAAACTTTTTGATTCATTAATTTCTAATTTAAAAAATTCGATTAATGATTTTTATGGAAGTACGCCTTTGGATTCGAAACATCTGGGGAGCATTGTCAATCAAAAACAATTTAATAGACTTCATAATTTGCTAAAACAGGCTAAAAAAAATAACCAGGTAATCTATGGAGGAGATAGCAATGAAAAAGAAAAAAGAATTAGCCCTACTCTGATCAAAATTGAGAATCGAAATGATCCACTAATGCAAGAAGAGCTTTTTGGTCCATTGCTGCCTATTTTTAGTATTAAAAATCTCGACCAAGCCATTTCTGATTTCAAGTTATTGCCTAAACCACTTGCTCTATATCTTTTTGGAGGAGGTGAGATTGAACAAGGAAAAGTACTATCAATGACCTCATCAGGAGGTGTTTGTTTTAATGATGTTGTTTTACAGGCAGGGGTACCAGAGCTGCCGTTTGGAGGTGTCGGAAAAAGTGGCATGGGGAAATACCATGGGAAAGCAGGTTTTGATAATTTCACTCATTACAAATCAGTACTGAAAAGACCTTTTTGGTTAGATCTAAACTTCAGATACCCCCCTTATCAGTTAAACTTATCTTTACTTGATAAATTAATAGGTTAAAATAGATTTAATATCTAAAAGATAGATTATCAATTTAGACTAGAGATGATCAAAAAAATAAAAATTCCTATTGGTTTATTTTATATCAACAGCATTATCTTTTTCCTATCAATATTTCCCTTAAACGCTAATTCAGAAACAAAAATTATCGCAAAAAGTGGTGATACTCTTTTTAAGATATCGAAGGAATATGGAATCCCTCTAAAAGAACTAATGTATAAAAATAATTTCAATGATGCCACCAAAATAATAGAAGGTGAAGTTATTTTAATACCTCATAAAAACATTAATAAAAATAATGAGCAAATAACTTATAAAGTCAGAAAAGGAGATACTCTTTATAAAATTGCTAGAGATTACAACATAAACCTAAGAGATATTATTTCCATAAATAATCTTAACAATGATTCTTATCTTAAACTTAATCAGATTATCTTATTACCAAAGGGAGCTATATACAAAAAAGTAATTAGCAAAGAAAATATTACATTGGCAAGTAAAAAAGTTTATTATCATAAAACATCGAAAACAGAAGATCTGTCAAGCATCGCATATATACACAAAATCCCGATAAAAGAAATTATGGTTTTGAATAAATTAAATAATCCTATAAAAATCACGCCTAATTCTAAATTAAAGTTAAGAGAGCATAAACCTTCAAAATGGAAAAAATACGGATCATTAATTATAGATTGGTCAGATTGGACATATTTTGATGGCTATTATATTGCGCAAGCAAAAACAAAAAAAAATAAAGCCTTCTATTTAGCTCTTAGTTGCAAAAGGCGAACATTAAATAACACATTAAATAATTCTTACTGGACAAACTGGTATTTCCCTGAAACTGATTTTGAATTTAAATTAATTAATGATTTTTGTGATCAAAATTTAATTTTTTAAATTATTGACTCATTTCAAGAGATGGAGGCTCTAATCTTTCAGAGTTTTCCTCAACAAGTTGTAATCTCAACCTTTTCCCCCCTGAAAGTTCTCCTAGAGAAACTCTTATTGTTGAACCAGTGAGAGTTTGAAGGGTGTCTAAAAGCTCTCTTAAATAAGGGGTACTACTTCCAGATTCAACCCATAGTCTCTCTTGCAAACCTTCTAATCTTTTCCAAGCAGAATGAAACTTTAAAATAGAACTCTCTATAGTTTTTGCTTGCCCAAAAGCATCTGAAAGTAATCCTAAAGAATCCAACCTGAGCGCTTCTTGAGTAGCTTTATCTAAATTTAAATTCTTATTTTGAAAAACTCTTAATGATAGAGAAGCATCTAAGGACTTGCCCATCCATTTAGCAGTATTAGTCAAATCTTTAACTGAATCAAGTTCAGGATTTTCTCTTAAGCTTTCGCAAATTTCTTCTTGCTGAATAGTGGATAACTTAGATAATTCTCTAACCAAAGGCGCAACAAACTTAGCTGGCAATAAATTTGATTGTGTTCTTTCTTTAATTTCATCAGGCAACAGAGTGCTTGTTGCGGCCATAAATTCGTCAGTTAAACTCTTTACTTGTCTTCTCGTAATGTCCTGCCCTTCATTAGCAGCCTCAGAAATCATATATTGAATCTCAGGCTCGGCTTGTGCGGTTTCGATAAAAGCTCTTTTAGAGAAATTATTTACACTTGATTCTTCAAGAATTCCATCAACCACAAGGTTATCCGAGGAATCAGCTAATTGAATAAGAGAATATGCTTTGCTTTTGCTGATTTCCATCTCCCTTAACCACTGCAAAAAGCCCGTACCTCTACCATTCCCGCCTCTCTTTTCTCTATCTCTTACAACACGTAAAATCCTTCCTCTCCAAATTTCGGTCTGCAAATCAAACTGCTCGCAAATTGACCATGCATTCTCTAGTCTCGCAATAAAATCAATATTACTTAAGTCGTCTTGCTCAGGATCAGGTAAATCAAAACTAAGAGAGGAGGGGTCTAAAGATGGCTGTAATATCACAAAAAATAAAACCTTTTAAGGCTCAACACTTCAAAGCTAATTGAAAATTCACTCTAAAATCAAAATGAGTTGTTTTTATCTGGAAGTGAAAAATCTTTTAACAATGAACTCTTTTCTAAAATACCAGCGACAGTCTGTGACACAAATATAAAATATCTCCTGTTCTGGTAGATAATAAGGTTATTAAAATCATTAAGAGAAGTCAGATGAGCTTTGCTAGAAAAGACAAGGTTCGCATCTTGCGTCAAGAATCATACTGGTTCAATCAAATTGGAGAAATAGTCTCTATAGATAAATCTCCAGCAATGAGGTACCCAGTAACTGTCAAATTTGAAAAATGCGATTTTAAAGCTTTTAGCGGTGTTGATGGTGGTGCCAATACCAGTCAATTTTCAGTTAAAGAATTAGAAGCTGCTGCAAGTTAGCATTATTATTACTTTTGCCAGAATTACCTGAAGTAGAAACAGTTAGAAAAGGACTTGAGAAACATCTAAATAATTTTTATATTGAAAGAATAGAGGTATTAAAAGAAAGATCAATTGCAAGTATTGGTGGATCGGTGAATTTCATAAATAATATTAAGAATAGTTATATAGGTAGCTGGGAAAGAAGAGGTAAATATTTAATAGGGTCCTTACATACAAATGAAAAAAAAAGTAAAGGGTTTTTAGTTGTTCATCTTAGAATGACAGGTCAATTTAAATTGATAGAAAAACAAATACTCCCATGCAATCACACAAGAGTGAGGTTTTTAGAAAAAGAAGGAAAAGAACTTCGCTTTATAGATATTAGAAATTTCGGACAAATGTGGTACGTACCATCCTCTAAATCAATACCAGAAATAGTATCTGGTATTAAAAGATTAGGTCCAGAACCATTTAGCGATGATTTTAATAGTCGTTATCTAAAAGAATATTTGAAGAAAAAAACTCGCTCGATTAAATCTGCTTTATTAGATCAAGAAACTGTTGCTGGTGTTGGAAATATATACGCAGATGAAACATTATTTGATGCAGGCATTAATCCAAAAACTAAATGTAGAAATTTAAAAAGCTCTGAATTAAAAAGGATTTGCAATAGTCTGGTCAAAATTTTGAAAATAAGTATTGGAGAGGGGGGAACTACTTTTAGTGACTTTAGAGATTTAGAGGGAATTAATGGAAATTATGGTGGACAAGCCTTGGTGTATAGAAGAAGTGGTAAAAGTTGTAAAAAATGTGGAGAGAAGATCTTGCGAGAAAAAATTGCAGGCAGAAGCACGCACTGGTGTCCTAATTGCCAAAAATAATCAGCCATTAAAAAAGGGTCCATAAGGACCCTTTTTTAAATATTTTACCTGGCATTGAGCTATTTTCTCAGGGGGCTACCCCCCAAATATCGTCGCCGCTGATGCGTTTCACAACCGAGTTCGAGATGGGTCGGAGTGGTTCCACATCGCCATGAACACCAGGATAGTGGTATTTGGGAACCCTGAAGACTGCATAGAAATTATTAAAAATAATCAGAAAAAAATAAAGCGCTAATTTGAATAAAAGCAAAAGAAGGTCAAGCCCTCGATCTATTAGTACTCCTCCGCTGCATCTGTTACCAGACTTCCACGTAGAGCCTATCAACGGGTGTTCTTCCCGTGATCTTACTGGTTTATACCATGGGAATACTCATCTTGAGGTGGGCTTCCCACTTAGATGCTTTCAGCGGTTATCCACTCCGCACATGGCTACCCAGCGTTTACCGTTGGCACGATAACTGGTACACCAGAGGTGCGTTCCTCCCGGTCCTCTCGTACTAGGGAGAAATCCTCTCAATATTCCTGCGCATACACCGGATATGGACCGAACTGTCTCACGACGTTCTGAACCCAGCTCGCGTACCGCTTTAATGGGCGAACAGCCCAACCCTTGGGACCGACTTCAGCCCCAGGTTGCGATGAGCCGACATCGAGGTGCCAAACCTCCCCGTCGATGTGAACTCTTGGGGGAGATCAGCCTGTTATCCCTAGAGTAACTTTTATCCGTTGAGCGACGGCCCTTCCACTCAGAACCGTCGGATCACTAAAACCGACTTTCGTCCCTGTTCGACTTGTAGGTCTCACAGTCAAGCTTCCTTCTGCTTTTGCACTCGACGACTGATTTCCAACCAGCCTGAGGAAACCTTTGTGCGCCTCCGTTACCTTTTAGGAGGCGACCGCCCCAGTCAAACTGCCCAGCAGATACTGTCCGTTTCCCGGATAACGGGTAAACGTTAGATCTCTAGCTCTGAAAGAGTGGTATCTCACCGTTGACTCAGTAGCACCCAAAAGCACTACATCAATGTCTCCCACCTATCCTGCGCATTCAGAGCCCGAGAACAATACCAACCTGCAGTAAAGCTTCATAGGGTCTTTCTGTCCGGGTGTATGTAGTCCGCATCTTCACAGACAATTCTATTTCGCCGAGCCTCTCTCCGAGACAGCGCCCAGATCGTTACACCTTTCGTGCGGGTCGGAACTTACCCGACAAGGAATTTCGCTACCTTAGGACCGTTATAGTTACGGCCGCCGTTCACCGGGGCTTCAGTCACTAGCTTCGCTTACGCTAACCGGCTTCCTTAACCTTCCGGCACTGGGCAGGTGTCAGCCCCCATACATCGTCTTGCGACTTAGCGGAGACCTGTGTTTTTGGTAAACAGTCGCCTGGGCCTCTTCACTGCGACCAGCTTGCGCTGGCATCCCTTCTCCCGAAGTTACGGGACCATTTTGCCGAGTTCCTTAGAGAGAGTTATCTCGCGCCCCTCGGTATTCTCTACCACCCCACCTGTGTCGGTTTCGGGTACTGGCAGTTATGCCTTAACGGGTATAGGAATTTTCTTGGAAGCATGACATCACCAACTTCGCTGCCGTGGCAGCTCGTACTCACGCCTTAGCTCAGAACGTTTTCTCCGTTCCTCAAAGCCTCGAACGCTTGAACCAGTAACCAACATCTGGATTGGCTAGCCTTCTCCGTCCCCCTTCCCAAAACATAACTGGTACAGGAATGTTGACCTGTTATCCATCGACTACGCCTTTCGGCCTGACCTTAGGACCAGACTAACCCTCCGCGGACGAGCCTGCCGGAGGAACCCTTAGGGTTTCGGGGCATGGGATTCTCACCCATGTTTTCGCTACTCAAGCCGACATTCTCACTTCTATGCTGTCCACGCCCGCTTACGCTAACGCTTCACCCTACATAGAACGCTCCCCTACCATTTATAAATAAATCCGCAGCTTCGGTACAACACTTAGCCCCGTTCATTTTCGGCGCAGGATCGCTCGACCAGTGGGCTATTACGCACTCCTTTGAGGATGGCTGCTTCTAAGCAAACCTCCTGGTTGTCTGGGCAATCCCACCTCCTTTATCACTTAGTGTTGATTTTGGGACCTTAGCTGGCGGTCTGGGCTGTTTCCCTTTCGACTATGGAGCTTATCCCCCACAGTCTGACTGCCTAGTTACACACAGGGTATTCAGAGTTCATCACGATTTGGTACCGCTCTCGCAGCCCGCACCGAAATGGTCGCTTTACCCCCCTGCTGGAGCACTAGACGCTACGCCTCAACGTATTTCGGGGAGAACCAGCTAGCTCCTGGTTCGATTGGCATTTCACCCCTAACCACAGCTCATCCGGTGACTTTTCAACGTCAGTCGGTTGGGACCTCCACTTGGTATCACCCAAGCTTCATCCTGGCCATGGTTAGATCACCAGGGTTCGGGTCTATAAACACTGACAAAACGCCCTATTCAGACTCGCTTTCGCTATGGCTCCACCATTACCGGTTTAACCCGCCAGTGCCTATAAGTCGCCGGCTCATTCTTCAACAGGCACACGGTCACCCGATAAGTCGGGCTCCCATTGCTTGTAGGCTCATGGTTTCATGTTCTATTTCACTCCCCTCCCGGGGTTCTTTTCACCTTTCCCTCACGGTACTGTTTCACTATCGGTCACACAGGAGTACTTAGCCTTACGAGGTGGTCCTCGTAGATTCACACGGAATTCCACGTGCTCCGTGCTACTCGGGATACAGATAGGCCAACTCTCCTTTCGATTACGGGGCTTTCACCCTCTGTGGCGCGCCATTCAAGCGCTTCTTCTAGGTTTGTTGATCCACGTTTCTGTCCCACAACCCCGATAGTCGAAACTATCGGTTTGGGCTATTCCCCGTTCGCTCGCCGCTACTTAGGGAGTCGTTATTTACTTTCCTTTCCTCCAGCTACTAAGATGTTTCAGTTCGCTGGGTTGGCTCGTGCCAGCCTATATATTCAGCTGGCCGTTCTAAGGGTTGCCCCATTCGGAAATTCCCGGATCAAAGCGTGTATCCAGCTCCCCGAGACATATCGCAGGTAACCACGTCCTTCATCGCCTCTGCGTGCCAAGGTATCCGCCATGAGCCCTTTGTAGCTTGACCTTAAATACAATCACAAAATTAATTGTGCTCGGCCTTTACTCAAGAATTAAACATGAATTCTAGTAATTGATATTTAGTTTTTACACTAAAAATCAAACTAGAACTATGCATCCATGAGATGCTTTATTCTTTCTAATCTATGCAGTTTTCAAGGTTCTACTGAATTCTCATGGAATAAACCATGTGAGCCCAGCATATTATCAACTAAATAAAGATGATAAGAAGCTAGGGTCTTTTCAAATAGACAATACTAAGTCACACCTACAATTTTTCTCCGGAATTTAGTTACCAGGGTAGGTTTCAGTGGAGGTAAGCGGACTCGAACCGCTGACATCCTGCTTGCAAAGCAGGCGCTCTACCAACTGAGCTATACCCCCAACAACGAATGGGCCATCCTGGACTTGAACCAGGGACCTCACCCTTATCAGGGGTGCGCTCTAACCACCTGAGCTAATGGCCCAGGAGAAACCCTTGTTGGGTGTGACCTAGACAAGTTTAGGAACTGAAATCCAAGGATTAATTATAAAATTAATTCGAAAATCTGAGGTACCGATCGACCTTAAGGTGACAGGATTGCGGCCTAAGATAAATCACTTAGACATCACAATCGATTAATTGTCTCCCTGTTAGGAGGTGATCCAGCCGCACCTTCCGGTACGGCTACCTTGTTACGACTTCACCCCAGTCATCAGCCCCACCTTCGGCGTCCTTCTCCACAAGGGTTAAAGTAACGACTTCGGGCGTGGCCAACTTCCATGGTGTGACGGGCGGTGTGTACAAGGCCCGGGAACGTATTCACCGCAGTATGCTGACCTGCGATTACTAGCGATTCCTACTTCACGTAGGCGAGTTGCAGCCTACGATCTGAACTGAGCCACGGTTTATGGGATTTGCTAGCTCTCGCGAGTTTGCTGCCCTTTGTCCGTAGCATTGTAGTACGTGTGTAGCCCAGGACGTAAGGGGCATGATGACTTGACGTCATCCACACCTTCCTCCGGTTTATCACCGGCGGTCTTTCTAGAGTGCCCAACTAAATGCTGGCAACTAAAAACGTGGGTTGCGCTCGTTGCGGGACTTAACCCAACATCTCACGACACGAGCTGACGACAGCCATGCACCACCTGTCACTGCGTTCCCGAAGGCACCCTCTAATTTCTTAAAGGTTCGCAGGATGTCAAGCCCTGGTAAGGTTCTTCGCGTTGCATCGAATTAAACCACATACTCCACCGCTTGTGCGGGCCCCCGTCAATTCCTTTGAGTTTCACACTTGCGTGCGTACTCCCCAGGCGGAACACTTAACGCGTTAGCTACGACACCGAAGGGGTCGATTCCCCCGACACCTAGTGTTCATCGTTTACGGCCAGGACTACAGGGGTATCTAATCCCTTTCGCTCCCCTGGCTTTCGTCCATGAGCGTCAGTAATGGCCCAGCAGAGCGCCTTCGCCACTGGTGTTCTTCCCGATATCTACGCATTTCACCGCTACACCGGGAATTCCCTCTGCCCCTACCATACTCAAGCCAATCAGTTTCCACTGCCATGATGGAGTTAAGCTCCACGCTTTAACAGCAGACTTGAAAGGCCGCCTGCGGACGCTTTACGCCCAATAATTCCGGATAACGCTTGCCACTCCCGTATTACCGCGGCTGCTGGCACGGAATTAGCCGTGGCTTATTCCTCAAGTACCGTCATATCTTCTTCCTTGAGAAAAGAGGTTTACAGCCCAGAGGCCTTCGTCCCTCACGCGGCGTTGCTCCGTCAGGCTTTCGCCCATTGCGGAAAATTCCCCACTGCTGCCTCCCGTAGGAGTCTGGGCCGTGTCTCAGTCCCAGTGTGGCTGATCATCCTCTCAGACCAGCTACTGATCGATGCCTTGGTGAGCCATTACCTCACCAACAAGCTAATCAGACGCGGGCTCATCCTCAGGCGAAATTCATTTCACCTCTCGGCATATGGGGTATTAGCGGTCGTTTCCAACCGTTATCCCCCTCCTGAGGGCAGATTCCCACGCGTTACTCACCCGTCCGCCACTAACCCGAAGGTTCGTTCGACTTGCATGTGTTAAGCACGCCGCCAGCGTTCATCCTGAGCCAGGATCAAACTCTCCGTTGTAGTCAGGCCCTATTGTAAAAATTAATTCTACTCAGTCTGATTTGCTTCTCCCACTATTATCAGCACTGGCGTACTGATTGTGATTGTTGCCACCTTATTTAATAAGGGTTCTAAAGAGTGCACTTAGTTTTATCTTCGTGACTTTCCCGGATCTCAGATCCGTCGTTGCTTCCTCTTGTAACAAACATCTTCAATTAGAGCCGTGAAACTCGAATGTGAAATTGATACAAAATTCTTCAACTAATTTCTTTTGACGGGACCTCACACCTTTATCGCAATACATCCGATTCATGAAATGAACCAGACGCGATAAAAGCGTCAGTTCCTAAACTTTTAAGTTGTCTAGGTTCTGTTTTGGCCAAAAAGCCAAAACGTTTTCGATCTTACGACCGTTTTTCAGCTTACAACACGGAAGGGTTTAGTCTTCGAATGTTATAAAACTCCCACTTAACTAAAAAACTTTCGTAATTTTCGCTAACTGAGTACGCACTAGATTAACTTTTGCGCAGAAAAATATTGTAGACCCTCGGAGTACTTAGTTGCAACAAAGTTGCAAATGAAATGTTTTACCTCTTACTATCAATAACAAAGGAGTAAGCCAAAACTAGCTTTTAGCGATGGCAAAAGATTATCTTAATGCCCGCACGTTTTAGCCAACAGCACCAAAGGGTTCGCCCTAACTCAAATGAAGACAAAGTTGTTGCCAGAGCTAAAGAACATTTTGAAAAAACTCTGATTGAAATTTCTGGAGATATTGCAGGAAGTGTCGCTGCCTTAGAGCATCCAACAAAAAACGATGCTCTTAATTATGGAGAGATTTTTTTAAGGGACAACGTCCCAGTGATGATTTATCTACTAACTCAAAAACGATTTGACATAGTCAAGAAATTCTTGACAGTAAGTCTTAATTTGCAAAGTACTACCTATCAAACTAGAGGGGTTTTTCCAACAAGCTTTGTCGAAGAGAAAGGAAAACTAATAGCAGATTATGGTCAAAGATCTATTGGAAGAATTACCTCTGCCGATGCAAGCCTTTGGTGGCCAGTACTTTGTTGGTTATATGTAAAAAAAAGTGGTGATCAAAGTTTTGGGACAAGTCAGCAGGTTCAAAGAGGTGTTCAACTTCTTCTTGACTTAGTTTTGCATCCTACTTTTGAAGGGAATCCAGTTTTATTCGTACCAGATTGTTCATTTATGATCGACCGCCCCATGGATGTTTGGGGAGCTCCTCTTGAGGTAGAGGTTTTGTTGCATGCATGTCTAAAAAGCTGCATTCAACTTATGGAATTAAGCAGGAAAAATCAAAAAAGTCGATTGCTCGATCAGAGACTTGTTTTAACTCGTCAGTGGGTTCATGATCTTCGACAATTTCTTTTGAAGCACTATTGGGTAACAAGCAAAACAATGCAAGTGCTTAGGAGAAGGCCAACTGAGCAATATGGTGAAGATCAACATCAAAATGAATTCAATGTTCAACCACAAGTAGTCCCATCATGGCTTCAAGATTGGCTCGAAAATAGAGGTGGATATCTTATTGGAAACATAAGAACTGGTAGACCAGATTTTCGTTTTTACAGCTTGGGCAATTCACTAGCATGTATGTTTGGAGTATTGACAGCGCCCCAGCAAAGAGCATTATTTCGTCTGGTTCTTCACAACCGTGAACACCTTATGGCACAAATGCCGATGAGGATCTGTCATCCACCAATGGATATTGAAGAATGGCAAAATAAAACAGGGTCAGATCCCAAAAACTGGCCATGGAGTTATCACAATGGGGGGCACTGGCCTAGTCTTTTATGGTTTTTTGGTGCTTCTATTTTGCTTCACGAAAAACGTTACCCAAAAGCTGATGTTTTACTCATGGGTCAAATGAGGGCTCTTATCGAAGAATGTTATTGGAGTCAGTTGAATCAACTCCCAAGACAAAAATGGGCAGAATATTTTGACGGACCAACTGGTACATGGGTAGGTCAACAATCCAGGACTTATCAGACTTGGACTATTGTTGGATTTTTATTGCTACATCACATTTTAAGAGCTGAGCCTGATGATGTATTGATGTTGGATTTAGAGGAAAACTTCTAGAACAAACCTAAGGTTAGAGATTTATCAATAGGTAAGCATGCTCCAATACCTAGATACATTGTCAAAACTGTTCCAAACAAAAACAAAGACATCGCTACTGGTCTTCTAAAAGGATTAGCAAATTTATTGATATTTTCTATAAAAGGAAGAATAATCAATCCAATAGGTATTAATGTCTGCAGAGCTATACCAAGCAGCTTATTAGGAACAACACGTAGAATTTGAAACACAGGATATAAATACCATTCAGGCAAAATTTCTAATGGAGTGGCAAAAGGATTAGCTTTATCGCCAAGGAAAGCAGGATCTAAAACTGCTAACCCAACCACACAAGCAATTGTCCCAAGAATAACTACAGGGAAGATATACAATAAATCATTTGGCCATGCTGGTTCCCCGTAGTAATTATGACCCATCCCTTTCGCAAGTTTTGCTCTTAATTTTGTATCAGCTAAATCAGGTTTTTTAAGAGTAGACATTGTTTAAGAAGATGCTTGTAGTTAACTAAAGTTTTTTTGAATTAATAATTTAATTATAAGGGTCCAGAGATTCCTTGTTTTCTAATCATTAGAAAATGCATCAACATAAATACTGCTAAGAGCCATGGCATTACAAAAGTATGGAGACTATAAAACCTTGTCAAAGTTGACTGCCCAACGCTCTCACCACCTCTAAGGAGTTCGACCATAAAATCTCCAATAACTGGTATTGCCGCCGGCACTCCCGAAACAATTTTAACCGCCCAATATCCGACTTGATCCCAGGGTAATGAATAGCCAGTAACTCCAAAAGCAACTGTAATAACTGCCATAACTACGCCAGTGATCCATGTTAATTCTCTAGGTCTTTTGAATCCACCAGTTAAATAAACTCGAAAAACATGCAAAATAAGCATAAGCACCATCATTGAGGCACTCCATCTATGAACTGATCTAATCAACCAACCAAAGCTGACGTCTGTCATCAGATAACTAACTGAGCTATAAGCTTCAGTTACAGTAGGTTTGTAATAAAAAGTCATCGCGAATCCAGTCGCGAATTGAATCAAAAAACAAACTAGTGTTATTCCACCAAGACAATAAAAAATGTTGACATGTGGAGGAACGTATTTTGAAGTGACATCATCTGCTATGTCCTGTATCTCAAGTCGTTCCTGGAACCAGTCATAAACCGGTGAAGAGTTCGCCATCACTTATGCACTGTACTTTCAAATATCTTACTCGATGTGCCCCTTGGTCGCCGCAAAAGATCAATCCAATGCTTTCATCTGTTAAATCTTTAACTAAGCTACTGCAAAGATTTTTTGCAGTATTAATCTGCTTTGGGATTTTATTTCAAGTTTTTACTCAGCCCGCTTTTGCACTCAATGATGGACAATTGCTGGTTATCGAGGCCTGGAATCTAGTTAATGCTGGTTATCTAGATCCCAAGAAATTTGATGAAATTCAATGGAAAAAACTTCGTCAAAAAGCTCTTGAAAAGCCAATAAATAACTCTCAGCAAGCTTATTCAGCTATAGAAGCAATGCTTATTCCTCTTGGAGATCCATACACACGCTTATTAAGACCAGGTGATTACGAGGCTATGAAGAAAAGCAATATAGGTAGTGAAATTAACGGGGTTGGGCTTCAACTGGGAGCAAGAAAAGAAGATGGCGAGATAGTTGTGATTTCTCCTCTTGAAGGCTCTCCCTCATCAGATGCAGGTATTACAAGTGGAACAATTCTAAAAAAAGTCGACGGGCAATCTCCCAAACGATTAGGACTCGAAGCAACAGCAGCAAAATTGAGAGGGCAAACTGGCACGCAAGTAATCGTTGAAGTAGAGCAACCTGACAATGAAATAAAAGAAATTTCTTTAGAAAGAAGAAGTGTTGATTTAAGACCAGTTAGAACTAAGAGAATAAGAAATGAATCTCATACATTTGGTTACTTAAGAATTACACAATTTAGTGAAGGAGTCCCTGAGCAAGTCAGGGAGGCATTGGAAGAGCTTTCCGGAAAAGAAATAGATGGACTAATTCTGGACCTAAGAAATAACTCTGGAGGCCTAGTAAGTTCTGGACTCGCTGTAGCTGATGATTTCTTAAGCAATATGCCAATTGTTGAAACAAAAAAAAGAGATTCCATAAATGATCCCATTAGTTCGGGCATAGAAACTATTTATGACGGTCCTATGGTTACTCTTGTAAATGAGGGGACAGCAAGCGCAAGTGAAATTCTTGCTGGTGCTCTTCAAGACAATAAAAGATCTGAGCTAATAGGTAATAAAACTTTTGGGAAAGGCCTAATACAATCATTAACTAATCTCAGTGATGGCAGTGGTTTAGCTGTAACAGTTGCTAGCTATTTAACCCCAAGTGGAAGAGACATACAAAATCTTGGAATCAATCCTGATCGCCTATTAGAAATGCCAGAGCCACTTAATCCAGGCTCTGATGAAGACAGATGGCTTTTAGATGCTGAATTAATCTTGCAAGCCGCTTTGGACAAAGAAGAAGAACTCTCAGAAAAGTTATCGAAAGAAAATCAATTAAAAGAAGAACAATTAATAAGCCAAGAAATTGAATAAGTCATGTCAACAAGAACTTATTATGACCCTCTGCATCAATCGATTTCATTAAATAGCTCAATTCCAGAAGAGAAAATGGTGATGGAATTAATAGATTCCTCCCCATTTCAAAGATTAAGGAGAATTAAACAATTAGGTCCTGCTCATTTAACATTTCATGGTGCAGAATCAAGCAGATTTACTCACTCTCTAGGTGTATTTCATATTGCAAGAAGAGCAATAAATCATTTATCTGATTTTGATTCTAGATTAAAAGAGCAAAAATTCATTCTCTACGGTGCTGCTCTTTTACATGACATTGGTCACGGACCACTAAGTCATACAAGTGAGGAGATTTTTAAAATAAAGCACGAATCATGGACCGCTAAATTAATAAATTCAAGTCAAGAGATAAGTAAGATTCTTAATAAATATGGGAAGGGAAATGCAAAAGCAATTTCAGATTTGATTCGACTAAGAACAGCAGAAAAAAAATTAATAGTTTCATTAATTAGTAGCCAGCTAGACTGTGATCGACTTGATTACTTAATGAGAGATAGTTATACAACAGGGACAAGATATGGTCAGTTAGATATAGATCGAATAATTTCAGCAATGACAATTGCGCCAGATGGAGATTTAGCAATACAACCAAAAGGACTAATGGCAGTTGAGCATTATTTAGTTATAAGGAATCTAATGTATAGAAGCGTATACAATCATCGATTAAATGAGGTTTGCAATTGGTTGTTAGAGCAAATTATAAAAACAGCAAGGAAAATTGGACCAAAAAAATTATGGGCTGATAAAAGCATGTCTGAATGGCTTTGGAATCATGAAAAAATGAGCCTAGAAAGTTTTTTATCTAATGATGATATAGTAACTGGATACCATATCCATAAATGGCAAGACTGTAGTTATAGTAAACTATCTAATCTCTGTAGACGTTTTATAAATAGAAATTTATTAAAAGCATTAAATATATCCTCCTTTACTATGGAGACAAGACTAGAATCTCTAGCAAAAGCTAGAATACTATCTGAAAAAAATTTCATTGAGCCAGATATATCCTGTGGATTAAGAGAACAAATAGTTAAAAGTTACCACCCTTATAAATATGGACTTCGTTTATGGGACGGAGACAAGTTACAAGCTTTAGAGGAAGTTTCACCATTAGTTGAGAGATTAATCCAGCCTAATCAATCTTCATGGTTAATTTATCCAAAAGAAATAGAGAATGAATTAAAAATAGAGATTGAAAAACTAAAAACAAAACACAATTAGAAATGAATTCTAACAATCAAAAAATAATAATAGATATAGAGGATAGTAAATATCTAAATTGGAAAATAGATTTAAAAAATAAATTAAAGATTCTAAAATCAAACAATTTAGAAATAGATTCTAAAAATCTTGACCTTTCATGTAAGGACATATCAGCAATAATAGCAATCGCGAATCAGTATAATTGTGAAATTATTGGTTTTTATTCAACATCTCCCAAGACGATTGTAAGTTCTCAATCACTAGGTTATAAATCTCAACTTATTATTAAAAATTCTTCAAAAAATAATTCAGATATAAATAACAAAAATCTAAATTTATCAAAAACTCATTTTCATCAAGGGACTGTCAGGTCAGGAGAATATCTTGAAAGTTCTGGTGATTTGCTAATCCTTGGAGATGTTAATCCAGGTGCAAAAGTTAGTGCAGAAGGAAATATTATTATTTGGGGAAGACTTCTTGGGATTGCCCATGCAGGCAGCAAAGGTAACTCTAAGGCAACTATATCCGCCCTTCAACTTAGACCTGTTCAACTAAGAATCGCTAAAAAAATTGCTAGAGGTCCTAAGGAGAAACTTCAACTTGGTCTTGCAGAGCAAGCAAGAATCGATTTCGGAGAAATTATAATTTCCCCGCTCGAAACTACCTAATTAGAAAACTCAATCAGAATTGATTGTAGACAAAAAACAAGAAACAATCCGTTCAAAAGTCTTAGACATGTCTTCAAAAGCAAACCCAATCCAACAGATCTGACAATAAAGCTTTTTTCTCCATCAAAATCGAATTAAAGTTTGAAGATTCTAAGGAGGTACGTGGCAACAGATACACGCGTCATTCTTATTTGCTCAGGGAAGGGTGGGGTCGGCAAGACAACACTGACAGCTAATCTTGGCATTTCACTAGCAAGGCAGGGACTAACCACTGCTGTTTTAGATGCAGACTTTGGTCTGAGAAATTTGGATTTACTATTAGGTCTTGAAAATCGAATTGTTTATACGGCACAAGAAGTCCTAGAGGAAGAATGCAGACTTGATCAAGCCTTAGTGAAGCACAAGCAAGAATCGAATCTATCTTTACTTCCTGCTGGGAATCCAAGAATGCTTGATTGGCTAAAACCCGATGATATGAAGCGAATAGTCGATATGTTAAAAGAACAGTTCAATTACGTTTTAATTGACTGCCCTGCAGGAGTTGAAGATGGATTTAAAAATGCTATGGCAGCCTCTCAAGAAGCAATTGTAGTTACCAATCCTGAGGTATCAGCAGTAAGAGATGCAGACAGAGTAATTGGTTTGCTTAATACAAATTCTATTAAACCAGTCCAGTTAGTTCTTAATAGAGTTAGGCCAAAAATGATGGCCAACCAAGAAATGCTTTCTATAGATGATGTGACTGACATTTTAGCCTTACCTTTACTTGGCCTTGTGCTAGAGGATGAACAGGTAATTGTCAGTACAAACCGAGGAGAGCCTCTAACTTTAAATAGCCTTAATTCTCCAGCAGCTAAATGTTATCTAAATATTGCAAAGAGATTACAAGGAGAAGATATTCCACTTATTGATCCAGCAAAGGAGAGTTCTGGATTTGGTGCGAAATTTAGAAGACTAATGCAAACAAAAATTTTCTAAAGCAATGGCAATGACACTTAGAGACATTATCAACAAGTTACTACGTAGACAACCTGCTAGCGCTAGCACTGCCAGAGAGAGGTTACAACTTGTTTTAGCTCATGATCGATCAGATCTTAGTACAGAACTTTTAGATCAAATGAGAAAAGAAATACTTGAAGTGGTAGCAAAGTATGTAGAGATAGATGTGAATGAAGGCGCAGTAAGTCTTGAGACTGAAGATCGAATGACAGCATTAGTTGCTAACCTCCCAATAAAAAGAACCATGTCTGGTCAAATCAAGCTTAAAGAGCCCAAGAATCAGTCAGAAGAAAATTCTAAAGAAATTGAAGGTACAGATCAAAAACTCTAATCAAATAAAAGATGGTATTCATTTTTTAGATGACATCAAAAAGATGTTTTAAAAACTATTTTCAACAAATTTCTTATATGGATTAACTTTTATATTACTTTCTTAGGTAAGATGCAAAGATTGCCGGCTTAGCTCAGCGGTAGAGCAGCGCTTTTGTAAAGCGAAGGTCATCAGTTCAAATCTGTTAGCCGGCATTTTAAAAACCCAAACTAAAAGAGCTATTGAGATTTACCAGAAATTACCCAAATTAAAAAAACTGCAAAAAGTGGGCTAAAAAATTTTAATTGAAAAATCCAATCAAAACTAATTATTGGGAGTCTGAAAAGCCACCAAAAAATAGATTGCACCAATAAAACTATTAAAAACAAATAAATCATTAGTTACTTTTGTTTGAAAATGACTGCACCAGGCCTTAACAAATTCCACTTCCCCTTTTCCCATTCAATAACTGTGCTTGCCATGCCAGAAGAATTTGGCCAAGGTATAGGAGCCAGCATTGGAATACCTGGGAATTGAATCGAGGCTTCATTTGCATCTTTAGCAGGTTCTTCTCCAGAAATATTTGCACTTGTAGTTGCAAGAGGACCAGTTTTCATAAGCAAATCTCTAGCAAGTCTTAAAGCGGGTACTCTGAAACCAACAGAATTTGAATTGCCATTCAAATTCTCAGAAAAATTTCCTATTGTTGGCAAAACCATTGTTAACGCCCCAGGCCAATAGATTTTTGCCAATTTCAAGCCTTCTTCTAGAGCACAAGGATGAACAAATTCAAACAAATCATCCAAACAAGCTCCCATTAATATAAGCGGCTTACTTGAAGGCCTTTTCTTAATAGTCCATATTTTTTTTGAGTATTCTGGGTACGAACAAAGTGCTGGCAAAGTATCAGTAGGGAATAAAGCTAAAGATCCATGTTGCAACTTTAAAGCTAAATCAGAAACTCCTAATTGCTGCGTGATCATTTCATTTTCTACGGCAAATTGCATAGCGCTTGATTCCACTTAAATCTTTTTCAAAAGAAACTTCTTCCATTCCAATATTCTTCATAAAACTAGTTATCTTTTCACTTTGATCATAATGATGTTCAAGAATTAACCAACCTCCTTTAGCAAGTCCATTTAATGCCCCAAGGATAATTTTCCGAGAAGCATTCATTCCATCCTCTCCACCATCCAAAGCTATAAGTGGCTCATGATTTTTAACAACTGGTTCTAAGTCTTCAATCAAATCAGAAGGGATATAAGGCGGATTACTTAAAACCAAATCAAAACTTCCCCACAATTTTTCTAAAGGTTCCCACCAATCTCCTAAAAAGAATTTTACATTCGATTGTGGGACAAGAATTTCTAAATTTCGCTTTGCTAGTTGCAATGCACCTTTACTTATGTCAACGGCATGACCTTTCCAATTAGGAAGGGATTTAGCCAAAGATATTGCAATAGGACCAGACCCAGTTCCAAGATCAGCCCACCTACCAGCATTAATATTATCAACTTTTTTCAAAGCAATATCAATCAAAAACTCTGTTTCTTGTCTAGGGATAAGAGCATGAGCTGAAACCTCCAACTCAAAATCTCTCCAAGGGCATTTAGAAATTAGATATTGGAGGGGAGTATTATCTTTTAAATGAGATTCCCAAATTACTTCTATTTCTTCAATTGGAATTTCTAAGGAAAAACATTTATCAGGATTCAAAATTATATTTTGCAACTTTCTCCAAGAAACTCCAGCTGCGATATCTAAAAGCCAATCAAAATCAACTTTTCTTCCTCCTTTAAGCATCATGCTTCTTCTCCAATGAAGAAAAGTATTACCAGAAATAGAATTAACAACCATTTAAATTTTAGGACCCTCTTCTAGCAGTAAAAAAAATTTCTTAATTTCAGGAGGCACTTGTCTTACTAATTTTATTGAATCTTTTTCTTTTCTGATCAGAACTAATTCTATCAATGCTTCTGCTCCAATATCACCATTTACTTTTAAAAACAAAGTTTTACACTTAAGTTTTATTTTATTTACAAGATTAAATTGACTTTTTAACAATAATTTTTCACCATGTGTAAAAGATATTTTATATTTAATCTGAGCTGAAATTACAGGTATTTCATATCCTTTTTTAGATAATGTTGAATATGTTATTCCAACTTTATTCAAAGCATCAATTCTCCCCTCTTCTAGGAAATTAAAGTAAGACCCATGCCACATTATTCCTGCATGATCAGTGTGCTGAGGAAGAATTGTTTTAGTTAAATTCCACTCTTTTTTTTTAGTAAATTTATTCAAAAGCAAACATTATCTACTAAGCGTATAATCAGATAAAAAATTTTTCCAGCAGTAACTCATAAGCAAAGCTCAACAATTATTAGGATCTCAGGGACTTACCCGAGATCGTTATTTATCAAAAAAATTCCTCGATTACTTTTTAGGTTCAGGGCTCAATCTACCTTTACTTGAATCTGAATAAAAGCTTGATTTCTCACCTTCGCTGGTGGAGACAAATAAACCAATGAGAAAGATGGTTGGTACGCCAACAAATAAAAGACTTGCGGCAAATCCAAAACTAGTGGTTTCCATAACCGAGGTTTTTACTCTGAACAATTTTACTGAAACAAACTATATATCCCTTCAGCAATAAAACTGAGATTTGGATCAAAGAGATGGAGATTTTGTAATTTGCCGAAAAATTTCCCCTACAAAAAAGTTGATAGAGATATTTAGATTTTTATATGGCTTTAAAGAAATTTTGAGAAATAATCGTTTTGAAATGAATTTGATCACAGCATTTTCATTTTTTTTAAACCGGATTTAATAAAAAAACGACTTAAAATGACAAAAACAATTTAATTTCCAAAATTTCTTCTTTTTTTCTTTTTTTTTCTTTTTCCTAGTCTAGCACTGGGTATTTAGGAATTTAAGAGTCCCAAAACAAGCTAGATTTCATCCAAGAGTGTCAAAAGTCATTTCAGGTGTCCGCATCCTGTGCATTAACTCAAGCAATACCATTTACGATCATGCGAGTCTTGCTGCATTAAGCAGCATCGTTATACGAACCTGACCCATGGGATTGCCCTGGTATCGGGTGCACACAGTCGTTATCAACGACCCTGGCCGTCTTCTGGCCGTGCACCTCATGCATACTGCTTTGTTAGCCGGCTGGGCCGGCTCAATGGCCTTATATGAATTGGCCATTTTTGATCCTTCTGATCCAGTACTTAATCCAATGTGGCGCCAAGGCATGTATGTCATGCCCTTTATGGCCCGCTTAGGAATTACAGGCAGCTGGAATGGATGGGATATAACCGGTGCAACCGGAGTTGACCCCGGCTTCTGGAGCTTCGAAGGGGTTGCTGCAGCTCATATAGTTTTCAGTGGTCTTTTGATGCTTGCTGCTGTCTGGCACTGGACATACTGGGACCTTGAATTGTGGGAGGATTCCCGCACTGGAGAACCAGCTTTAGATCTACCAAGAATTTTTGGCATACATCTTTTCTTAGCTGGCTTAACATGCTTTGGTTTTGGAGCATTCCATTGCTCAACTGTTGGTATATGGGTTTCTGATCCATATGGATTAACAGGGCATGTCGAGAAAGTTGCTCCCGTTTGGGGGGCGGAAGGATTTAATCCATTTAATGCCGGAGGTATTGTCGCTAATCACATTGGGGCAGGACTTTTAGGAATTATTGGTGGAATATTCCATATCACAAATAGACCTGGAGAAAGGCTTTATAGAGCTTTAAAACTAGGAAGTCTCGAAGGTGTACTAGCCAGTGCACTAGCTGCAGTTCTATTTGTATCTTTCGTAGTTTCTGGAACCATGTGGTACGGATCTGCTACAACTCCAGTTGAATTATTTGGCCCTACTAGATATCAATGGGATTCTGGTTATTTCAAAACAGAAATCAATCGCAGAGTTCAAGATTCTATGAATGATGGTGCTTCTAAAGCCGAAGCTTACGCATCCATTCCTGAGCAACTTGCTTTCTATGACTATGTTGGAAATAGTCCTGCAAAGGGAGGTCTATTTAGAGTTGGAGCAATGGTTAATGGCGACGGTGTTCCAAGTGGATGGCAAGGTCACATATCATTTACTGATAGTGCAGGAAATGACTTAGAAGTAAGAAGAATTCCTAATTTCTTTGAAAACTTCCCTGTCATTCTTGAAGACAAGGATGGAAATGTTAAAGCTGACATTCCTTTCCGTCGAGCAGAGGCTAAGTATTCAATCGAACAAACAGGTGTCACAGCAACTGTTTATGGTGGTGAATTAAATGGACAAACATTTAACGATCCAGTAATAGTAAAGCGTCTAGCTAGAAAGGCTCAACTTGGAGAAGCCTTCAAGTTTGACAGGGATCGTTACAAGTCAGATGGTGTATTCAGAAGCTCTCCAAGAGCATGGTTCACCTACGCACACTTGTGTTTTGGCTTGTTATTCCTATTTGGCCACTGGTGGCACGCCGCAAGGACTCTCTTTGGTGACAGATTCTCAGGAATCGATCCAGAGCTTGGTGATCAGGTCGAGTTTGGTCTCTTCAAAAAACTTGGAGACGAATCAACCCGCCGAGTCCCTGGTCGGGCGTAAGTCAGGATTCTTTACCCACATATACCGAGAACCTAGATGGAAGCATTCTCTTACACGCTAATCCTTACATTGGCACTTGTAACGCTATTCTTTGCTGTTGCATTTCGTGATCCTCCGAAATACGACAAGTAAAATAACAATAAAAAAAGCCCTGAAAATTCAGGGCTTTTTTTATTGTTTGGAGTCTATATTAAAATTTTTATAAATTTAATTTTCAGTACAATTAAAATATTTTAAGTAAAAAAGTAGATTTATTTAATCTACCCCTTCTCAGAAGCCAAATAAATGTTTAAAGTTAGATAAATCATCAAAAAGGGCTGCATGCAGTGCCCATCTTGTCAAAA
>QCJR01000005.1 GCA_003215895.1 Prochlorococcus sp. AG-409-D14
TGTCACAGGGAGTATTGCAGCTGTGAAAGCTCCTATTTTAGTTAGTCGCCTAGTCAAAGCTGGGGTAGAAGTTAAATGCGTAATAACCCAAAGCGCAGCTAGCTTAGTTAGCCCATTATCTTTATCTACCTTAAGCAGAAATAAATGTTTTCAAGATAAAGATCAGTGGGATGACTCTCAAACCAAGCCTTTGCATATTGCTTTGGCTGAATGGGCAGAGCTAATTATTGTTGCGCCTATGAGTGCCACATCTTTATCCAAATTTGTCAACGGAAATGCTGATGGACTTTTAGCGAGCATTCTCTTAGCCAGTCAATCTCAAATAGTTATTGCGGCTGCAATGAACACTTCAATGTGGGAAAACCAATCTGTAAAAAAGAATTGGAGTTACGTAAAGACTATTGAACAAGTTATTCCCCTCGAACCTAGTGAAGGTCTTTTAGCTTGCGACAGAGTTGGTGATGGGAAAATGGTCAATTTAGATATTATTGAATTGGCCTCTGAAAGTGCATTTATTTTCAATGCAAAAAATAAATTTCTCACGAAAGATCTTAAAGAGATAAGGTTTCTCGTTTCAGCTGGACCCACCGTCGAAGATCTTGATGCGGCTAGGCAATTAACAAATCGAAGTAGTGGAAGGATGGGAGTTTTAATAGCTCAGGCTGCGAAGTTAAGAGGTGCAGAAGTCGATTTAGTTCATGGTCCATTACGCATCCAAGAAGATCTTCTTGAGGGACTAAATACCTATCCAGTCACAAGCTCATCTGAAATGGGTTCAAAAATTAATGATTTACAACCATCTGCTCAAGTCATTGTTATGGCTGCTGCAGTATCAGATTTCAAAAAACTTAGTCCAAGCAAGCAAAAAGTCTCTAAACAATCTTTTTTAAAGTCCATTTTTGATGATTTAGAAATGACTCCAGACCTAATCAAAAATCAAACAAGAAAGAAATTAGAAAATCAACTTTTCCTAGGTTTTGCTGCCGAAACAGGAAGTGATAGTGAAATTATTGAGAAGGGAGAGAATAAAAGGGTTTTAAAAGGTTGTGACCTTCTGATGGCCAATCCCATTGACAGAGATGGTCAAGGATTTGATCAAAACTTCAACAGTGGTTTTTTGTTAGGTTCCAAAAAAATGGTTAAAAACATATCTTTTTCAACAAAACTTTCAATATCCCATCAACTTTTAGATGAAATTCGAATTCTAAAATCGAAAATTTATTGATATTTTTCGAATTTGTTTTTTTTTTAAAATCAGAGTCTAAACACCAAAAAAGACTGCTACAAAAGGGTTTTGAATGAAATCAGAGTAGTAAATTCATTACAGCAAAAGCTACGGCTTGTATAGAGCTGTCAAATGCTTGTGAAAAGAAGTATTTGACACCTGTAATATCCCAACTGAATTAATTGGGCGGTTTCGACCGCAGTCATCTAGCCCTCTCATGCGATTTCGTCCTCTGCTGGCTTTGATGCTGGCTTTTTGTCTCACCTTTACAACTCTCCCATCAAGCGCATCTGCAGCTTTAAAAGGGCGCGAGCAAGGTAATGCTCGTTTTGGCAATGTTGTTAATACTGGCCAAGCTGATGCTTGCACTGTTTTACCAGCTGGTTCATCGGGTTCTATTAATGCTGATGGCCAATTCAAAAGCTTATGCCTTCAGCCAACAGAAGTTTCAGTAAAACTTCCAGGTAACAAGCGAAATAAATCTGATTTTGCGGTAGCAAAAATCATCAGTCCTCGCTTCAATACAAGTCTTGATGAAGTTTATGGAGATCTTTCTGGAGGGAAATTCACTGAAAAAGGTGGTATTGACTTCTCTCTAATTACAGTTCTTGCTCCAAATGGAGAGGAATTTCCTTTTGCTTTCTCTGTTAAAGAGATGGTTGCTGAAGCCAAAAAAGGAAAATCAATTGAACCAGGAGCTGAATTCTCAGGTCCAACAACAACTCCAAGTTATAGATCAGCAGACTTTCTTGATCCAAAGAGTCGTGCTAAATCAACTGGTGTTGAATACGCTCAAGCTCTCATTGCTCGTGGTGGTGATGATGAGGATCTTGCAAGAGAAAATGTTAAAGATGATTTAGGCGGTAAAGGTGAAATAACACTTACTGTCGAGTCTGTTGATGCAGACACTGATGAATTTGGTGGCCAATTTGTTGCTATCCAACCTTCAGATAATGACCTTGGATCAAAAGATCCTGTTGATATCAAAATCAAAGGTATCTTCTATGGTCGCAAAGCCTAAAAAAATAATCATCTTAATCAATTAAAAAAGGGGGTTAAAACCCTCTTTTTTTTTTTGCTAAATTTAATGAAAACAATTTCTCAAATATGGGCCCTTTATCTGGGAGAATCTCCCGGTTACTTCAAGGGAAAATGACTAGCAAGAAAAGTTCTCATAAAAATCTCGAAGGTTTGATCAAACCGTATGGAGGAGAACTTATAAACCTTATGGCATCTGATCAAGAGGCAAAAGAATTAAAAAAAAATTCTTTTAAAACTTTAAATTGTTCTGATAGAAATGCTTGTGATATTGAACTTCTTTTGATAGGTGCTTTTTCTCCTTTGAGTGGGTTCATGAGTGAGAAAAATTACAACTCAGTTGTTAAACAAAATCGACTCGAATCAGGTTTGCTGTTTGGTTTACCAATTGTGATGGATACAGATAGAGAAGATATAAATCCAGGAGATTCAGTTTTACTAAAGTACAAAGATCAAGAACTAGCAATTTTAGAAGTACAAGAAAAATGGACACCTGATAAAGTTATTGAAGCCAATTTCTGTTATGGAACAACCTCTTTAGAGCATCCTGCAGTAAGAATGATCTCTATGGAGAGGGGAAAATATTATTTAGGGGGCTCAATAAAAGGTCTAGAATTACCTAAAAGAGTTTTTACTTGCCAAACTCCTTCTCAAGTAAGAGAGAACCTTCCTTCTGGAGAAGATGTAGTTGCATTCCAGTGCAGGAATCCAATTCATAGAGCGCATTATGAGCTATTCACAAGAGCCTTAGAAGCCAATAATGTCAGTCAAAATGCTGTTGTTCTTGTTCATCCAACTTGTGGGCCAACTCAAGAAGATGACATCCCTGGATCAGTAAGATTTCAAACTTATGAAAAACTTGCTTCTGAAGTGAATAATCCAAAAATCAGATGGTCATATCTTCCTTATTCGATGCACATGGCTGGCCCAAGAGAAGCTTTGCAGCACATGATTATTAGAAGAAATTATGGTTGCACTCATTTCATTATCGGAAGAGATATGGCTGGTTGCAAGTCATCTATCAATGGAGAAGATTTTTATGGTCCATACGATGCTCAAAATTTTGCAAACCAATGCTGTGAAGAATTAGACATGCAAACAGTCCCATCTTTAAATCTTGTATTTACAGAGGAGGAAGGCTATGTAACCGCTGATCATGCTGAAGAAAAAGGATTACACATAAAAAAATTGAGCGGCACTCAATTCAGAAAAATGCTCAGAAGTGGAGAAGAAATTCCCGAATGGTTTGCATTTAAAAGCGTCGTTGATGTATTAAGAGCCGCATAGTTGGACCTAATCCTATTAAACTCTTGAAAGATATAGAAGAACATTGAACAAACGCTGGAGAAACATTGGTCTTTATGTCCTAATTGTTGTGGTTGTAATTTTTGTTGGAAGTGCTTTTTTTGATAAGCCAAGTCCGACAAGAGCAACTAGAACCCTGAGGTACAGTGACTTCATAGAAGCTGTTCAAGATAAGCAAGTAAGCAGAGTTCTTATATCTCCAGATAAAGGAACAGCTCAAATTGTTGAAAGTGATGGGAATAGAGCTTTAGTCAATTTGGCTCCTGATCAACAATTACTCCAATTATTAACTGACAATGATGTAGATATTGCTGTACAACCAACCACTCAAGCCAATCCCCTTCAGCAAGCTGCCAGTAGCTTAATTTTTCCAATACTTTTACTAGGAGGTCTATTTTTTCTGTTCAGAAGAGCAGGCTCTGGTGGCGGCGGGAATCCAGCCATGAATTTTGGAAAGAGTAAAGCAAGACTGCAAATGGAGCCTGAGACAAAAGTTACTTTTGGAGATGTTGCTGGAATTGAAGGTGCAAAGCTTGAACTTACTGAAGTAGTTGATTTCTTAAAAAACCCTGATCGCTTTACAGCTGTTGGAGCAAAAATCCCTAAAGGTGTTTTACTTGTTGGGCCTCCTGGAACAGGTAAAACTTTACTTGCAAAGGCAGTCGCAGGTGAAGCTTCAGTTCCCTTCTTTTCCATATCAGGATCTGAGTTTGTAGAGATGTTTGTTGGTGTTGGTGCAAGCAGAGTCAGAGACCTTTTTGAACAAGCAAAGAAAAATGCTCCTTGTATAGTTTTCATTGATGAAATAGATGCTGTAGGTCGTCAGCGTGGAGCAGGACTTGGAGGAGGTAATGATGAAAGAGAGCAAACACTCAATCAACTTCTGACAGAGATGGATGGATTTGAGGGGAATTCAGGAATAATTATTGTTGCTGCTACAAATAGACCTGATGTGCTCGACTCAGCACTTATGCGACCAGGTAGATTTGACAGGCAAGTAACTGTGGACAGACCTGATTACTCAGGGAGATTACAAATACTTAATGTTCATGCAAAAAGTAAAACACTTTCAAAGGCAGTTGACCTTGATCAAATAGCAAGAAGAACTCCCGGTTTTACTGGAGCAGATTTAGCAAATCTATTAAATGAGGCTGCAATCTTAGCCGCTAGAAAAGAATTAACAGAAGTCAGCAACGATGAAGTTAGTGATGCAATCGAGAGAATAATGGTAGGTCCTGAGAAGAAAGACACAGTAATTAGTGAAAAGCGAAAAAGGCTTGTTGCATATCACGAAGCTGGACATGCTGTAGTTGGTGCTGTGATGCCTGATTATGACCCTGTTCAAAAGATATCAATCATTCCCAGAGGTGGAGCTGGAGGATTAACTTTTTTCACACCAAGTGAAGAAAGAATGGAATCTGGACTTTATTCAAGGTCTTACCTACAAAATCAAATGGCTGTTGCTCTTGGCGGAAGAGTTGCAGAGGAAATTATTTATGGAGAAGACGAAGTAACTACAGGAGCATCAAATGATCTAAAGCAAGTAGCTTCAGTCGCGAGGCAAATGATTACCAAATTTGGCATGAGTGACAAGTTAGGGCCTGTTGCTTTAGGACGTTCACAAGGTGGTATGTTCCTTGGAAGAGATATCTCTGCAGAAAGAGATTTTTCTGAAGATACTGCTGCAACTATTGATTCAGAAGTCTCAATTCTTGTTGAAATTGCATATGAAAGAGCTAAGAAGGCTTTAAATGACAATCGTCAGGTACTTGAAGAGTTAACAGCAATGCTTATGGAAACTGAAACAGTTGATTCTCAAGAATTTCAAGATCTGTTAATTCGTCATGAAGTCAAAGTCGCTGAGTACGCTTAGTTTAAAATTATAATTTTTGGAAATTAAGCAAAATAATTTAATAAAATCTCTAAGGGTACAGCCTCTTATAATTGTAATTAGACTAGAACATCAATTTTTTAATATCTCCCACAAAAGAGAAAATCTATTTCTAAAAATTGAAAAACTCTCAAATTATGGTGTAAAAAATATTGAAATAGGATGGGATTCAAATCCAGAATGGGTGAATATGATGTTAGAAATTAAAAAGAAATTCAAGTCAATTAATATTGGTGTCGCATCAATTAAATCAAAAGAATCTTTAGATTCAATTCGACCATTAGATCTAAATTATTCTATGAGTCCATTCTTTAACAAAGAAATTCATCTTAAAGCTATAAAATCTAATCAATTAGTTATTCCAGGAATATCTAATATTGAAAATTTCAAAGAAGCAATCAATCTAGGATACAAAATTGTAAAAATCTTTCCTGCATCAAAATTAGGACATAGCTTTATAAAAGAATTGCAAGACTTTAAAGAAAAGGATATTTTTTTTATTGGTGCAGGTGGAATCAAAAGTCAAGATTTAAAAAAATTACTAAAAAGTGGATACGACGCATTGGTCATAGGAAGAGAATTACGAAATCAATTACCTGATAAAGATCTAGAGATATGGCTAAAAGAGTATTAAGAATCGATTCCTAAAAACAAAAATTAATTCCTTGTTGAGGTATTCGAGGAACATATTAATCCTTTGAACAATAGTCTGTACATTGGCCTTGTTGTCTAAGTAAATGATCAGCTAAAACAAGAGCAACCATAGCTTCAACCATGGGGACTGCCCTTGGCAAAACGCAAGGATCATGTCTTCCTGTTGCCTTAAGAGTTGTGGCATTACCATCTTCATCAATTGTGTTTTGACTTTTCCTAATCGTTGCTGTTGGTTTAAACCCAACTCTCAAAACTATATCCTCACCATTAGTAATACCTCCTTGAATTCCTCCTGAGTTATTAGTAGCAGTTTTCAATTGATCAGAATCTGATGGCAAAAAAGGATCATTATGTTCACTGCCTTTCAGATAAGTACCTCCGAACCCAGAGCCTACCTCAAAGCCTTTAGTGGCAGGCAAAGACATTAATGCCTTTGCCAAATCAGCTTCTAACTTATCAAATACAGGCATACCAAGACCTACTGGCGGATTTCGAACAACACATTCTATTACTCCGCCACAGGAGTCTCCTTCTTTACCAAAAGTTTCCACTCTTTCAATCATTAAATTTGCAACAGTTTGATTAGGACACCGAACAATATTTTTCTCAATATCTTCAAAAGTCACTTCGCTGGGTTGAATATCAGCTTCTATATCATGAATTCTCTTCACCCAAGCGAGTATTGTTGTATCACAAGACTGAACAAGGAGTTGCTTTGCAACAGAGCCAGCAGCGACTCTACCTATCGTCTCTCTAGCTGATGCTCGCCCTCCACCACTTGAAGCCTGAATTCCATATTTTCTCTGATAAGTAGCATCAGCATGAGATGGTCTAAAAGTTTTTTTAATTTCAGAATAATCCTTAGGCCTATGATCTTTATTTCTGACAAGCATTGCAATTGGTGTTCCTAAGGTTTTGCTCCCTAAAAGACCACTGAGAATTTCAACTTCATCACTCTCGTTTCTTGGAGTAGTGATTTTGCTTTGTCCAGGCCTTCTTCGATTGAGATCATTTTGTATTTCATTGATATCAATCTCCAACCTTGGTGGACATCCATCAATAATGACACCAACACCTCCACCATGAGATTCCCCAAAGGTGCTGATACTAAAAAGTTTTCCGAAACTACTTCCCATAAATAAACCTATCTACAAAATGTTAATCAATACTTGCTAAAAAACAAACTACTGAAGCAATGCATAGGAACCCAAAAAGCCAAAAAAAAAGCCCTCTTTAAGAGGGCTTTTGAAAAATCAAGTTAAAGACTTAACCGATTGCAGGTGCAACAAGAGCTACAGAAGTAGACTCAGCAGCTGCTAGGTCAAGTGGGAAGTTGTGAGCATTACGCTCGTGCATTACTTCCATACCAAGGTTTGCACGGTTAAGTACGTCACCCCAGGTTGGTACAACCTTGCCTGAAGTATCAACTACAGACTGGTTGAAGTTGAAACCGTTCAAGTTGAACGCCATGGTGCAGATGCCCATAGATGTCAACCAAACACAAATCACTGGCCATGAAGCCAAGAAGAAGTGAAGGCTACGGCTGTTGTTGAAGCTTGCATATTGGAAGATCAAACGACCGAAGTAGCCATGAGCTGCAACGATGTTGTATGTCTCTTCTTCTTGTCCAAACTTGTAACCATAGTTCTGAGAATCAAGTCCTGTGGTCTCACGGATAAGTGATGAAGTAACCAAAGAACCGTGCATTGCAGAGAACAAAGCACCACCGAACATACCTGCTACACCAGCCATATGGAATGGGTGCATCAAGATGTTGTGCTCAGCCTGGAAAACGAACATGAAGTTGAATGTTCCAGAGATTCCTAGAGGCATACCATCAGAGAATGAACCCTGACCGAATGGGTAAACAAGGAATACAGCGAAAGCTGCTGATACAGGAGCTGAGTAAGCAACGCAGATCCATGGGCGCATACCTAAACGGTATGAAAGCTCCCACTGACGTCCCATGTATGCAGAGATACCAATAAGGAAGTGGAAGATTACAAGCTGGTAAGGGCCACCGTTATATAGCCACTCATCAAGAGTTGCTGCTTCCCAGATTGGGTAGAAGTGAAGGCCTATAGCATTACTTGAAGGAACAACAGCACCAGAAATGATGTTGTTTCCATACATGAATGAACCAGCTACTGGCTCACGGATACCGTCGATATCAACTGGAGGAGCAGCGATAAATGCAACGATGAAACAAGTTGTTGCCGCAAGAAGGCAAGGGATCATCAATACACCGAACCAACCGACATAAATACGGTTGTTGGTAGAAGTAACCCACTCGCAGAATTGTGGCCAACCTTTGAGCAACGAAGAACGCTGCTGCTGAATGGTGGTCATGAGGACGAATGTATATGTCCCTATTGGGACGAGTAAATAAGAGCAGCTAATTAGACTGCCAGCCGTGATAATAAAGGAGAATGATCCTATCCGTGGCCAATATGTAGGACAATTTATGAAGAGAATTAGTAAGTTGCGACAAACAAGTTCCCAAAGAGGCTTAAGATTCTTTTAAGATTTTGCTCCTGAGGTCGCAAATTGGTTCTAATTAAGTGGCTGATCAATGGACATAGACTCGAAGAAAGAGTTCCTTTGAGCGATGCTCGTCACAGAAAATACGAATTAGAAGCTCAAGGGGCTGTTGTTTATTGGAGCGAGAGAACTTATTTCTGATGTACTAAATCAATCAATGATTTTTCCCATTCTTTTTGAAAATCCCATAATTCTTTTTTTGTAAAGCTCATAGCGATATTTTTTTCCGCATATGCTGCTTCATTTATAAAAACAGGAATATATGATTCATCTTCTTTAAACCTAATTATTTCACCATTCAATTTACAAAATAATTCATCGTTTTTCTTCAATTCCTGCCAATCCTTTGATTGCCTTAGAGGATGCACATATCCATCAATATTGCCTTCTGCATCTCTCGGGTAATCGATGCTTTTAATATGCCTATGGATGATCAAATTATCAGGGAAAAAGGGCTTTAAGTTCTTAACTTGATTAATTTGTTCCATCAAAGTCTCAAGAATCAATTTTGTTTGTAAAATAATCCTCGAATTCAAGAGGCCCTGACCAATCGGTCCAATCTCTACAACAAGTCCACAAGGCCAAGATTCAACTAAAAAACCTGTTTGCTCTTGATCAGATTCGTGAAGATATATGGGTAAACCTAATTGATTTTGAATTAAAGAAGCCAAAGCCAAATCTGCATTTCTTCTCCCATAAACAACCAAGCAACTACCCATGGAGGCTGTCGTTGTATGAAAATCTAATGCTATTTGACAAGGGTTCTCTCCTGCCTCTCCATAAAGATGAACTATCTCACTTGCTCTTCTGTCTTCAAAACTTGAAGAATTGATAGATAAACATGATTCTTCTTTGAAACTACGATTCAAATCATGATGAATGTATCTTTTACCAGCCTTTTTAGCCTCAGGGTTTCCAATTACCTTAAAAGTTTTAATCCCGTGAGTATTTATTAAAAACGATGATTTTTTCCATTCATCAAAAAGCCAAATACCATTTATTTCATTACCATGCGTACCAGCCACTAGAAGTACTTGTAGCTGCTTCATTAATCAATAAACCCATAGATAAAAATAATCTTAAAAGAAATTCATGTCCATACCACCAATATTTGTAAAAGCTGCGAGAGAAATATGGAGTTTTGAATGGAAAATATTAATGAATGGTCTTGCACCATCAGATTCCAATGGAAACTACAAAAGGCCAATAAATATTCAACAACAAATTCAAATCCCGACCAAGGAGGACTTAAAGAATAGAGAGTCAAATCAAATGCCAGGTTTAATTGTTGGAAGAAGTTGTCCTTGGGCACATAGAGCATGGATAATTCACGAGATAAAAGGATTAAAGAAATCGATTAATCTTCACATTGCTAAAGTAGACAAGGAGGGAGGAAGATGGAGATTAGATCCACCAATAAAAGGCTGTAAAACCCTTCAAGAGCTATATCGAAAATGCGGAAATTATCAATCAAGGAGAGCCACAGTACCAATACTTTTCGATCCAGGTAAGGAGCCAGAATCAAAATTAAGACTTATAAACAATGAAAGCGCTGAGCTTGTCGAAATATTAAATAACTGGCCTATATACGAGCAAGAAATAGACCTTTATCCAAGTAAATATAAAAAACAAATAATTCTCTGGCAGAATCTAATTCAAGAAAATATTAATAATGGAGTTTATAAATGTGGATTTGCTAGAAATCAAAAAGCTTATGACAAAGCTTCTAAAAATTTGTTCTCAACTCTAAATATTATAGAAGAACATCTTCAATCAAATGGTCCTTGGCTTTGTGGAAAAAATCTTTCAATTGCTGATATAAGACTTTTCCCTACACTTATTAGATGGGAAGCAATTTATCACCCACTATTTAAATGTAGTGATAAACCAATTGAATCTTTCCCACACATAATCAAATGGAGAAAAAAGATTTACAATATGTACAATATTAAAAAAACATGTGATGTTGATACTTGGAGAAAAGATTATTTTGGATCTTTATTTCCTTTAAATCCAAGTAGCATTATTCCTAAAGGAGAAGATATTGCAACAACTATCAACAATTAATTATCAACCATGAAAGAGGAAAATTCTTACTTTACATCTTCAAATCCTATTAAAGGAGTCTATGGTGATTTCATAGTTACTTCTAATGATAAAAAAGAAGTTCTATTTTACCGATTGTCAATTCTTTTCTGCGGATTATTCTTTTCAATAGGAATAGCACAATGGTTTTTCAATGGATCTAATCAAATATGGATTTGGCTATTATGCATAGCAATAAGTATAGGTTTAAGTCTTAAGTGGATACATATATATTTAAGAGCTTTACATCAAACACTAACAATTTTCTGGGTACTCGGTTGTATGGGATTGTTGATACTTTTATATCATTTTGGAGTAACAAATCTAATGCATGGTCTCAGAGAAAATCCAAAATCGATATTATTTATCGGCCCACTTTTTGCTTCTTTAACTGGAATAGGTTTCAAAGAGTTTTTTTGTTTCAGAAGAATTGAGGCAATAGGGATAACGATTTTTATTCCAATTGCTTTAATTGGATATTTAACTGAATTAGCCAATGAAAGTTTTACCTTTGCAACACTAGTTTTGTCGTCCTTACTATTGCTATCAATGGGCATAAGGAAATTTAACCTGCCAGCAGAAGCTGATATAGGAGATAAAAGCGTTTTTGATTATTTAGAAAGCCAAAGGAAGCTACAAGTATCCGATACTTGAATAAATCAATCAATTTTCAATTCAAAGAAAAAACCCACGTAAAGATCTTTTTTCCAGGTCTTAAGTCAGGGAATGGTGAGGAAATCCAACCAAATTTACAAACCACGTGCAATATTCCTCCGTCATAATTAATGTGTTAGTCAAACGATCCTGCTCTTTAAAGACGCTATGAAAACTATTGACGAGCATATTAAAAAGGATGAATCCGAGATCCAAGAAGCAAAAGCTCAGGGGAATGAATCCAAGCTCCATCATTTAGAAGACGAACTTAACTCTCTCAAGGAATATAAGGAGCATCATCCCGAAGATAAGCATGACCCAAATGCTTTAGAACTTTTTTGCGACGCCAACCCTGACGAACCTGAGTGCTTGGTATACGACGATTAATATTTGAAAACAATTAATAGACAAAAAAAATGGAGGTAACAACCTCCATTTTTTTGGTCTATTAGATCCTATTAATAATCCATATTAAAATCTGAAGGGCTTCCAGTCAAAGAGCAGACAACTGCCTCCTCATTTTTCATTTGACGTACTTCAGCGATTGGTCTACCCATTTTCTTTAGAACATTAATATCTTGATCAGTCTGGCAGCGAGCAATAATTTCTCCTTGTCCATCAAAACAACTGTAAAAATCCATAATTTTTATAACTCCCTTTAGTTATGACCAAAAATTAACTGTAAGACAAGTAGGTATGATTCACTCATAACAATTAATTAATATCCAAGTTCGTTCCAAATAGAACTCAACAAATCATCCAGACCAAATTTCGTTACTGCGGAAATTATATGTACCTTTTTCATGGTTAGTTTTTCAATTTTATTGAGAAGTTTTTTAATTTCATTCTCATTTAATAGTTCTTTTTTATTCAAAACAAAAATTCTAGGCCTAAAAATCAAACCATGACCGTAAGACGTTAATTCCTCATTAATGGTTTTGAAATCATTTATCGGATCTGCTGATGCTGAGTCAATTAAATGAAGCAAAACCTTTGTTCGTTCAATATGTCGAAGAAAATCATGCCCTAATCCAATACCTTTTGAGGCTCCAGAAATCAAACCAGGAATATCTGCAAAAACTGTTCCATCTCCTGAAGGTCTTCTTACCACTCCTAGATTAGGAATTAAAGTTGTAAATGGATAATCAGCAATCTTTGGTCTCGCAGAGGAGAGTACTGAAATCAAAGTACTTTTGCCTGCATTGGGCAAACCAATAATTCCAACTTCAGCTAGAAGTTTTAATTCCAATTGTAATGACCATTCTTCTCCTACTTTCCCTTCAGTAAATTTTTCTGGAGCTCTATTGCTATTTGATAAATAGCGAGCATTACCGAAACCTCCTTTTCCACCAAACGCAACGATAAGTTGTTGGCCTTTATGAGTTAAGTCACCAAGAATAATATTTGTAGATAGATCTCTTACCTCTGTTCCGCATGGAACTTTCAGTAAAGTGTCTTTTCCTGATGCTCCAGTGCATTTATTGGGACCACCTCGTTGACCATTCTCGGCAGAAATTAATTTCTGAAATTTGAAGTCCAAAAGAGTTTGCAAATTATCATCAGCCTCGAAAACAACATTTCCTCCTTGTCCTCCATCTCCTCCCGAAGGGCCACCTGCTGGAACATACTTTTCTCTTCTAAAAGCAGAGATACCATCACCACCTGAACCTGCTTTAACATCAATAATAGCTTGATCAATAAATTGCATTTAGAAATATCTATAATCAATAGACTAAATAATAATTCTTACATTCATCCTTGCTAAATTAAAGAACTTAAAACACTGTTTATAATTTTCACCTCAATTTCAATCAACCATCCACACAACACTACATCCAGGGCCCCCATCATGAGGTTCAGCATCGGCTACTTTTTCAATATATGAAAGTGAGTCAAACCATTTCCTCAAACCTTTTTTCAGTTTTCCAGAACCAATTCCATGAATAACCCATAAAGCTCCGGAACAATTTCTCAATTTTTCTTCAATTACCCCCTCAGCTTCATGAACGCGTAAGCCTCTTACATCTAAGGTATTTTTTTTAGTACGTACTAAAGATAAATTCTTTCTTACCTGCGAAGTTTTTACTTGCACAATTGGATTTATTTCGACCTTTTGACCATCAAGACTTTCTACTTCGGTTAAACTGACTTTGCTTCGAAATACCCCACACAATACTGTTAATTGCATTCCATCATCCGAAAAAGAAATTATTTCACCTGCTTTACCTATAGAAGACAATCTAACTTTGTCCCCAATTTTGGGAACCCAGCCAGGCAGATGAGGAGCCCGCCTATCGCTACGATATCCCTTCTCCATTTGCCGTAATCGTTTGCCAGCAATTCTTGCTGTCTCACCACTAGCATTTTGATCACGCAAACGTTTAATCAAATGTCTAACTTCTTTTTGACCTTCTCGAATTGACGACTCCAGTTTAAACCTTCCTTGTTCATTAAACTTCTCCGTTTGTTGACGTTGTTTCTGCCAACTATCAAGTAATTCTTCATGTAATAATTCCGTTTTTGCCAATAAAGCCGCGGCATCCTCAGCTGCTGATTGTTGGCGCTCACGTTGTTTTTCTAAGCCTTTAATAACTTGATTAACATTATCAACGCTTGCAGGATTGATAAACTCTTGAGCACGTTTTATCACTTCAGAATCAAGACCAAGTCTTTTTGAAATCTCAATTGCATTACTCCTACCAGGAATTCCCCATTGCAAATGAAAGGTTGGTTTTATTGTTTCACTATCAAAAGAAACTGAAGCATTTTCAAATCTTGAATCACTGTATTTCAGTGCTTTTAATTCTCCAAAATGAGTAGTAGCAATAGTTAAACGTGCTCTATCCGCCATTATTTTTAACAGAGCCATAGCCAAAGCTGTACCTTCAGAGGGATCAGTTCCTGCTCCAACTTCATCTAATAGAACGAGAGTCGTACCAGGGGAAGAAGCTATGGCATTGAGTATTCGACTTATACGAAGAATATGTCCACTAAATGTAGATAAATTTTGCTGTAATGACTGCTCATCACCAATATCAGCTAAAACATTTTTACACCAGGGTAATCTTGGTGATCCAGTACATGGTAAAAGTATTCCTGCTTTTGCCATTAAAACTGCTAGGCCAATACTTTTTAAAGCAACTGTTTTGCCTCCAGTATTTGGACCTGTAATTGCAACAACTTTTAAATCAGATGGAACATCAAAACTAGTTGGAACTACTGTATTTTTTTTCTCATGGAAATCATTCCATAATAATAAAGGGTGACGAAAATCTTTAATCTCAAATAGTGTATCTTCCTTTTCATCAAGAATTGCTGGTACCCCGTTAAGCCATTTAGAGTAACGTGCTCGTGACAATGCAAACTCAATCTGTAAAAGAATCTCTCCTAAATGAGCTATTACATTTGCATTAAACCCAACCTCTCTACTCCAATTAGCTAAAAGTCTCCTCTCTTCATCTGAGATTTCAGAATCTATTTTAGCCAAACGATTCCCTATTGATATGACAACTTGTGGCTCGACATAGATCGTATTTCCTGAAGCTGAGCTATCATGAACCATTCCCTTAATCTGATCGGAAGTCCCAGCTTTAAATGCTAAAACAGGTCTTCCATACCTCTCTGAGATAATATTATCTTGAAGTAATCCACCATATTTCCGGATAATATCTTGCAGAATATCTTTTCTTTGAAGACGTACCGAATTCCTATGGCGTCGTAATTCAGAAAGTTTTGGACTAGCACGATCTGCAATTCGCCCACCTTCATCCAGGCCAAATTCGAGGAGTTTCTGCAAATCAGGCAAAGTTGCAACATTTTTGAGTAATTCAGAGAGTCGTGGACGTGTTAATTGATCAAATATTAGTTTTCGTAATTTTCTGGCAGCTCTTAAAGTATCAGCAACTTTTAATAAATCCTCACCTATTGCGACACCACCTTTGGAGCATATCAAAAGAATATTTTCCAAATCATGAACACCTTCAAAAGATATTCCTCCATCAAGAGAAATATCTAATGATCCAATTTCTAACGTTTGGGACAATAGCTCCTGGCTAAGAGATATATCTAATGGCAAATCGAAGCTTTTACATTTATTACGACCTTGTTGGGTAACCGCGAATGAAGACAGATGACTACAAATAGTTGGCCATTCAAGTAATTCCAAAGACTCTAGAATTATTTGTGTTTTTTCAGAATCATCATGATTTATTGTGAATCCCATTCGTCTAGCTCAATTCTATTGATTTGTTGGAATTCCTGTTGATGGATGATAAAGCATTTCCAACCAATTACCTTCTGTGTCTTTCAAGTAAAAAGAAGAAGTTCCATCTCGATGATCATGCAAAGCTCCAACCTGTACACCTTGATTTTTTAGAGAAGAATGAATTCTTTCTATTTCCTCCTTATTAGTGAAATGAAATGCAAAATGTGGACCAGCCGCTTTATATCCAGGGCCGAGCAAAGCTAGGCCATCTTTATTCTCTCCTGTCTCTAAGTAACACCAATCAGGATCATCCCACACAAGCTTCATTCCCAAGCTCAAATAAAAACTTTTAGCCCTTTCAACATCATCCACTCTTATGGCTACATGGCCGAGACGATGAACTCTTTCAACATTTAAGTCAGACTGTTTTTCTAGCATTACTTTTGATTGAAAATTGAAATTTTTAATAATTTTCTTAACTAACTCTATTGTTCTTTTAACCATCCTGCGGCATCACACGCATGATAAGTAAGGATCAGATTTGCTCCGGCTCTTTTAAAACTCAATAAAGTTTCTAAAACGATTGCCTTTTCATCAATCCAACCTCTTTGAGCAGCAGCTTTGGCCATTGAATACTCTCCACTAACGTTATATGCAGCTATTGGTAATTCTGATTCTTCCCTTAAACGATAAATAATATCTAAATAAGCCAAACCAGGTTTAACCATTAGGATGTCCGATCCCTCTTGTTCGTCAAGTTGAGCTTCTGTTATGGCTTCTCTAGCATTCGCTGGATCCATCTGATAGGTATTTTTATTTTTCGGGATAGGCTTATTTGATAATGATCTAGGAGCAGAATCTAAAGCTTCTCTAAAAGGCCCGTAATAGGCAGATGAATATTTTGCGGTGTAACTAATTATTCCTACATGTTCAAAACCTTCATCATCTAAGGCTTCTCTTATGGCTCCTACTCTTCCATCCATCATGTCACTAGGTCCAATTAAATCTGCTCCAGATTGTGCTTGGACCACTGCTTGTTTACATAAATACTCAACAGTTTCATCATTCAAAATAATTCCTTGATTACTAACTATTCCATCATGGCCATCACAAGAATAAGGATCTAAAGCGACATCAGTCATGATGCACATTTCAGGTATCTCTATTTTCAATCTTTCAATAGCCCTTGGTATTAAACCTTTTTCATTAAAACATTCAGCTCCATCTTCTGTTTTAAGCTCGTCTAGAACTTTTGGAAATAGAACGACACATCTAATACCTAGATCCCAAGCACGTTTAACTTCATCAACCAATCCATCCATTGACCAGCGAAATGCACCTGGCATCGCTGGTATTTCTTGAATATCTGAACCTTCATGAACAAAAAGAGGATAAATAAAGTCAGATGCAGATACACTATGCTCTCTAACCATATCTCTTAAAGAGTTTGTTCTACGAAGACGACGGGGCCGGTAAGTAAGATCCATATTGACCAATAGAGATAACTACATTAGAGATAACTACATTTTACTTCCTTTAAGTCCTAGCCTGATCGAACCAACTTGAACGAGGTTCATCTATTCGAACAGATCTCAGCTTTTCAAGAAGTCTCAACTCCTCATCTGACCAGTTTTCAGGGAATTTTAATTTTAGAGTAAAAAACAAATCTCCTTGGGTAACTAAATTGTCTAATCCTTGACCTTTTATTTTCAATTTTTGCTCAGGTAAACTTCCAGAAGGTATTAATAAATATGTATCTCCTTTGGGAGAGGCAACCGAAATATTTGCTCCCAAAGCTAATTCATCTAACGAGATAGGTAGATCTGCATAAACATCTAAACCTTTAACTGTCCAAATGGGATGAGATTTAATACTGACTTCAATCAATAAATCTCCTCTTTTCCCTTTGCCAGACTGAATATTACCCTTTTTTTTAATACGTATTTTTGATCCTGTTTCAATTCCTTGTGGGATTTTCACCTCAATGCGTTCATTATTCACTAAAAGATTTTTTTTTGTTCCATTCAAAGCTTCTAGAAAACTAATCTGCAAATTAAACTCAGCATCAAGATTTAGTGATTGAGCATGATTGTCTGAAGATATATTTGAGTAAACTTTTTTACCTACCTCGGTAAATCTTCCAATAAGATCATTCAAAAAATCGTCAAGGTTTATATATTCATCAAAGTTATTGTCATTATTTTCCCTATAAAAATCTTTCGACTTTTCATCTTTTTTTTTGTACCAATCATTTAGAAATTGTTCATAAGACTTTTTTTTATCCCCATCTGAAAGGATCTCATAAGCTTCATTTATTTCTTTGAACTCCGACTCAGCACTCTCATTATGTGGATGTAAATCAGGATGGAATTTTCTAGCCAGTTTCCTGAAGGCACTTTTGATTTCTTGATCGGTAGCATTTCTACTAACGCCAAGGATTTTGAAATAATCCTTAAAACCATCTGATTCCATCAAAATCAACCTGCCTTCTTAGTAAAAATGAATCTTTTCAATGATTTTTCTCCAATAATAAGTATTTAAAAGTAGAAATTACAGCACTTAATGGAACCTTGAAGAGATAGGCTTATTCAAGTTAAAGCAAGTACGGAGAGTCGATTGGCGTTCATTAATGGCTTTCACCTTAAAAATATTAGAGGTGATGTATTAGGCGGCTTGACGGCTGCGGTTGTAGCCCTACCTCTAGCATTAGCGTTTGGTAATGCGGCACTTGGTCCTGGAGGCGCTATTTATGGCCTTTACGGTGCAGTCGTAGTTGGATTTCTCGCCGCATTGTTTGGAGGTACTCCTGCTCAAGTAAGTGGTCCGACTGGGCCGATGAGCGTAACAGTTGCTGGTGTAGTTGCGAGCTTAGCGGCTGTAGGAGTGCCTAGAGATTTATCCGCTGGTGAAATTCTTCCTTTAGTAATGGCTGCTGTGGTTATTGGAGGATTATTTCAGATTTTATTTGGCATACTTAGGCTTGGTAAATACATCACACTTGTTCCATATTCAGTCGTTTCAGGCTTCATGTCTGGAATTGGAGTCATAATAATTACTCTTCAAATAGGTCCTTTACTGGGGATATCAACTCGAGGAGGAGTATTAGAGTCTCTTTCAACTCTATTTAACAATTTCGAACCAAATGGGGCTGCTATAGCAGTTGCAGTCATGACACTTGCGATAGTGTTTCTAACTCCCCGCAAAATAAGTCAATGGGTTCCCTCTCCTCTTTTAGCATTATTAATAGTTACTCCTTTATCAATACTTCTTTTTGGCGATAGTTCCATAGACCGAATAGGCGCAATACCAGAGGGTGGACTTTCTTTGAGTCTCCCAGATCCAAGCTTTGACAATTTCTTCCCAATAATTCTTAAAGCCGGACTAGTCCTTGCTGTTCTTGGCGCTATTGACTCCCTCCTTACATCTCTCGTAGCAGATAATATTTCTCAAACCAAGCACAATTCCGATAGAGAACTAATTGGACAAGGTATTGGAAATGCAGTAGCTGGTATTTTTACCGGTTTGCCTGGAGCTGGGGCAACAATGAGAACAGTAATAAATGTTAAATCTGGAGGTTCCACACCAATATCAGGGATGGTTCATTCAGTTGTATTGCTATTTGTTCTAGTTGGTGCTGGTCCTTTAGCCGCTCAAATTCCCACAGCCCTTCTTGCAGGAATTTTAATAAAAGTTGGCTTAGACATTATTGATTGGGGATTTTTATTAAGAGCTCATAGACTTTCCCTGAAAACTGCAAGTGTGATGTATGGAGTCCTATTCATGACAGTTTTCTGGGACTTAATATGGGCTGTACTGGTTGGTGTATTCATAGCAAATATGCTCACTATTGATTCAATTACAGAGACACAATTGGAGGGAATGGAAGCTGACAACCCATTTAATTCATCATCAAATAACAATGCAGCAAATGCACAACTCCCCTCAGATGAAAAAGCACTTTTAGATCGTTGCGCGGGAGAAGTAATGCTATTCAGATTAAAAGGGCCACTTAGTTTCGGAGCAGCAAAAGGAATTACTGAAAGAATGATGCTTGTAAGAAACTACAAAGTTCTAATTCTTGATATTACTGATGTCCCAAGGCTTGGAGTTACTGCAACTCTCGCAATAGAAGATATGGTACAAGAAGCACTAAACAACTCAAGACAAGCGTATGTTGCTGGTGCAACAGGAAGAGTCAAAGATAGACTTGCTAAATTTGGCGTTGATGTAATTGGTACAAGAAAAGAAGCCCTCACAGCTGCAATTGACAGCATCAATGGTTAAACATCAATATTTTACTGATTGCTTGCTTTAAAAACTAACAAGAGATGGGACAAAACCTTTTCATCCAAAATGCTTTAAGTCCTCCAATACTTTTTTTCTTTTTGGGTGCAATTGCATATGCATTAAAGTCTGATTTTGAGATACCAGCTCCACTACCAAAATTATTTTCCTTATATCTTTTACTTGCAATAGGCTTCAGAGGCGGCATTGAACTTCAAAAAAGTGGCTTTGGTTATCCAGTTCTTCAAACTGTGATAGCAGCAATATTAATGTCACTATTAATCCCACTTATTTGCTTTTTAGTACTGAGATTAAAATTCGATGTGTTTAATGCAGCAGCAATATCAGCAGCCTATGGATCAATAAGTGCAGTGACATTTATAACGGCTGAAAGCTTTCTCCAAAGTCAAAATATACCTTTTGATGGTTTTATGGTTGCGGCTTTAGCACTAATGGAATCTCCAGCAATAATCATTGGTCTTCTTTTAGTCAAATATGGAGCGCCCAAAGATAGGCCAATCAAAAGAAAAATGAAATGGGGGTCAATTGTCCATGAATCGATGTTAAATGGTTCTGTCTATTTGTTACTAGGAAGTCTTCTTATAGGTTTTTTAACATCAGCGATTGATCCATCTGACATAAAAAAAATGGAACCATTCACAGCTGAATTGTTCTATGGCGCTGAATGTTTTTTCCTTCTTGACATGGGAATTGTGGCTGCTCAACGCCTCGCGCGTTTAAATAAAACTGGTGTCTTTCTCATTATGTTTTCTATATTAATGCCAATAGTTAATGCAGTACTTGGATCATTGGTTGCTAGATTTCTCCAATTAGATCCAGGCAATGCTCTGTTATTTGTCGTTCTATGCGCTAGTGCTTCATACTTAGCTGTGCCAACCGCAATGAGAATGACAGTTCCAGAAGCAAGACCCAGTTATTACATTTCGACCACTCTTGGATTAACTTTTCCTTTTAATATAATCATAGGAATACCGGTATATATGGGGTTAGTCAACACAATGATTCCATCAGTTGGGTAAATCAATCTCATGAAAAGACTTGACTTAATTTTTAGTGAAAGAGAACTTGATGATGTCCTTTCAGCATTAGAACAAGCTGAAGTACCAGGCTATACGGTTATGAAACATGCCACGGGAAGAGGTCCCGAAAGAATTGTCACTGAAGACATGGAATTCACTGGATTTGGATCAAATGCACACGTGATCATTTTTTGTGAGCTAGATATAATCGACAAGATACGAGAAAATATAAAAACTGTTCTTAGTTACTATGGTGGTGTTGCATATGTTTCGGAAGCAACTCCTCTTTAAAAATACTTATGAATTTCTTGAATTAAGCATGAACCCAATCAACACGAATTGATTTCCGACTATTTAGATATCGATCTATTGCCATAGCAGCTATACACCCATCAGATGCTGCTACAACTGCTTGTTTAAAAGGTGTATTTCTGATATCGCCAATCGCCCAAACCCCTTCAACTGTTGTAGACATAAAGTCATCCACCAATACTCCTCCATCCTCCTTAAAAGCGACTTGATCGCCAAGAAAGTCGGTAATAGGCTTAGAACCGCTCATGTAAACAAAAACTCCTTCGAGAGCGATATCTTGATGAGTATCAATTGAACGATTTTTAACCTTAATACCTGTTACGCCAGAATCGTTACCTTCAATCTGCATTAACCTTGTCTTACTCCAATGGTTTATATTTGGTTTTGATAAGAGATCTTGGGCATAATGATCATCTGATTTTGGATCATTTGATGTGATCCAATGAACTTTGGATGCGAATTTTGTAAGAACATTTGCTTCTTCAATTGCCTCTTTATTAATGCCTACAACGGCTACTTCACGATCTCTATAAAAAGCTCCATCACAAGTCGCGCAATAACTTACTCCTCTACCCAAGAATTCAGCCTCACCTTTAAATGATGCTGGCCTCCCCATTGCACCACTTGCGACGACAAGTGCTTTTGCTTTAAAAGTACCTTCTGGGGTATAAATAGTTTTCCAATCTCCACTAGCGTCAATTCCAAAAACTTGCGCTCTACGATAGTCGGCCCCATACTGTGTAGCTTGATCTCTCATCAATTTCAACAAAGCCTCTCCACTCATTTCACTAGAGACACCTGGATAATTAGCAATTTGATGTGTTATAGCTAGCGCGCCTACATCAGGATTCTTATCGAGAATTACTGTTTTTAAGTCTGCTCGGGAAGTGTAAAGCGCACAACTGCAACCAGCAGGCCCACCACCAACTATGACAACATCAGTTTCAATGGTTTCCAATGGAAAATCTCTTAGTAGGTTTTGCTCTCTCTAAAAAAGAGAAAAGAGTGTTTTGAAATCACTTGGGCTAACAGATCAAACTTTTACCCCAAATCAAATCAAATGTTTGTGTTCTTCAACTCTAATGAAAATATTCTAGGTTGAGCAATAACAAACAATCTTCTCAATAGATTTAATTGATTCATAGCAGATCTGCATATATCTAGTTTCAATCTGAAGACACAAAAAAACCTAAATCTTTTAGAGTAGAAACTGATTAATTAGATTCTTGAGCGACTCAGAAATACTGCTGAAAGCAGCCATAAACCGAATAACCGCTCGCATAACAGAGAAACTGCTAAATTCTGCACATGAATTTACTGAGATTGCTGAAGAGTTACCACAAAGGTTTCAAGATGAATGGTCTAGCTTTAAAAAAGAGGTAATTGAAGAATCTGAACGTCTAGAAAAAGAAACTAATCCATCAAAAAGAAAAAGCTCTAAGGAAGAGTTAAGCAAAGAAGATTTAATTCAAATTAAAATAGATAATCTTAGATCAAAGGTTATCAATATTAATAAAGATATTGAGGGGAAAAATTGATATTTCTAGCTAATCAACTTCAAAGATTTGGTCGAGCCCTTAGGATTTGGATATTATTATTAGGTTTACTTTGCTATTTATGGTTTGATTCTAAAAAATGGACTTATCTTAAAGGATATACCACGAAAAGAAGAGAAAAAAGAAATTCTTTAAGAGCAAAATGGCTTACAAAAGAATTAGTCAATCTTGGATCTGCATTTATAAAATTAGGCCAACTTTTATCTGCAAGAGCTGATGTTATTCCGTCTGCATGGGTAAATGAGCTTGCATCTCTACAAGATAGAGTTCCACCATTTGAATTTGAAAAAGTTCAAGAAATTTTAAAAGACCAACTTAGAATTTCATATCAAAAAATTATAAGTATTGATGAAGTTCCAATTGGCTCAGCATCACTTGCTCAAGTTCATAGAGCTAGATTGAATAATAAAGAAAATGTTATATTCAAAGTACAAAGACCAGACATAGAAAAATTTTTCAGACTTGACTTAGATGTAATGAATCAAGTTGCTAAAGTAATTCAAAAAATAAAGTCTCTAAGTCGAGGTAATGACTGGATAGGTATTGCTAAGGAATCTAAAAGAGTATTACTCAGAGAACTAGACTTTCGAATTGAAGCTCAATATGCTGCAAGATTTAAACAACAATTTATAGATGATTCAGATATTTTAATTCCAAGTGTATTTTGGGACTTTAGCACTAGAAAAGTTTTATGTTTGGAGTATTTACCAGGAATCAAAATAAATGATATTAAGTCTCTAAAAAGTAATAACATTAATACTTCTTTAATCGCAAAGATTGGTGCAACAAGTTATTTAAAACAATTGGTGAATTACGGTTTTTTTCATGCTGATCCTCATCCAGGCAATCTCGCTGTTTCTAAGAATGGTTCTCTTATTTATTATGATTTTGGTATGATGGGCTTTGTCTCTGAGCGTATTAGAGGCAGACTCAATTCAATGATCAAAGCCGCAGCGCTGAGAGATGTTAGTGGGCTAGTTAAAGAGCTTCAAATCGCTGGATTAATAGAAAAAAATGTCGAAATAGGTCCCGTTAGAAGATTAATAAGGATAATGTTAAATGAAGCTCTCACTCCTCCTTTTGATTCTCAAATCATAGAAAAACTCTCTGGGGATATATCTGAACTAGCTTATGGGAAACCCTTTAGGATACCAATAGAGTTGATTTTTGTTTTTAGAGCATTATCAACTTTTGAAGGAGTTGGAAGATATTTAGACCCAGAATTTAACTTAATAGCAATAGCAAAACCCTTCCTTCTTCCTCTAATGACTTCAAAAAATCCAGATTCTAATGACTTATTGAATGAATTAGGCAGACAAGTGACTGAAATAGGCAGTAAAGCTGTTGGGTTACCAAAACGACTAGATGAAAATCTAGAAAGACTTGAACAAGGAGACTTGCAACTTCAAGTGCGAATGGGTGAATCAGATAGACAACTAAGAAGAATGATTAATGCACAACAATCATTAGGTAGTTCTGTTCTTCTTGGCTCACTTGCAATATCCTCGGCTTTACTAGCTTCAACTAATAGACCACTGTTGTTTCTCATACCAGTAACGATTGGATTTCCAATAGCTCTAAGCTGGATTAAATTAAAATTTAAGATGAGAAGCGAAAGTCGTTTAGATAATTTTCAAGGAAGAAAAGGCTTCAAACAGTGACAATCAACTCTGAAAACTTCCTCTTGGGCCCAATCCGACTAGTCCAGCATATGTAGCTTGACTGCCTAACTCATCCTCAATACGAAGTAATTGATTATATTTTGCGACTCTTTCACTTCGACTCAATGAACCTGTTTTGATTTGACCAGATTTAGTTGCTACTGATAAATCAGCAATAGTTGTATCTTCAGTTTCTCCGCTTCTATGACTTATTACAGTTGTGTAACTTGATCTTGAGGCAAGCTCTATAGCTTCAAGTGTTTCAGTCAGAGAACCAATTTGATTAACCTTAATTAATATTGAATTTGCAATCTTCTCATCAATGCCTCTTTGCAGTCGAAGTGTGTTAGTGACAAATAAATCATCTCCAACCAATTGCACACTTTTGCCAAGCTTTTTAGTAAGTAAGCTCCAACCATCCCAATCATCTTCAGCCAATCCATCTTCAATAGAAATAATTGGAAATGAATTAACTAAGCCAGCCAATTCCTCAACCATTTGCTCGCTGGAATAGGAATTACCACCATAAAAATATTGACCATCCTTATAAAACTCCGTACTTGCAACATCCAAAGCTAAAGAGATTTGCTCCCCTGGTTTAAATCCAGCGTGCTCAATTGCTTGCATTAAAAGATCACCCGCTGCTTTATTACTCTCCAGATTGGGAGCAAATCCGCCTTCATCTCCAACAGCAGTCGATAAGCCTTTCTGACTCAATAAATCTTTAAGCGTATGAAAAACCTCAGCTCCCATTCTTAATGCTTCTCTGAAGCTTTCAGCCCCATGCGGAACTAACATAAATTCCTGAAAATCTAAATTATTTGCAGCATGTTCCCCCCCATTAATGACATTCATCAATGGCACTGGTAATAAAGATGACATTGGTCCTCCTAAATACCGATACAAAGGCAAACCCAATCCATTAGCTGCTGCTCTTGCTGTAGCCATGCTCACAGCAAGAATTGAATTTGCACCAAGATTGGATTTGTTGTCAGTATCATCAAGTTGTTTCATCACCGAATCAACTGTGGCTTGATCTAAAGCAGAAAGACCACATAGAGCGGGAGCAATAGTTTCTTCTATATGACCAACAGCCTTGATGACACCTTTACCCAGATAACGTTTTCCACCATCCCTTAATTCATGAGCCTCATGGGCTCCGGTGCTTGCGCCACTTGGAACAATCGAACGTCCAATAGCTCCTCCTTCCAGAAGCACTTCAGCCTCTACGGTTGGATTCCCACGAGAATCAAGAACTTCTCGGGCCATAATAGTATCAATTACTAGTTCTAGAGAGTCAGCCACGAATTTAAGGTGATTTTTAGATCTTATGAACTACATTATTCCTATAAGTTCCTGAATTGCTAATCTAGCTTGCTTTCCAAGACCTAATCAACCAAATTTGTCTTAACAAGAAATACTCGTATCGATAACAAGTCTCAATCAAAATCTAGAAGGAAAATGAACACTTTGAATCAAAATTAATCAAAAATGAATGGCAGTCTCACTACAGAACCTGATTCTTTTAGCGATGAAGCTTGGAGCCTTTTACTTATAGCTGAGGAATCAGCAAGAAGGTGGCGACATCAGAACTTAGATGTTGAACATCTTATTCAAGTACTTTTTAGAAATAAAAAATTTCAGAAATATACAAATTCCTTACCTATCAACCACGAAGAATTAAATGAAATTTTAGAAAATTTTATCGCTGAACTTCCCATCAGCAACCAATCAGACTTATTTATTGGGGAAGATTTAGAAATTCTTCTTGAAACAGCTGATGATTTTCGTTCGCGATGGGGTTCTAATCAAATAGAGATATCTCATATCCTCATAGCAATTGGCAGAGACAATCGCTTAGGAGAAGATCTTTTTTATCAAGCAGGTTTACCTAGTGAAATTCTTGAATCGGAATTGAGACGACTACCAGCACCTAAATCATTTAAACAATCTAAAAGAATTACAAATCAACAAAAAGAAGATAGACCACAACAAAATTCACGGTCATCTGTATCAACCCAAAAAACTTCAAAGACTTCTAATCCCGAGCCACTTACGCCTTTCACTAAAGAAGAAATAACATCCAAACAAGAAGCTTTAAATCTTAATGAAATGCCAAGTGCATTGGATTTATACTGCAAAGATCTGACAGCCGAAGCTGAAAATGGAAAATTAGACCCTGTTATTGGCAGAGAGGTGGAAATAAAAACAATTACAAAAGTTTTATCTCGAAGAGGTAAAAATAATCCAGTACTAATTGGTGCTCCAGGTGTTGGAAAAACAGCAGTTGCAGAATTATTAGCTCAAAAAATCATAGCCAACGAAGTTCCTGACTCTCTTCAAGGGTTAAGACTAATTTCACTTGATATCGGCGCATTAATTGCTGGAGCTAAATTTCGAGGGCAATTTGAAGAACGATTTAGATCATTGTTAAGTGAAATAAGCAATAGCGAAAAAGGAGTAATCTTATTTATAGACGAATTACACACAATTGTAAGCAAAGATAGATCCAATACCGATGCTGGTAGTCTATTAAAACCATTGCTAGCCAGTGGAGACTTGCGATGCATTGGTGCAACAACTCCAGATAGTTATAGACGTACGATCGAAAAAGACCTAGCTCTTGATAGACGATTTCAGCAAGTTTTAATCAAAGAGCCAAGTTTAGATTTAAGCTTAGAAATTTTAAAAGGACTTAAAGAAAATTATGAGTTGCATCACGGAGTAACCATTACTGACGAAGCACTCATTACAGCAAATCGTTTAGCTCATAGATATATAAGTGATAGATGCCTGCCCGATAAAGCTATTGACTTAATTGACGAGGCTTCAGCTCAAGTAAAAATCGAATCCCTATCAAAACCCAAAATCATAGAAGAGAAAGAATCTCAGATAAATCATTTAGAGACATCAATCCTTACTGCAAGTAAAGACACAACATTAGAGACCATAAATAATCTTGAAGAAAAGAAAGAATTACTACTCTTTGAGCTATCTGAGGTCAAACAAAAATGGCAAGAACAAATCGATAAATCAACTGAATTAAAAGAACTAAAAATAAGACTTGAAGAATTAAAAAATTTAATAAGAGAAGCTGAAATCTCTGGTGATAGTGAAGAAGTAGAAAGACTTAAATATGAACAACTTTATCAACTCAAAGAAAGAATTGAAGACATAGAAGTTTCTATTAAAGAAGATAATGAATATGGTAATTCCTTACTAATAGACAACGTCAATCCAGAAGATATAGCAGATGTTGTCTCAAGATGGACAGGAATTCCCGTTAGAAAAGTTTTATCAGGTGAAAGACAAAAACTTTTAAATTTAGAACAAGATTTAGAAAAAAAAGTTATTGGTCAATTAAATGCTGTTCAAGCAGTCTCAGCAGCAATTCGTAGAGCAAGAGCTGGAATGCAGGACATCAGAAGGCCTATTGGATCCTTTCTTTTTCTGGGCCCAACAGGTGTTGGAAAAACTGAACTTGCCAGATCACTAGCTAGTTCTTTATTTGATGAAGAAGATGCTTTATTAAGACTTGATATGAGTGAATATATGGAGAGAAATGCTGTTTCTAGACTCTTGGGAGCACCACCTGGATATGTGGGTTACGAAGAAGGTGGGCAATTAACAGAGGCAATTAGAAAGAGACCTTATGCAGTTTTGCTTCTTGATGAGATAGAAAAAGCTCATCAAGAAGTTTTCAACATCCTTTTGCAGGTGTTAGATGATGGAAGACTCACTGATTCTCAAGGTCGAACAGTTGATTTTAGAAATACAGTCATTGTTATGACCAGCAATCTTGCTAGCAAAGCAATATTAAATAATTCACTCAAAGTTCAAAGCGAAAATTCAAATAAAAATTTTCTTGCAGAAGAATTAGATCAAAAAATCAATGAAGCTCTAACAAAGCATTTCCGACCAGAGTTTTTGAACCGCATTGATGAAGTAATAAGATTTAACCCACTAAAGCCTGAAAGTTTAGAACAAATAGTGCGACTTCAACTTGATGAGTTGAAGAAGCTTCTCAGGCTCCAAGGTTTAGATCTTTATGTTGATGAAAACACTATTAAAACTATTGCTGATGAAGGCTATGAACCTGAATATGGCGCCCGACCGCTAAGAAGAGTAATTCGAAGGAGGCTAGAAAATCCACTTGCCACACAAATTTTAGAAGAGGGTTTTGAAGGTGCAAAATCAATCAGGGTTGCGACGAAAGATGGTGAGTCTAAAAAACTTCTTTTTTTAATAGATAACTAATCCATCAAACATAAGTTAGTGTAGGTTTATTGCCATTCTTTTTAAAAGTACCTTCCTTTCAGTCTTCCCAAAGTGACAAGTCCAACCTCTCAAGAGGATCAAGAAAAGGTAATTCCTACAAAAAAGGAAAAGACTGCCTTAAAAAAAAGTTTTTTATCATCTACAATTGATGAAATGAAACTTGTTGTATGGCCCTCACGCCAACAACTTTTCAGCGAATCTGTTGCTGTGATTTTAATGGTCACTTTATCAGCAGTATCAATCGCAGCTGTAAGCCGTTTTTATGGATGGGCCTCTACTCAGATATTTCGCTGAGTTGACTAACCTAAATTTTTTAAACCACTCACAATTTTTTCCAGTGTCAGAGATTGAAACCACTCCTACTGAAGATTCACAAATAATTGATAGATCAGAAACAATTCAGAATGATCAATCACATTTTGCAAATCAAGCAATCAAGACAAATATTGCACGTTGGTACGCTATTCAAGTTGCATCCAGTTGTGAAAAAAAGGTAAAAGCGACACTTGAGCAAAGAGCCATCACTCTTGGCGTTAATGACAGAATTATAGAAATAGAAATCCCTCAGACTCCTGCAGTTAAGCTAAAAAAAGATGGGAGTAGGCAGACCACAGAAGAAAAAGTTTTCCCTGGATATGTATTAGTTCGTATGGTTTTAGATGAAGACACAATGATGGCTGTTAGAAGTACTCCAAATGTAATTAATTTTGTTGGTGCAGAAGACCGCAGAGCTACTGGTAAAGCACGCGGGCACATAAAACCTCGCCCTCTCAGTCGGCAAGAAGTTAATAGAATTTTCAAACGAGCCGCTGAAAAGAAAACTGTTGTCAAGCTGGATGTAGAAGAAGGTGATCAGATTGTTGTTACCTCAGGTCCTTTTAAGGATTTCCAAGGAGAAGTAATTGAAGTTTCAGGAGAAAGAAACAAACTCAAGGCGCTTTTATCTATTTTTGGTAGAGAAACTCCTGTTGAGCTTGAATTTTCTCAAATAACTAAACAAAATTGATTTTTAATTTCCTTTTGCTGTCTGGTCAGTCTAGGAGTTAAGTTTATTAGATAATTTGTCTGATTAGTTTCAGATTTTCCGCATTAGTTCGATTTTCAGCCGATGGCAAAGAAAGTAGTAGCCCTGATCAAGTTGGCCTTACAGGCTGGCAAAGCTAATCCAGCACCTCCAGTTGGACCAGCGCTAGGTCAACATGGGGTAAACATAATGGCGTTTTGTAAGGAATACAATTCGCGCACCCAAGACAAAGCTGGCTTTGTTATCCCAGTAGAAATATCTGTTTTTGAAGATAGAAGTTTTACTTTCATTACAAAAACTCCTCCTGCTTCGGTTTTGATAACTAAAGCAGCAGGTATTGCAAAAGGTTCAGGGGAATCATCGAAAGGAACTGCTGGTTCGATTAGTAAAAGTCAACTTGAAGAAATTGCTAAAACAAAACTTCCAGATCTTAATTGCAGTAGTATTGAGTCGGCGATGAAAGTTATTGAAGGGACAGCGAAAAATATGGGGGTTTCCATAAAGGACTGATTAAATCGTAAAATTATCAAATGTTCTCTAAAAGGGGGAGACTAAAAGTCGATAGCACCCCAATTTATTATGAAAAATTTCTCAAAAAGAATGACAACGTTGCTTTCCAAAGTGGAAGAGCGTTCATATTCTCCAATTGAAGCCATAAAGCTAGTTAAGGAGAATGCAAATGCAAAATTCGATGAGACAATTGAAGCTCACATAAGACTAGGCATTGACCCAAAATATACTGACCAGCAACTAAGAACTACAGTTGCTTTACCAAGTGGTACGGGTCAGAAAGTACGAATAGCAGTAGTGACTCGCGGAGAAAAAGTTGCTGAAGCAACTAAAGCAGGTGCTGATCTGGCCGGAGAAGAAGACTTAGTTGATTCAATAAACAAAGGAGAAATGAACTTCGATCTTTTAATTTCAACTCCGGATATGATGCCTAAAGTTGCAAAACTTGGAAGAGTTCTTGGGCCTAGAGGGCTTATGCCTAATCCCAAAGCAGGAACTGTTACAACCGATTTAGCAGGAGCAATTAAAGAGTTTAAAGCAGGAAAACTCGAATTTAGAGCTGACAAAGCAGGAATTGTTCATGTCCGATTCGGTAAAGCAAGTTTTTCGGAAGATGCTCTCCTTGAAAATTTAAAGACCTTGCAATTAACAATAGAAAAGAATAAACCAAGCGGAGCAAAAGGAAAATTTTGGAAAAGCTTATTTATTACATCCACCATGGGACCATCAGTAGAAGTAGATATCAACGAATTACAAGACTTGCAGAAAGAAAAGTGACCCTTTTTGTTGTAAATTAGATTTGTGGTATAACCACAAGGGCATGCGCCCAGCCAAAGACAGCAGGTCTGATTCTATATAAACTTTTCGTTTAATAGAATCTTTAATGCCCGCCGAGGTATACGCAGGGTTTTATCTTTTTGGATTGAATCGTTAGCGGCCTCGATTCCCTTATTGGGATATGGCCGTATGTCCAGTTCTTCCCCCGATTCGATCCAATTATTATGGGCCGCACGCTGGAAAGCAAAAAACAGATTGTCGAAACGATAGAGGGTCTACTAGATAACTCTGAGATGGCTTTAGTTCTTGATTACAAGGGCTTATCCACAAAAGAGATGTCTGACTTGCGCTCAAGATTGCAAAAAAGCAATGGCATCTGCAAGGTCACTAAAAACACCTTGATGCGTCAAGCCATAAAAGGAAAAGAATCCTGGACTGGTTTGGAGTCATTGCTTACTGGCACTAACGCCTTTGTTTTAATCAAAGGAGATGTTGGAAGTGCTGTTAAAGCTGTACAAGCATTTCAAAAGGAAACTCAAAAATCCGAGACGAAAGGAGGTCTTTTCGAAGGCAAACTTTTATCTCAAGATGAAATCAAAGCGATTGGAAAACTTCCTAGCAAGGAAGTACTTATGGCACAAATTGCTGGTGCAGTGAATTCCATAACAAGCAAAATCGCTATTGGTATAAATGAGGTCCCATCTGGACTTGCAAGGTCTCTTCAACAACATTCTGAGAGCAGCGAGAGCTGATACTCCTTATTTCAAAATTTGTTTTCTACTTACTTAGTTGCTGATTTAAACCATGTCTGCAAAAACCGATGAAATCTTAGATTCATTAAAAAGCCTCTCTTTGCTTGAAGCTTCAGAGCTTGTAAAGCAAATAGAAGAAGCTTTTGGTGTATCTGCCGCCGCATCTGCTGGCGTTGTCATGGCAGCTCCAGGAGCTGCTGCTGGTGGCGATGGTGATGCTGCTGCCGAAGAAAAAACTGAATTTGAGGTAGTTTTAGAGAGCTTTGACGCTTCATCTAAAATCAAAGTCCTTAAAGAAGTTCGAAATGCCACAGGCCTTGGTCTTGGCGAAGCTAAAGCCCTAGTTGAAGCTGCTCCCAAGACAATCAAAGAAGGAGCATCAAAAGAAGATGCTGAGGCTTTAAAGAAAGCAATTGAAGCTGTTGGTGGAAAAGTAACTTTAAAATAAAATCGTTACTGGAAAATCACCAATTTTCTGCTTATATGAAACCGGTCTAATCAGACCGGTTTTTTTTTATGTCTAAAGAAGAAAAATTGGCTATTGCTGCAGCCACCGATGGTGCTTGTAGCGGAAATCCTGGGCCGGGTGGCTGGGGAGCATTAATTAGATTCCAGGATGGAAGCGAAGTTGAATTTGGTGGTTTCAGCCCTGAGACAACAAATAATCGAATGGAATTACAGGCTGCATTATTTGTTCTTAAAAAATTAAAAACAATCAAATTTCACCCATCGTTAACCATAAAAACTGATAGCAAATATTTAATTGATGGTATGGGGAAATGGATGTCGAATTGGAAAAAAAAAGGATGGAAAACTGCATCTGGTAAACAAGTTCTCAATCAAGATTTATGGAAAGCTCTTGACCACCCAGAACTTCCAAAAATCAAACTTCAATATGTCAAGGGACATAGCGGGGAAAAGGATAATGATAGAGTTGATGCAATTGCTGTAGCTTTTTCTAAAGGTCGAAAAATACAACTGAAAGATTTTGTCAAAGAATAAAAAAAACGACATCTACAATATTCTGCTTGGTCAGCTTCTATCTCAAGACGAGGGTATTGATGCAGAAATACTTACTAATTCAGCTCTTAATACAATTAAATTTGCCTCATTAAATAGAAATTTTCCAATAATTTCTAATCTTCTTTTAAAAGCATCAAGTGATTTTCAAAGAAACAATTCAAGTTTAAATCAAATCATCTTTGGCTCGCACTTTAAGAACCCTGTAGGACTTGCTGCTGGATTTGATAAAAATGGGGTAGGCGCTGGTCTTTGGAATTATTTTGGATTTGGTTTCGCCGAATTAGGAACCATTACTTGGCATGCCCAAAAAGGTAATCCAAAACCCAGACTTTTCAGAATTGCAAAAGAAAAAGCTGCTCTGAATAGAATGGGTTTCAATAATCAAGGCGCAGAAAAATTCTTAAGCACTATAGAAAAACAAAAAATCCCTGCGCCAGGAAATAGACCTTGTCTCCTTGGAATAAACTTAGGAAAGTCAAAAATCACACCTCTTGATGAAGCCCATAAAGACTATTTTTTATCTTTAAGGCTATTGGCTCCTTTATCAGACTATGCCGTTATCAATGTTAGTTCTCCGAATACCCCAGGCCTCCGCTCATTACAAGGAACAAAACAAATAAAAAAATTAATATGCACACTTAAAGATGTATCCAATTGTCCTCCTTTACTTGTAAAAATTTCTCCAGATCTGTCAAATGAAGAAATTGATGAAATTGCGAGAGTTGCAATTGAGAATGGTATTGATGGAATAATTGCTATTAATACAAGCTTAAATAGGTTTAACCTAAAAAACCTAAGAATCAAAACTGGAAATACTTTAGAGCAAGAGAATGGAGGCTTAAGTGGACTTCCTTTGGGGAAAAGAGGCCTGGAAGTTATTAGAAGGCTTAGAAATATTACTAATAATGGTTTACCGCTTATTGGTGTAGGTGGAATCAGTTCAGCACAAACAGCGTGGGAAAGAATTGCAGCTGGTGCATCACTGGTTCAGGTATATACAGGTTGGATTTTTGAGGGGCCAAATTTAGTTCCAGAAATTTTAGATGGATTAACCCTGCAAATGAAAAAACATGGATTCCGAAATATTAGAGAGGTAATCGGTTCTGAAGAACCATGGAAATAAAAAACAAATAATTTCAATAAATAATTATGATTACATTTAAACTAATCACAATCCTATCTCTTATCTAATGAAAATAGACTTTGATATTCATGGAGGTAATATTGAAAAAGAAGCAAGAGATTCAGGATTATCAACAGATAGAATAATTGATGCAAGTGCATCAATAGTTCCTTTTAGATTACCTAGAAAGTTAAATAATTATCTCATTAATAGTATAAACAATGGATCTATAAAATCTTATCCTGATAGAAGTTATTTTGAAGTCAAAAATTCTATTGCGAAATGGCATAATATTAATCCGTCAATGATTTTACCTGGCAATGGAGCTTCAGAATTATTTACTTGGGCAGCAAGAGATGCAAGTTTAAATGGTATAAGTTCGTTACCTTCTCCTGGTTTTGGAGACTATCAAAGAGCTTTAAAATGTTGGAATGCTTCTTATATTCATCATCCTATTCCTTTATCTTGGACTAACAAAAATCCTCAGTCATTTCCAATCAAACCAAAATCCCATGTTTTATGGATCACAAACCCACACAACCCAACGGGACAATTATGGAGTCGATCATCAATAGAAAAATTATTAACTAATTATAAACTCATAATTTGCGATGAAGCCTTTATTTCTCTTACACCTGGGGGTGAAAGTCAATCAATAATTGATTTAACTAAAAACCATAAGAACCTCATAGTGATTAGAAGTTTAACTAAGTTTCTAGGTATTGCTGGATTAAGGATTGGATATGCCATAACGAACTCAGATAGATTATTAAAATGGAAAGAGATAAGAGATCCATGGCCAGTAAATACGCTTGCAATAAATGCAACTAATATGATCATGAAAGATTCTAAAATGCATAAAAAAAGATTAAATAAAATCCATAGATGGGTAGGAGAAGAAGGGAAATGGTTACATGAAAGTTTGTCAGAATTTCATACTATTAAGCCTCTACCAACAACTACAAATTTTCAATTGATTAAAAGTGATAGTTCTATATTAAATCTTATTGAGAGTTTAAAAAAAAGAGGTATTTTGTTAAGAGACTGTAGATCATTTATAACTCTAGATGAAAATTGGATGAGAATAAGTCTCCAAAAACGAAAACAAAATATTCAAATTGTTAATACTTTAAAAGATTACATTAACTAATCGAATTTATAATCTCAAATATCTTTTTTTCTGAATTGAGGCACTCATAATTATTCATATTTAATCTCATTTCATTGAGAGAATTACAATCTAGTAAATTAGATATAGTATTTTTCAAAATATCTTTTTTGGGATCATTTTGATGAACTATTACAGCTCCTCCATATTGAGCCATATAAGCAGCATTAAGTTCTTGGTGTTGATCGGCAGAAGCTGGAAAAGGTATTAAAATTGAAGGCGTCTTAGTTACCATTAATTCACAAATTGCTCCAGATCCTGCTCTACTTATTGCTAGATCTGCATTTCGCAGCAAGGCCGATATTTCATGACTGAATTGTCTTACGACCAAATTAGCGTGAGTACCAACTTTATCTAATTTTTTATAGTAACAATCGTTTTTGCCGGTCAGATGAACAACTCTACAACCCTTATCAAGCAACCAAGGTAAAATATTCCTGAGCATCTCATTCATTTTTTTTGCCCCTTGACTACCTCCCATAACAATAATCAAGGCCCCCTCTCCGAGCGGCACCCAAGCAGGAAGAGACTGATCTAAAAAAAATTCTGACCTTACAGGCGTTCCAGTAAAACTTGTTCTACACCCTGGCAAGTACTCAGATGCTGATGGGATTCCTAACGCGACATGGTCACAAAATCTACCCAATAACCTAGTTACTTTTCCTGGAATAGCATTAGATTCATGCAAGAGAATAGGAATACCAGTAAGTTTTGCACCGAGAATAGTAGGAGCAGATATATATCCACCAGTAGTAAAAACAACGTTAATTTTTTTTTGACGTAATAGAAAAGAGACCCTAATAGAAGCAAAGAGTAATTTACATAAATCAAACATTTTTCTAAAAATATTTCCTTGTAATCCTCCAACTTTTAGCTTTATTAAATTGTATTTTTTAGGAACCAGTTCAATCTCTAACCTATTTGGCACACCTAACCACTCAATTTCCCAAGAATTTGAAAGTGAATCGGCAAAAGACAATGCAGGATAAATATGCCCACCCGTTCCGCTTGCAGCAATTAAAAGGCGAGGCATAAATAAAATAACCTTATCCTTGAAGGCTAAGTTATATTGAGTAAAAAAGGTAGGCGTGCGACATTCACTGATAACGAAATCAATAGTTTTTTTGCTATGTCCCCTTTTGAGCAATTCTGCCTTAAGTAAAAATATAGATAATCATTTATTAATTAATCAATTGGAGGGACTACTCAATCAGAGGAAGGATGATTTACTTAAAGAGCTATTTCTACAAAAATCATTCAATCAATTTAATAAACAGTATTTAGCCTTTCGAAAAAAATATAAAGATGCAAAATGGTCAATTCAACCAGCAGAAAATGATAAAAACAAATCATTGCTTGATATAAAAATCACGTCTACAAGAGAAATTAATAATCAAATCTACAATCTATATACCAAACAAATTGTTAAGATAGAGACTTATAATAATAAAATCAAAGGATATAAAGTTATTAATGAAGAATCAATTTTGAATAGCCAAAATTCACCTCTTGTTATAAAAATTGTATCTCCAAAAAAAGTTCTTACTGGTGAAAAATATGAAATGAATTTAATTATTGAAAACCCATTAGATAATTCTTTAACTGCTAGTGGAATGATACTACTTAAAAACCAAGGTCTTACGAAAATATCAAATGATGTCTTTGAGATTAAGCCAAATCAATCGGGCGGTTTATTTAAATATATTCAAGCACCCTTAAAACCTGGTTCTCAAACTATTTCAGCGATCATTACTCATCCTAAAGGGATTTATTTAATTACAAAAAAAATAAAAGTAGATTTATAAAAACCTACTTTTATTAATCATAAAATTAAATAGGCATCATTAAGCATCATCTAGAGCAGAAACGCCAGGAAGAACTTTCCCTTCCAAAAGTTCAAGGCTAGCGCCACCCCCAGTTGAGATATGAGACATATTTTTCGCTAAACCTGCTTTCTCCACTGCTGCAACTGAATCTCCACCTCCAATAATTGTGCAGCATCCTTGAGCACTTAATTTAGCCAAAGTATTTGCTATTGCATTTGTTCCATTTGCAAATTTCTCAAATTCAAAGACACCCATCGGTCCATTCCAAATAATAGTTTCACAATCTTCAAGAGCATCCTGAAAAAGTTCAACTGATTCTGAACCAATATCCAATCCCATCCAACCTTCGCTAATAGCATCTACTTTTGAAGATTTACTATTTGCATTGGGAGAAAAATTATCGGCCAACACAACATCGCTTGGCAAAAGAAACTCAACTCCTTTATCTTTTGCTTTCTTCTCTAAAGCACTTGCTAATTCAAGTTTATCTTCCTCAACAAGGCTATTTCCAACAGATAATCCTCTGGCTTTATAAAAGGTAAATATCATTCCTCCGCCAACAATTATCTTGTCGCATTTATCAATCAAAGACTCCAATACACCGATCTTACTACTTACTTTTGAACCGCCAACTATTGCTGCCAAGGGTCTTTTAGGTTGATCTATAGCTCCCTGAAGGTACTTAAGTTCTTTTTCCATTAAATAACCAGCCACACAAGGACTTAAGAATTTTGTAACCCCCTCAGTTGAGGCATGAGCGCGGTGAGCAGCTCCAAAAGCATCGTTAACATATACTTCTGCCAAAGAAGCTAATTCCTTTGCAAAATCCATATCATTTTTTTCTTCACCATCAATAAATCGCACATTTTCCAAAAGGACAACATCGCCATTGGACATCGCATCAACTTTTGACTTGGCTTCAGCTCCTACACAACTTTCAGTTTTTACAACTGTTTTGCCAAGCAATTCACTTAGTCTTTGAGCAACAGCAGTCAAACGCATTTTTTCATTAACTTTTCCCTTTGGCCTACCAAAATGAGCAGAGAGAATAACTCTTGCACTCTTCTCTAGAAGGTCATTAATAGTTGGTAAAGCAGCACGAATTCTTGTGTCATCAGTTATTTGCCCCTCATCTCCTAATGGGACATTAAAATCAACTCTCACTAAAACACGTTTGCCGCATAAGTCTTCAGCGCCGAGACTTGACAGGGAACGCTTAGACATAATGTATTGGATTCAGAAAGGAAACTGAGTGACCATAGCTCTTGAAAGGCACCAATTGGGTAATTACTAAGACACAGAAAAAATCTACCTAAACCTTATAGAAAGTAAAAAAGGCTTTTTAGATATTAAAAGTTTATAATTAAAATAATTAATTCCCCCCTCAAGCAGTTGAAATTACTGGAAAAAATTAACTTGTAATACTAGACTCAAAATCAATTTTTTTTTCGAATGCAAATATATGAGAACTATTTTTACTGGCAAGTTATTAAATATTGTAATTCTATCAATCTAGATTGATCAATAAAATTAAACTCCCATCAGGATATTCTGAATAATTCAATTATTTTTATCTTATTTAATCTTCTTTTCAGATGATAAGTTGAACTGAGAATTTTCAAAAGTGCAATTCCCAAATTAATCAAAAATGAAATTTTACAATTTTTAAATTAATTAGTTTCAACCAACTTCTTTTTAAAATTCCGTGAACAAGCAGCTTATACAATGGTATCCAGGGCATATTGCTAAAGCAGAAAAACAATTAAAGGAGCATTTAAATAAAGTTGATCTGGTTTTCGAGGTGCGAGACGCAAGGATACCCCTAGCCACTTCTCATCCATATCTTCAAAAATGGTTAAAAGGAAAGAAGCAAATATTAGTTATAAATAGAAAAGACATGATCAATGTCGATGCCCATAAAGCTTGGGATAAAAAATTTAGGTCCGAAGGGAAAATCCCATGGTGGTGTGATGCAAAAGCTGGAACAGGCGTTCTCCAAATTAAACAAGCCGCTATTCGTGCTGGGCAAGAATTAAATCAAAGACGTCTCGACCGAGGAATGAAAAATCGTGCAATTAGAGTCCTAACTCTTGGTTTCCCAAATGTTGGAAAATCTGCTCTCATTAACAGACTAGTTAAGAAAAAGGTTGTATCTAGCTCAAGAAAACCTGGAGTCACAAGAAGCTTGAGATGGGTAAGGTTGGGACAAGATCTGGATTTATTAGATGCTCCTGGAGTTTTACCGCCTAGATTTGAAGATCAAAATGCAGCGTTAAAATTAGCTATTTGTGATGATATTGGTCAAGCCGCATACGATACTGAACAAGTAGCCATTAACTTTATGAAACTTCTTGAGACATTAGAAAACATCCAAGAAGCCGGAGTCAAGTCAATGTGTCTACAAAATAGATATGGAATATTGGTCAATAAAACCATTAAAGACAAATCTTTATGGCTACTTTCAGCAGCAGAACGTCACACTTCTGGAGATACTCGTAGAATGTCTCAAAGATTACTTGATGATTTTCGCAAAAACTTGTTGGGCAATATCTCTCTTGAACTCCCCTAATGAATAAAGAAATCAAACATGAATTTGGACAGGGACCAGGTGAATTATTTGAGGGTGAATACAAGAAACCCTTGCCTATGCGCCTTGATAGATGGCTTGTAAGTCAACGAAACGAACAAAGTAGGGCTCATATTCAGAAATTCATTGAAGCGGGATTGGCAAGAGTAAACGGTAAAACTGGAAAAGCAAAAACTCCCGTTAGGCCAGGTGACATAATTCAACTTTGGGTTCCACCACCTGAGGCTCTTCCTTACTTAAAACCAGAAGAAATTGATTTAGATATTTTATATGAGGATAATCATTTAATAGTCATTAATAAAAAAGCAGGTATAGCAGTTCATCCTGCACCAGGGAATAAATCAGGGACATTGGTCAATGGATTAATCAATCATTGTCCAGACTTACCAGGCATCGGAGGTAAATTAAGGCCTGGAATAGTTCATCGCTTGGACAAAGACACAACTGGATGCATTGTCGTAGCGAAGACTCAAGAAGCCTTGGTTAAACTACAACTACAAATACAAAAAAGAGTAGCCTCAAGAAATTATATTGCTGTTGTCCATGGAGCTATTAAAGACAATGAAGGTATGATTGTCGGATGTATTGGTCGACATCCAAAAGATAGGAAAAAATATGCTGTGGTTGACGAGGAATCTGGTAGATATGCTTGTACACATTGGAAATTAATTGAAAATCTGGGAAATTTTTCTCTTCTTAAATTCAAACTTGATACAGGTAGAACGCATCAAATTCGTGTCCATAGTTCACATATAGGTCATCCTATAATTGGAGACCAAACTTATAGTAGGTGTAAAAAATTACCTATTAAACTTGATGGCCAAGCTTTACATGCAGTTGAATTGGGTTTAATACACCCAATAACATTAGAAAAAATGAAATTTATAGCTCCATTACCTAAAGATTTTGAACGACTTTTAAAAGTATTAAAAGCTAAAAAGAATTTCATTTCGGAAGCCTAGGAGAAGCCTTCACCATCTTTTTTGTTAGGTATTGTTGAGGATGATTTAACAAATTTTTCCCAGAATTCTCTTCGATAATTTTCCCTTTATCAAACACTAATACTCTGTGACAAAAGCCTGCCGCAACAAATAAATCATGCGTTATAAACAACATTGATAGTTTTAATTTTTCTTGCAAAGAGCGTAACAACTCCAAAACTTCTGCTTGAATTTCTGCATCTAACATACTTACACTTTCATCACAGATAAGTATTTTGGGACTAAGTGCTAGTGATCTTGCAATAACAACTCTTTGCTGTTGACCTCCTGAAAGTTGAGAAGGTAAGCGTTTTTCATACATTGTCGTGGGAGTCAAACCAACTAGCTCTAAAAGATTACGAGCTTTTTCTCTAGCTTTAGATCGACTGCACACTTTATGGATAAGAATTGGGTCTATAATTGCATCCATTACTGACATCTTAGGATTCAAAGATGCAGAAGGATCTTGAAAAATAATTTGAATATATTTACGTAATTGTTTTAAAGTTTTCCTACTAATAGTTGAAATATTCTTTCCAAGAAAAAAAACACTTCCACCCCTTGTAGGTAATAAACCAGTCAACGCTCTACATAGAGTGCTCTTACCACATCCCGACGGGCCTACGATACCAAGAGTTTCACCTTCATAAAGAGAAAAAGTAACTTCATTAACAGCTTTATGCCAAAAAGAATTGAAAGGCCAAAAGCCTGAATTATGCCAGCAACGTAATCTATTTACACTTAATAATGGAGTGCTTTTATTCATTATTTCTCTCTCAGAACCCTCTAAGATTTTTACTGAGTTAACTAATCTTTGAGAAATATTAGTTTTTGGATTACCAACTATCTCTTTAATATTTCCAGATTCGACTATATGCCCACAATCTAATATTGCAATTTTATTACACCATTTATATGCCATTGATAAATCATGACTAATTAATAGTAAAGAAGTTCCAATTTCATCACAAAGTAAACTCAATTCATTCATGATCTGATCTGCAGTTATTGAGTCCAAGCTAGTTGTAGGCTCATCAGCAATTATCAAAGGCGGTCTTAAACAAATTGCCAAAGCAATTGCTACACGTTGTCGCATCCCTCCACTAAATTCATGTGGAAAAGAATTAAATCTTAACGGATCTATTCCAACTTTTTCTAATAAGCTTCTAGCTTTTTTTACTAACTTATCAATTGGTTCAGAATTATCATGAGCTTTAAAAGTATCAACCAAATGTTCTCCAACAGTCATTAAAGGATTCAAACGTGACATAGGATCCTGAAATATCAATCCAACCTCTTTCCCTCGAATCGTTTGCAAAGAAACCTTGTCTAAATCTAATACATTTTTTCCATTTAAAACAATCTCACCATCACAAACACACCCATTAGGAAGAAGCTGCATTACAGCCTTAGCAACAGTACTTTTACCACATCCTGAACTACCAACTAATGCAAGCCTATCGCCACGATTCATATTTAGATTTAATCCATTCAACACGTAAGTAGTAGTATTTGGATAAATAGCATTTAGTTTATTTATCTTTAAAACTTCTTTTGATGAATTATTCATAAAAAGGTAGCAAGAAATGTTGAGTTTGAATAAAATAAATTAAGCTCCGGTGCTGATGCCTAAAGTCACCTCTGCACACAATTCAAGCCAGACTCATATCGTCTGTGATGAATTTTTTGATGGCAAGCCGCAACTTAGAACTCATCAAATCAAACATTTTGATGATTATGAAATTATTTTGCCAGAATGGTTAAAAAATTGCATTGAAAATATTCCACCGGGGATAGGAGCAAGTTGCCCAATAGATTCTGAAGCACTTTTAGTTGCCGCTTTTGATCTTGCATTTCAATTGCATAAAGGGCAATACAGAAAAAGTGGGGAGCCTTACATAATCCATCCAGTTGCAGTAGCTGACTTACTACGAGAGATAGGAGCAAGCGCTAGTGTAATTGCAGCAGGTTTTTTACATGACGTCGTCGAAGATACAGACATAAGGCCAGAACAACTGGAGGGGTATTTTGGCAGTGAAGTTAGATATCTAGTTGAAGGTGTGACTAAATTAGGCGGAATCCATTTTAATAATCGAACAGAGGCTCAAGCAGAAAACCTACGTAAAATGTTTCTAGCTATGGCTAGTGATATTCGAGTTGTACTTGTGAAGCTTGCAGATAGGCTTCACAATATGAGAACCATTAGTTACCTAGACAAAGAGAAGCAAACTCGAATAGCTATAGAAACGAGAGAAATTTATGCCCCTCTCGCAAACCGTTTAGGAATAGGACGCTTCAAATGGGAACTAGAAGACCTAGCATTTAAACTTTTAGAGCCAGATCCTTTCCGAGAAATTCAACAACAAATAGCTAGTAAACGTAGTGAAAGAGAAGAGAGATTAAATATAACTGTTCAATTACTAAAAGATCGATTGAACTCAGCAGGACTTAGCCAATGCGAAGTTAGTGGAAGGCCAAAGCATTTATATGGAATATGGAACAAAATGCAAAGACAACAAAAAGAATTCCATGAGATTTTTGATGTTGCTGCGCTAAGAATTCTCGTCTCAGATGTCGAGACATGTTATCGAGCTCTTGCAGTTGTTCATGATACATTCAGACCAATACCTGGTCGGTTTAAAGACTATATTGGCCTCCCAAAACCAAATGGCTACCAGTCGTTACATACAGCTGTAATTGGAAGACACAGGCCTATCGAGGTCCAGATCAGGACTCCAGAAATGCATAGAGTTTCAGAATTTGGAATTGCAGCTCACTGGAAATATAAAGAAGGAGGATCGCCTGCTAATCCTGATTCAGAAAAATTTAATTGGTTGCGCCAATTAGTTGAATGGCAACAAGAAGATGGTGTTAATGATCATAATGACTATCTTGCCTCAATCAAAGAGGATTTATTTGATGAAGAAGTATTTGTTTTTACTCCAAAAGGAGATGTTATAGGATTAAGGAATGGTTCAACAGCAATCGATTTTGCTTATCGTATTCACTCTGAAGTAGGGAATCATTGCAATGGTGCTAGAATCAATGATCGTCTTTGCGTGCTTTCAACACCTCTTGAAAATGGAGATTTCGTTGAGATCCTAACTCACAAGAGCTCTCACCCAAGCTTAGATTGGCTAAACCATGTAGCAACACCCACAGCTAGAAATCGCATTAGACAATGGTATAAAAAAAGTCATCGTCAAGAAACAATATTAAGAGGGAAGGAACTTCTAGAACAAGAATTTGGTCGCAAAGGAATTGATAACTTACTAAAAGGTGAAGCAATAACAAAAGTTGCTGAGAGATGTAATCTAAAATCTACGGAAGATTTATTAGCTGCACTTGGATTTGGGGCATTAACCCTACATCAAGTAATTAATAGATTTAGAGAAGAGGTGAAAATACAAAACCAGCTACCTGAAACTGAATTAAGCGATATCGAGGTGGCGAACCAAATTGGGTCACAAGTAAATCTAGCTTCAAACAAATCAAAAACATCTCAATCAAAATATTCGCCAATAGTTGGTTTAGAAGGACTTGACTATCGACTAGGGGGATGTTGCAGTCCTTTACCCGGAGAATCAATACTTGGAACAGTTGCACTTGGTAATCATGGAATCACGATACATCGAACTAATTGTGTCAATATAGAATCAGTACCTAACAATAGAAGACTATCCGTAAAGTGGAATAGCAATACACATATTAAAGAAGAGAAATTTCCTATTCAATTAAGGATTGAGGTTATTGATAGAGTCGGAGTACTGAAAGACATATTAATGAGACTTTCAGATAGAGGTATTAATGTAATCGATGCAAGAGTTAAGACATCTCATGGTAAACCAGCGTGCATAGACCTAAGAGTTGAGCTAGAAAGCGTTAATCAATTAGAAATTACTATCAATCAAATACGCTCAATGGTTGATGTCTTAGATATCGCAAGAACAGGAATTAGTTAACTTTTTTAAATAACCAGAAAGACTTTTGAAAACTAATAATTAATATTAAGTATATATAAATCTAGATTTTATTAGAAAGTTTCTTGAGTAAAAAATATAGACCCAGTCCACCAACTATTCCAGACAAAAGGCCCATACATATCGAGCCCATTATTAGCCTAGAACTCAAGTACCAACCTTGTGACCACAACTCATTTGTAGTTATATGACTAAAATCTACTATATTTTTGTCTTTATTGAGTATTAAAGAGCCGATTCTATAATTAAAATAATAAAGAGGGACATAAGTAAATGGATTGCTAATCCAAGTTCCAACAGCCGCCAAAATACTATTTCCCTTGAAGATCTTTGCTAAAAACACACCCATCAAGGTTTGCAAACCAAAGAATGGAAAGCAACCACTAAATATCCCCACGGCCAATCCTAATGCTCTCTGAGAAGGAGAACCTTCCTGATTCCAGAGCCAAGCGATAAATTTACGAATTCTTTGTATTAGATTTAGGAAGATTTTTTTCATATTTAAAAAATCTTGGTCCATAAAAGAAACCTAGATTTGATCTTAGTGAAGATTACGTGATTATTGATTAATGAATTCGTTTTCCCCTACTGAAGATACCATTGCTGCAATTGCGACTGCCGTTTCTCCCGGCCAAGGAAGTATTGCTGTCATTAGGATCTCTGGCTCCTCAGCTATTGAGATAACTAAAACTATTGTTCATATTCCTGGAACACACGATTGGAGCACTCACAAAGTGCTTTACGGACATGTAACCGAAACAAATCAAACAGTATATATCGATGAAGTATTAATACTAATAATGAAAGGGCCGCGAAGCTTTACAGGTGAAGATGTAGTAGAAATTCATTGCCATGGTGGAATCATTGCGGTCCAGAAGATCCTTGAAAGAATATTGGATATTCCAAGTGTTCGAAGAGCAGAACCAGGTGAGTTTAGTCAACGGGCAGTGCTGAATGGTCGTCTGAGCTTGACTCAAGCAGAGTCAATTAGTGAACTGGTGTCAGCAAGAAGTCGAAAAGCAGCAGAACTAGCGATTAATGGAATTGAAGGAAATATTCAAACTACGATTCAATCAATCAGGAAACGATTGATAGAGCAACTAACAGAAATTGAAGCAAGAATAGATTTTGAAGAAGATCTTCCCATTTTAAATGAGAAGCATGTGAAGGATGAAATTATCGCAATCAAAAAAGATCTTTCTGAACTAATTGATAATGCTAAAAGAGGCTCATGGATTCGTTCTGGCTTAAAAGTTGCACTAACCGGGAAGCCTAATGTTGGGAAAAGCTCCTTACTAAATAGGCTTTGCAAACAAGAAAAAGCTATTGTGACTGATCTACCTGGAACAACTAGAGATCTTTTGGAAAGTGAGATTGTATTAGAGGGAGTACCAGTAACTTTTATTGATACAGCAGGTCTAAGAGAGACTAAAAATAGCATCGAAAAAATTGGTATTTCTAGAACTAAAAAAACTTTAATTCACGCTGATCTAATCATATTAATCTTTGATTATTCAAAAGGATGGACTATCGAAGATGAATCAATACTAAAACAATTACCCAGCAATATTCCATTTTTGATTATTGGAAATAAATCTGATTTAAAAAATAATCAATCTTTTGAAAAAGTCCCAAAATATATATTAGAAAAAGAAAATCTATTAATTATAAGCGCAAAAACTGGAAGCGGAGAAGAGGATCTAATCAATTGCATACTAAAAAAATGTGGTTCTTCTCAAACGCATGGATTGCATATTGCCCTAAATGAAAGACAAGTTGACTTAGCGAAGTCAACGATGAAATCGCTGGAAAATATTAATAAAGTTTTTGATGAAAAGCTACCATGGGATTTCTGGACGATCGATTTAAGACAAGCCATTAATTATTTAGGAGAATTAACAGGTGAAGATTTAACAGAAAGCTTACTTGATAATATATTTTCAAAATTCTGTATTGGTAAGTAATCAAGAAACTTTTATCTACTAGTTATTGTCTATTGTAAAAATATAATATAAGTAATAGCAAACACCTCCAATCAGTACTGCAACCATAATATTCACACTATGAACAACCTCCACTTGATTCAAACCCTCAATAGTAAATTAATTAAACCATATAGTTCACATATCATAAAGAAAAAATTTTAAAATATTTCTATTTTCTTGAAAATATTCAAGAATAAGACAATCAGATGAAATCAGACAATAGAAAAAGGTATTTTTTAAATGGTTTTAGCATTGGTATAGTAATAAATGTATTTGTTGTATTGTGGATCTTCGCTCACCAAAGCTACAGAAAATATTAGACACTTGGATTGAGGAAGATCTTGGTAATGGAGATCTTACAAGATTTGTCCTCAACGATAGAAGTGCATCAGCTCATTGGGTTGCAAAAGAGGGTGGGATTTTTTGTGGTGGAGATCTAGTCAAACTAATATTTAGAAAAATTGATCCCCAAGTTGATATTCAACTTCTAGTAGAGGATGGTCAGAAGTTTGAAACGAATCAGAGACTACTAGAATTAAAAGGGTCATCCTCTTCCTTAGTAGCAGGAGAGCGAGTAACTCTGAATGTAGCCATGCATCTTTCTGGTATTGCTACAACGACAGCTTTACTGGTAACTAAACTATCAGGATCCAATGTGAAGTTAGCAGATACACGTAAAACGACTCCAGGTCTAAGAATATTAGAAAAATATGCTTTTCATTGTGGTGGCGGAATTAATCATAGACTTGGGTTAGATGATGCTGCCATGTTGAAAGAGAATCATATTGAATGGTCTCAGGGGATTACCCAGAGTATTAAAATCTTAAAAAATAATCTTCCATGGACAAAAAAAATAATAGTCGAAGCAGAAACCCCCTCCCAAGCGAAAGAAGCTGTAGAGGCTGGCGCTGATGGAATTTTACTTGATGAAATGTCTATTCAAACTATAGAGAAATTAGTTCCAGAATTACGTCGACTTTCAAAAAATAGTAATTCAAAACACGTCTCACAAAATATTGTTATTGAAGTTTCTGGAATCAATCCAAATAATTTGTCAGACTATATTTTTACAGGTATTGATCTAATCTCAACTAGTGCACCAATCACTAAAAGCAAATGGATAGATTTCAGTATGCGCTTTGACTAAAAAATGGATACACAACTTTTCTGGCAACATCCTAAAAACAAAAAAATCTTAAAAGTATCTACCTAACCATAAACATCATGCTTGAAATATCCGCCAGATTAGAAGAAGCCCTTAATAGAGCTTTCATCAACGTATTTCCCAAAGAGGATCGAAGTCCAAAAACTTCTTCAATACTTACAGGTTCTAATTTAGTCCCCGCATCCAAGCCGGAATTTGGAGATTTTCAAATAAATTGTGCTTTATCACTGGCAAAAGAACTAAAACAACCTCCTCATGAAATTGCACAACACATAGTTGATCAACTACAAAAAGATAACGATTTCGTTCAAATATGCAATCCACCACTGATTGGAGGTCCAGGTTTCATAAACCTATCTATAAATTCAAAAACACTTATATCTGAAATCCATATTCGTCTAAATGATAAAAGATTGGGAGTGCCTCTAAAAAAATTTAGTAGTGAAACAATAGAAGAGGGAAAAAACAATAACCGCGTGATTATTGATTTTTCCAGTCCAAATATTGCTAAAGAAATGCATGTTGGGCACTTACGATCAACAATTATCGGAGATTCGTTAGCACGTGTTCTTGAATTCTGCGGTTATGAAGTCTTGCGACTCAATCATGTGGGAGATTGGGGTACACAATTTGGCATGCTCATCACTCATCTGAAAGAGGTTGTACCAGAGGCACTCCATACAAAAGATGTAGTGGAAATAAGCGATCTAGTGAATTTCTATCGTCAAGCGAAAAAAAGATTTGATGAAGATCAAATCTTTCAAAATAGATCTAGAAATGAAGTTGTTAATTTACAAGCAGGTGACCAAGAAAGTCTAATTGCTTGGCAATTACTCTGTAAACAATCCAGAAAAGAATTTCAAAAGATCTACGATCGACTTGATATCAATCTGACTGAAAGAGGTGAATCCTTTTATAACAAATATTTAGTAGATGTTATTAATGATTTAAAAAATAAAAATTTACTAATAAATGATCAAGGGGCTCAATGTATTTTCCTTGATGGCGTAGTAGGAAAAGACGGGACACCTCAACCAATAATTATTCAAAAAAGTGACGGAGGTTTTAATTATGCGACCACTGATTTGGCAGCGATTAAATACAGATTAACTGCCCCTCCGCATGGAGATGGAGCATTCCGATTAATTTATGTCACAGATGCTGGGCAAGCTTCGCATTTCTCAGGAGTTTTTCAAATTGCAAAGCTTGCAAACTGGGTTCCTACAGATTGTCAAATTGAGCATGTCCCCTTTGGTCTTGTTCAAGGAGAAGATGGTAAGAAGTTAAAAACTCGATCAGGAGAAACAATTAGATTAGTGGACCTTCTAGATGAAGCAATTCAACGAGCAAGAGAAGATCTTAAAGATCGTCTCAACACTGAAAGCAGATCGGAAAATGAAAGTTTTATAGATAAAGTTTCTACGACTGTAGGGATTGCAGCCATCAAGTATGCAGATCTAAGTCAAAATAGAGTTTCTAATTACCAATTTAGTTTTAATAAGATGCTCTCTTTGCAGGGGAATACAGCACCATATTTACTTTATGCATTGGTACGAATAGCCGGAATATCGCGCAATGGTGGTGATTTAAATGTATCAAGTCAAAATATTCAGTTCAATGAGCCACAAGAATGGGCCTTGATTCGCAAGCTATTACAACTTGATTGTACTATCGCTGAAGTCGAAAAAGAACTGCTTCCTAATCGTCTCTGCGGGTATTTATTTGAATTAAGTCAGGTTTTTAACAGATTCTATGATCAAGTTCCCATTTTAAAAGCAAGTGATCCTGCAAGAACCAGTAGACTTGCTTTATGCTCTATCACTGCAGATACACTTAAACTGGGAATGAGTTTGTTAGGCATCCCTACTCTGGAAAGAATGTAATGGAAAAAGCAGAGAATTCATTTATTGATCTACCAAATCCCAGGAAAGATATCGAAGATTTACAGCCATATTCTGCACCACTGGAAGGAAGACGAAATTTATTAAGACTAGACTTTAATGAAAACACTATTGGTCCAAGCCCATTAGTAATTAAATCTCTCAGAAATATAAGAAGAGAGGAAATCTCTATTTATCCTGAATACTCAGGTTTAAAAGAAAAAGTCGTAGAAACTCTTATCAAACAAAATGCAAGCGTGAATATAAACTCATCTGAAGTTGGTATTTTTAATGGAGTAGACGCAGCAATAAATGCTATTTTTCATGCCTATGGCGATTTAAACGATCTCATGCTAACAACATCGCCTACTTTTGGATATTATACTCCTTGCGCACAAATGCGAGGAATGAAAATCATCTCAAAACCGTATGAAGGGAAAGATTTTCAATATCCATTCGATAGTATTTGCGAATTCATTACACAAAATAATCCGAAAATTTTACTCATCTGTAACCCGAATAACCCCACTGGAACAAGATTAAGTCCAGAGAGAATTATAGAGATCACCAAACTTTCATCTAAAACACTAGTTGTTGTCGATGAACTTTACGAGGCGTTTACAGGTGATAGTGTTCTACCATTTGTGAATTTCCAAAATACACCTAATCTTATTGTATTAAGATCGCTTTCTAAAACTGCTGGTTTGGCAAGTTTAAGAATTGGATTTGCTATTGGTCATTCTACAGTAATTAATATAGTGAATAGAGTCACTGGTCCTTATGACGTCAACAGCTTTGCCGTAATCGCTGCTTTTGCAGCACTTAAAGATCACTCCTATATTGATTCGTATGTACATGAAGTGCTTGAGGCTCGTAATTGGATCAAAAATCAATTAAAAAAACACCTCGTTAAACATCATATTGATGGAGGAAACTATTTTCTACTTTGGCCAAAATCAAACCCAAAACAAGTTGAGCAAAAGTTAAAGTCATCTGGCATTCTAATTAGAAATATGGATAAGAAAAAAAACTTACAAGGCTCTATCAGAGTGAGCATTGGAACAATTAAGCAGATGAAAAGATTCTGGTCAGCGTTCAAGATTGTCGATGAAGTGTAGTTTAAATTAATTTACAACGTCTATATAATTTAGATAATCTAGGTAGCGTCTGCTATATCCAAGAAATTAGAGAGTAACTTATGACCAGATTCGGTCAATACACTTTCAGGATGGAATTGTACCCCGTATATGTGCGGATAATCTTTATGAGTTATTCCCATAATTGTTTCATCCTCTAACCAGGCTATAACTTCTAAGCATTCAGGGAATCCCTCTCTCTCCGCAATTAAGCTATGATATCTAGTTGCTACTAAGGGATTAGGCAAATCTTTGAATATTCCTGTACCTCTATGCAAAACATTAGATGTTTTACCATGCATTAATTCATTGGCTCTGATTATTTTTCCACCGAACGCCTGAGTAATAGCTTGATGACCAAGACAGACACCAAGAGTTGGTATTTCAATTGATAGCTCAGATAAAATATCCAGACAAACTCCAGATTGATTCGGATCTCCTGGACCAGGAGATAACAAAATCGCATCAGGATTTAAATCTGTAATCTCACTGATCGTCAGAGCATCATTACGTTCGACTCTTACTTCTGATGCAATAGGATGCTGAGAAGCTAATTCGCCCAAATATTGAACGAGGTTATAAGTGAAACTGTCATAATTGTCGATCACCAAAAACATAATTTTTAATCCATTAAATTCCTAACTGTTTAAGTAATGGAGGAAATAATAATAAAACAGCAATCAGCACCGAACTGATTGAAGCTACTAAAACTGCCCCAGCTGAACAATCTTTAGCAATTTGAGCGAGAGGATGAAATCTTTTCCCAATAGCCAAATCAACAACAGATTCAACCGCTGTATTAAGCAATTCAACTACTAACACACTAGTGGCTGTAAGGGCCATTATTGCTAAATCACTTTTATTAAGGCCTAAAAAAAAGCTCAAGCCAAACGCACCCAATGCAAAACCAACATGAATCCGAAAATTTCTCTGGGTCGAGAAAGCGTATCTTAAGCCTTTAGCTGCATATAAAAAGCTAGTTGGTAAATTTTTAGCTATCTTCCATGATGATCTTTTACTGGGTCTTTGAAGAGTTTTAGACCTGCCCCCAATTTCTCTCTCAGAGTCATTGGATATCTCAGTAACCATATTTGTAAACCTTCAACTCTTTATTTTAAAGAATACCTCTAATATCAAGAAGTTGCTCTTGAATCAAAAGCATTTTATTAAGGCTCTCTTCATCACCATGGTCCCAACCCAAAAGGTGTAAGAGACCATGAGTAGCAAGCCATCTAAGTTCTCTAAATAAATCAGCATTATTATCTTTGGCTTGCCTTATTGCTGTCGGGACTGAGATAACTATGTCACCCAATTCGATACATTCATTACTTACTCCAAAAAAGGTCTCATCAATCATGGGAAATGACAGCACATCTGTACTTTTTGATTGCCCGAGCCAGGTATAATTCAAATCAAGAATTTTCTTATCATTAGTTAATTCCAACCCCAAGCTAAATTGAGACGCATTTAGAACTATTTCCGGACACTTAAATGCTGAATTTACTTGTATGAATCTAATCCAACTTCCTATTTCCTCAATCCATTGACTTGGATTTTTCATCAAATCCAAAGACTCACTGTTCACAAAAACATCTAAATCTTGAACCGGGAAGGGTGTAAAAGAAAGGTCAACATCCAATTTAGAAAAGCTACTCGAAAAATTCTCCATAAAGTTATTGAGGAATATGAGGTTTTCCAAGAACAGCCACTAAAAGAATAAATCCCAGGAAACCGAAAGCTGTTAAGCCAAAATGAGAAAGGCTTTGACTACCTTTCCGAACCATATTTTTCATCGCAAGTTTGACAAAACTTGGAGGTGGAGTTGCTTTCTTGGTGAGGTCATCAGAAATCATTTTTTTATTCATATCCAGTTGATTTATGATTCTTCAATATTTTGCCTTAAAAGAGACTGAATAAATATATCTATTTCCCCATTCATTACTGAATCTACATCTGTTGTCTCTTGTTCAGTACGTAAGTCCTTTACCATTTGATAAGGGTGAAAAACATAATTTCTAATTTGATTGCCCCATGCAGCCTCAACAATATCCCCTCTGATATCTGCAATCTCTGCAGCCCTTTGCTCTACTGCTATTACCATCAATTTTGATTTTAGAAGAGCCATTGCTTTGTCTTTATTTTGAAGCTGTGATCTTTCTTGTGTACATCGAACGGCAATACCTGTAGGCACATGGAGAATCCGAACTGCAGTTTCAACTTTATTTACATTTTGTCCTCCTGCTCCACCTGAGCGACTTGTCGTGATTTCTAAATCTTTTTCAGGGATTTCAAGTTCAACCTCTTCATCCAGTTTAGGCATAACTTCAACTCCAGCGAAACTGGTTTGTCGCTTTCCATTTGCATTGAAAGGAGAAATTCTGACTAAACGATGGGTCCCCTTTTCATTTTGTAAAAAACCATATGCGTATAAACCTTCTATTTCGATGGTCACACTTTTAATTCCCGCTTCCTCTCCCTCTGACAGTTCATTAATAATTACTTTCATACCATTGTTTTCAGCCCAACGGGTATACATCCGTAGAAGCATTTGGGCCCAATCTTGAGCATCAGTTCCTCCAGCACCAGCATTAATTGAGAGAACTGCACCCTCCTTATCATAAGTGCCACTTAAGAGACGCTCCATCTCCCAACGTTCAAGTTCTTGCTTTAATTTCTCAAGTACATGGTGAGCCTCAGCAAGCATTTCTTCATCAGGATCTAACTCATAAAGCTCTAACGAAAGATTTGCGTCCTCAATAGAACCTCTCCATGTAATGAGTTTTTCTAACTCTGCTTTAACCTCATCAAGTTGACGCATCTGTTTTTGTGCATTTTTGGGATCGTTCCAAAAATCAGGTTGCGATGCAACTTGCTCTAAGTCCTTTTTTCTAGCTAGCAATGCAGGTTCGTCAAAGACAATCCTGGGCTGTACCCAGGCGAGCAGTCAATAAAGAAAGGTCTCTTTTAAAATCAGTCAGGTCTTGCAAACGAGGTAATAGAATTAATACATTAAAAGCTATCAGCATATCAACCCAAAAACTATAAATGAACAGATCAATTCACGATTCAGGCATAACTACAGTGGAAATATACACTTGGAGATTTTGCCCATTTTGCCTACGTGCCAAAGCACTACTAAATGAGAAAGGAGTTCAATTCACAGAATATTCTATTGATGGAGACAATGATGCAAGGACAAAAATGTCTGAAAGAGCAGGAGGTCGCAGAACTGTTCCACAAATTTTTATTAATGGAGAAAGTATTGGAGGTTGCGACGAGCTCTACGAACTTGAGAGCAATAACGAATTAAATGAACTGATTGGAATTAGAAATTGATTCATGAAGCAACTATTTGTTCTAGATCCAATTGAGAATATTAATCCCCAAAAGGATTCATCAGCAGCACTTATGCAAGCCGCATCTAGGGCTAAAATAGATGTTTGGATCTGTACTCCTTCTGACCTGCAAGCCCGAGGGGACGATGCATGGGTAGTTTCTAATAAAGTCACTTGTGAACCATGGATCACTGTCCATTCATCTCAAAGCCTTCCTTTAAGAGATTTCTCATGCATTTGGATGCGCAAAGACCCCCCTGTTGATGAGGCTTTTTTATACGCAACTCATTTATTAGAAGTTGCAGAAAGAGATGGTGTAAATGTAATTAATAAGCCTGCATCACTTAGAGCTTGGAATGAAAAGTTAGGAGCTTTAAGGTTTAGTGATTTAATGGCTCCCACTCTTGTCGCGAGTCGGGTGGAGCAATTAATTACATTTGCAAAAGAGTACGGAGAAGTTGTTTTGAAGCCACTTGGAGGGAAAGGCGGGCAAGGAGTTATACGAATTGCAAAGGACGCCCCAGGTTTAGAGGCATTACTCGAATTGGTTACTTCACAAGAACATTTACCAGTTATGATGCAACAATTTTTGCCAGAAGTAATAAATGGCGATAAAAGAATCCTTTTGGTTAATGGAGAGCCATTAGGTGCAATTAATAGACGTCCAAAAAAAGGAGACTTCAGAAGCAACCTCGCTTTAGGTGGAAAGGCTGAGATAACTAAATTAACTCCTAAAGAAATAGAGATATGTGATCAAATAAAGCCTGCTTTACAAGATGAAGGGCTATTTTTTGTTGGTATAGATGTTATTGGAGGGATGCTAAGTGAGATTAATGTTACGAGCCCAACTGGTATTAGAGAAGTAGAAAACCTAATGAATGTTCCATTAGCAGATCAAGTAATTGATTATCTTATTGATCATTTGAACAATTAACCCTATCTAAATTTAATTGATTTCTTAAAACTTCAAATTTCAAAGCCACCTCTTGGATTTCCCCCTCAACAGTTGAGCCTTTTACTAGGCCAGCACCAGCAAACAATTTAAGTTCATATCCTCTTACATGTCCGTAACGAATGGCTACCCTAAATTCTGAGTTTTGATTTTTATCTATCCATCCAATTGGAGAAGCATATGTTTGACGGTCAAATGGTTCCAAAGCTCTCAACCAACTCAAAGATTTACTCAAAGGCAATCCAGCAACTGCAGGAGTTGGATGAAGAGCTTCAACTAAGTCAAGAGGAGATTTTCCTTTAACACATGCTTGAATAAGAGTATGTAAATGAATTAAATGGCCTTGAGTAATTAATTTTGGTTGAGGGGAAGGACTTGCTTTAATACCTTTTCTTAAAAGTTGTTCGACAATAGAGTTAACTACAAAATGGTGTTCTCTTAAATCTTTAGAAGATGCAAGTAATTCTTTTCCATCATCACCCTTTTTTGCAGTCCCAGCCAAAGCATCGATTAGTAATTGATTTTGATTGAGACTGATCAATCTCTCAGGTGATGCACCAAAAAATGACTCATCATAATTTTTTTGCCATAGGAATCGACAACTATTAGTTTGCTGAACTCTTAGGCGAGCAAGTAAGTTCAGCGGATCTAATGGTTTTCTAAGAAAAAGGCGTTGTCTAGTAGCCAATACAAGCTTATCCAAATCACCTGCATTGATTAATTCGATCCCTTTAGCTAACGCATCTCGATATTGAGATTTCCAATCATTAGAAAAATTATCGACTAAAAAATTTTCTTTTAGATCATAGAAAATTCGGACTTGTGATCTATTTATCTTTTCTCGCATTAACCATAATCTTTCTACGGATTCACGAACATCTGAAGGATTTAGGGCAACTGAATTCAAGCGTAACCATGTCAATCCATCTTTTGCAGTTAATTGCCACTTAGGCAAAACTGCCTGAAGGGAAAATTTATCATCTATTGATTTTTCATTACTCTTAATTTGATCAAAAAATGAAAATGAAAATAGAATCCTTGATGCTGAAAATGCTGGACTTGGAGAAGCATCTATTAATCGAGTAAAAATCTCATCGCTAAACCTTTGTGCATTTTCAAACCTCTTTGGTCCAGATAAATCCAAAGACTGGCAATGTCCTCCGGCAGAAATGCACAATTCGGGAGATAGATCCCAAAGAAATCTAAACTGATGTTTTTCAGCAATTAAAGGTAATGTCGTTAAAGGGTCTGTTTGACTTACTGGAACAGAAATGCTCAAGATACATTCATCAACTTTTCGTTCACTCCAATCACGAAGAGAACTAACTAAAAGCTCACTAAAGACAGGTTCTAAATTCATAACCAATTAGAGCCTTTAGACATAAATAAACCAATACAGGAACTGCTGCCTAGTCTTAAGGAAAGAACCAAGAAACAACCAGAACAGCAGGTTATTTTATCAGTGAAGTCTTCTACAACTGAAAAGAAACATCTTTGGCAAGCTGCAATTAAGTGGCCTTTATATTCAGTCGCAATAATGCCTGTGATTTTATCTGCAGCATGGGAGCTAGGAAATAGCGGCAATATTCGTCTAGGGCAATTCATCGGTTTTCTAATTGCCTCTATCTTGATTTTGCTTTGGGAAAATCTTACCAATGATCTTTTTGACGATGAAACTGGTGTTGACAAATACAAATTCCACTCCGTAGTCGCTTTAACGGGTAATAAAACCACTGTAAGTCGAGTTGCATATTTTTCTCTTTTATTAGGTTTATTTATTATATTTATCCTTGCTCTAAGAAGTAAAATAACAGTACTTTTTCTGGTCTTAATTTGTTGTTTCCTTGGATATTTATATCAAGGGCCACCATTTAGGCTGGGATACAAGGGGTTAGGAGAACCCCTCTGCTGGATTGCCTTTGGGCCGCTGGCTACAGCTGCAGCACTAATTGTTGTTTCTCCAAAATCTAATTTTCATTCCATCCCCTGGGGAACAGCGCTGATGGTTGGGGCAGGTCCGGCGATGGCGACCACTTTGGTTCTATTCTGTTCGCATTTTCATCAAATCAATCAAGATGCTGCTGTTGGTAAAAAATCACCCTTAGTTATTTTAGGCACTCATCGAGCGGCAGAATTTTTACCGTGGTTGGTTGGTCTAATATTTTCATTAGAATTATTACCAGTATTAATTGGAATATGGCCAATAACGACTCTTATATGTTTAATTAGCCTTCCTTCAGGTGTAGATCTTATCAAATTAATTAAAAGACATCACAACCAACCTGAGCGTATTAAAAACAGTAAGTTTTTAGCTTTACGCTTTCAGACAATAAATGGTTTATGCTTGAGTACAGGTTTTGCTGTATCCTCATTTTTTTATAATTAATTTTTGATTTTCTTAAATCATGAAATTAATAATTAATATCAAGCCATTTTCATTTCAACTAACAAGAAAGTTAATAACCTCGCAAGGAAGTATTCATAACAAGGTAGGTTTATTGTTGCAAATCAAAGACTCAGATGGGAATTGCGGATGGGGTGAAGTATCACCTCTGGCGAAAAAGGAATTACAAAAAAGTATCGAAAGTCTTGATTTTATTGGGAGAAAAACCACAAAAGATTCAATAGAAGATTATTTATGTGAATTGCCAGGAGCACTTGCTTTCGGATTAGGAGCATGCCTAGCCGATTTAGAAAATCTGTCTAAAAGTAAGTTAGATTTTGAAGGTTTTGACATCGCAAAATCAGCTTATCTTTTACCTACAGATATTGATCCATTAGAGTCAATAATTAAATATGTAGATGGATCAAATGACAAGAAAAGTTCTTGTACAATAAAATGGAAAGTATCTCACCAAGAAAATAACTTTAAGGAAGAGAAAACATTACAAAAAATCTTAGATATTTTACCAAATAATTTTAAACTTAGAATTGATCCAAATGGAGGATGGAGTCGCCAAAAAGCACAAGAATGGATCAACGAACTCAAAAACGAACCTCGTTTGGAATGGATTGAACAGCCACTCCCATCAAAAGATATTGAAGGTTTATTTTCCTTAGCCAATCACATTCCAATAGCACTAGATGAATCTTTGGTTGAATTTCCATATTTACGAAAAACATGGAAAAGTTGGCAAATACGTCGCCCGGCATTAGATGGTGATCCTAGATTGCTGTTAAAAGAAATAGAACAAGAAGGTAGCCAAACAGTTATAAGCACAGCTTTTGAAACTGGGATTGGAAGAAGGTGGATTAATCACCTCGCTGCTAAGCAAGTCAAAGGGGGAAATCCTTGTGCACCTGGACTTGCACCTGGATGGTGCCCCAAAGGCCCACTCTTTAACAAAAATCCAAAATTAGTCTGGGAAGCCGTATGACCAAAATTGCAGTTGTAAAATGTATTCCTGAAAAAACCCCGGAATGTTCAAAAGAAATTTTGAACAATTTTGAAAAGCATAACTGGGTATATCTAGCACCTCCAAAAGATCATACAAAAATTTCCACATCGTCAATTTTACCTGAAGGAGAAGGAATAATCATTTCAAGCGGAGGGAGCATTGGAGGTCCAAATCTTTGTTTACAATCAATTAAAAATCTAACTAATTCGGCTTTAGCAACAGGAACATGGTTAAAGAATCATGGTCTTAAGCCAAATGAGTGCATCATTCTCAATTCACTACCTTTACATCATATAAGTGGTTTCATGCCTTGGTGGAGACATCACACGTGGCAATCTGAGTATCACTGGATTTCACCTTCTTTAATGCATAAACCACTTCAACTTAAGCAGTTTAGTGAAGTATTAACTAATAAGTATAGACGTCCATTGATTACATCCCTAGTTCCAACTCAATTATCGTCTTTGATTGATAATCCTGATGGCTTAAAATGGCTTCAATCTCTAGCTATAATCTGGGTTGGAGGGGCTTTGATCTCAACAGAGCTTGCCGACAAAGCACGAAGAAAGTCTATTAATTTAGCTCCTTGTTATGGGGCCACCGAAACTGTTGCAATGGTGACTTGCCTGAGTCCCATAGATTTTTTAAAAGGAAGTAATAGTGTTGGTTTTCCTCTCGAAGATGTTGAGATCAGAATCGACAAAAGAAATTCCCTTAAGATTAAAACTAGTAGGATTGCAACTTCACAATGGAAGAATGATAGATTCGAATCAATTACAGATACAAATGGATGGTGGGAAGCAGGCGATTTAGCTCAATACATCAATCTCGACAATAGAAAAGCAATACAAATTCTAGGCAGAAGAGATTCAGCTATAAATTCTGGTGGTGAAACGATTTTCCCAGAAGATATCGAAATAGAATTAATGAAAATAATCTCGAAAAGTCAAATCCCAATTCAAGACATTTTTGTACTAGGAGTTAGTGATAAGAAATGGGGGCAACGTTTAGTTGCCTTAACTAAATTCAAAGAAAAAGGAATCAACAGATATGCAATCATCTCACTTATGAGTGATCTCATTAAAGACTGGCAACCATCCAAAAAACCACTACATTGGTACGATTGTCCAAAACTTTCAAGAAATATCAATAAAAAATGGGAAATCAAAAAATGGCAAGATTGGATAGCCTTTAATAGACCTATTAACTAAAAATTAAAAACTAGATTCATGAAGCCACATATTTATTTGCTTAGATAATGCACATATGTCTCTTGTAATCGGATTTATCGATACATGTTTTATATTTGCCGTGCCGATTTTATGACCATTTTTTTTAAATTTAAATCGAAGTACAAATGAAGAGTCATTTATCTTCTCTGGATTTAGTTCGATATTGATAGTATCTCCAACATAAAGTGGTTGAAAATAATTTGCTTCACAATGAACAACTGGTAAAGCTAGATCCAGTTGGCTTATATTGTTTTGGTTTGTAGGGAAAATTTCTTGTAAAACTGCTCCATATTTTTCTAAACTTGCTTCCCAAGTTTCATGACACCATCTGAATAATTCAAGAAAATGCACCACGCCAGCAGCATCTGTCTCACCAAAACGAACGGTTCGTTTCAAACATAGCCATTCTCTAGGATTACGCTTTTCCAAAAAACCTATCTATCAACGGAACCCATAATCACGTCAATTGAGCCTAAGATGGCCATTATGTCAGCCACCTTAGCTCCCTTCAGGATATGAGGAAGTATCTGCAAATTATTAGAATCAGCTGCTCTAATTTTAAACCGCCAAGGAGTTACATCATTATTACCTTGAATAAATACTCCTATCTCTCCTTTCCCAGACTCAAGGCGTGTATATAATTCACCATTAGGAATCTTAAAAGTAGGTGCGACCTTCTTAGCTACATATTGATAATCAAAGCCTGACATATCTCCCTTTTTCCCCTCAATTGTCCTTTTTGCCTCAAGATTTTCTGTTGCCCCCCCTGGAATCATCTCACAAGCTTGTCGTAATATTTTTAGTGACTGTCTCATTTCTTCCATACGAACTCTATATCTTGCATAACAATCACCCTCTTTCTCCCATGCAATATCCCATTCAAAATCGTCATAACACTCATAATGATCTACCTTCCTCAAATCCCATGGAACACCAGCGGCCCGAAGCATTGGGCCAGAAAGACTCCAATTAATCGCTTGCTCTTTCCCTATAACTCCTAAACCTTCTATACGTCTACGAAAGATAGGGTTATTAGTTATCAATTTTTCATACTCATCAATTTTTGGACCAAACCAATTACAAAAATCTTTACATTTTTCCAACCAACCCCAAGGTAAATCACATGCAACGCCACCAATACGAAAATAATTATTATTAATCAATCTCTGACCAGTTGCAGCCTCCCATAAATCATAAATCATCTCTCTTTCTCTAAAAATATAAAAGAAAGGAGTTTGAGCCCCGACGTCAGCTAAAAATGGGCCTAACCATAGCAAATGATTAGCGATCCTATTCAACTCAAGCATTATCACTCTGATATAACTTGCTCTCTTAGGTACCTTTATATTTGCTAAACGCTCAGGAGCATTAACAACAATGGCTTCATAAAACATACCTGCCGCATAATCCATGCGGCTTACGTAAGGAACAAACATGACGTTTGTTCTATTCTCAGCAATTTTCTCCATCCCTCTATGCAAGTAACCAATAACTGGTTCACAATCAACAACATCCTCTCCATCAAGGGTTACGACCAATCGCAATACCCCATGCATTGATGGATGATGTGGCCCAAAGTTGACCACCATTGGCTCCGTACGCGTTTCAAGCTGCGTCATTGGGCCTAACCAAAGCAATGTCTAAATACTAGTAAAAACTTATGAAAGAAGGGCCAATTAGTTCAAGTTCTAACTTTAATCATGTCCCAATAATGGGGAAAGAAATAATTCAATCACTAAAGGAATTACCAAGTGAATTAACAAAACAAGGATTAATTATTGATGCCACGATTGGAGGAGGGGGACATTCAGCTCAAATACTAGAGAATTTCCCAGGAATCAAAATTATTGGGCTTGATCAAGATCCAATAGCTAGAGAAGCAGCATCAAAAAGATTGAAAAAGTTTGGCACAAGAATAAAAATAATCTCTACAAACTTCGCAGACTTTTCACTTAACGAACAAGCCATTTGCGTCTTAGCGGATCTTGGAGTTAGTAGTCATCAACTTGATGAGCCTTCACGAGGTTTTAGCTTTCGTTTTGATGGTCCTGTAGATATGAGAATGAATCCTGAGAAAGGTCTAAGTGCAGCCGAACTTATTGACACTCTATCTGAAAAGGATTTAGCAGATTTAATATACAATTTAGGTGAAGAAAAACGTTCTAGACGTATTGCAAGAAAAATCAAAAATGATCTTGCAAACAATGGAGCATACAGTGGAACTCAAGCTCTTTCTTATGCAATTGCTGGTTGTTTTCCACCCAAGCAAAGACATGGTAGAATTCATCCTTCAACTAGAACTTTTCAGGCCTTAAGGATAGCTGTTAATAATGAATTGGAATCCCTAGATAGCTTATTAGAAAAAGCTCCAAACTGGTTGATAGAGGATGGACTATTTATGGTAATGAGTTTTCATTCACTAGAAGATAGAAGAGTAAAATCGAGCTTTAAAACTGACAATAGATTAAAAGTGCTATCTAAAAAACCCTTGAGGTCAGGCGCCCAAGAGATAGAAGTAAATCCCAGAAGTAAAAGTGCAAAGTTAAGAATTTCTGCAAAGAAATTATTAAAATAGACTTAACTTATTGTCTAAGATTAATCACTATATTTGTAATAATCTCAATAGCCTCTGTGATATCTTTCTGAGTAGTATTTCTCCCAATACTCATCCTTATTGATGCTTCAGCATCTTTTTGGCAGAGCCCTATCTCCTTCAGAACATGAGAAGCTTCACCATTACTGCAAGCTGAACCACTAGTACAAAAAATAAACCTTTTTAATTGACCATGCAATTGACTTCCCTTCACACCAAGGAAAGTGATGTTGAGATTATGAGGCAATCTTTGATTGATAGATCCATTAACTATCAATCCAGAAATATTCTTTTTTAATCCACTCAACAATAAGTTTCTAAAAAATAAAAGTCTCTTATTCCTCTCATCCTGATCTTTTTTTGTTATTTCGACTGCCTTTGCAAAGCCGACAATTAAAGGGACGGGAAGCGTTCCAGATCTTAATCCAAGCTCTTGGCCTCCTCCATATTGAGATGGTTCAAGAGGGAATCCTTCCCTAATCACTAAAGCCCCAATACCTTTAGGTCCATAGATTTTGTGAGCACTTAAGCTCATTAAATCAATTCGAAATTTATCGGGGTCTAAATCTAAGTATCCCAAGGCTTGAGCAGCATCAGTATGAAAAGCGATTCCCTTTCTCTTACAAAAAGAACCTATTTCAGCAATCGGTTGTAAAACCCCTATCTCATTATTTGCAGCCATGACGCTAACTAAAAAAGTATCTTTTTCAACAGCTTCAGAAAGTTGTTCAATATCTATTAAACCATCTTTATTCGGTTGTAATTCTGACAACCTGAACCCTTCTTTCTGAAGCTGCCTAAGCGGATCAAGAACTGCCTGATGTTCAGTTGAAACGGTAATTATGTGTCCGCGTTTTCCAATGAGTTTTGCTTTGGCTCTTGCATGTCCAACTAAACCCAAATTATTCGCTTCTGTTGCCCCACTAGTGAAAATCAATCTTTTCGGATTGATTTTCAAATATGAAGCTATTTTTTCACGTGATACTTCTACTGCAGCTGAAGCAAAGACACCGGATCGATTATTCGTATTAGAGGGATTACCCCACACCTCATTCCAATAAGGAGCCATCTCCTCAACAACCTTTGTACAACATGGTGTTGAGGATTGAAAATCAAAAATCAGATGATGATTATTCATTGATTGATTCGTTCAGCTAAATAATAGAGAGGAATAAAGGTTAATATCATCTTTAAAAACTCTAGAAGTCCAATTTTTATGAGTGACCCAAATCCATCAACACAAGAAGTTATTCAGACTCCAAGAATATTACTTGTCGATGACGAGCCTGGCTTAAGGACTGCTGTTCAGGCTTATCTTGAAGATGAAGGATTTCAAGTTACAACAGCTGTAGATGGAGAAGAGGGATGGGAAAAAGCTCAAAAAATGATTCCTGATGTAATTATCAGTGACGTTATGATGCCTAGATGTGATGGTTATGGGCTTTTAAAAAAAATTAGAGAAGATGAAAGGCTTGGAGGTACACCTGTAATTTTCCTTACTGCTAAAGGTATGACTGCAGATAGAACTCAAGGTTATCAAGCAGGTGTAGACGACTACATGCCGAAACCATTTGATCCCGATGAGCTGGTTGCAAGAGTTAGGAATGTAGTGCAGCGGCAAGAGCGACTATTAACTGAAGCTGCAAGATTTGCAAATGCTGATGTTGGCCAAATGGCAAAACAGATTACAGAGATCAAATCAATGCTTAGCCATGGGGATAAAAATAACTCAAGGAAAGATGATTCGATTCCTAATTTCACCCCAAGAGAGGCAAGCGTTTTGCAACTAGTTGCAGAAGGTTTAATGAACAAAGAAATTGCAAGACAACTTGAGACTTCTATCCGTAACGTCGAGAAATATGTGAGTCGATTATTTATTAAAACCGGTACTTCTAGCAGAACAGAACTAGTTAGATATGCACTTGAAAATCATTTAGTTACCTAACTAATTTATTATTGAAAAATAAAATTTTAGTTCTTTAGCATTTCACAAATTCTATTAATTTCGAAAAATAGAAAGGGGCTTGATTCAACTTACTTTTTACAACTTTAAAGCCGGAATGCTTTGCTGCTTCTATAATTCCAGTCTCCCTTAATGTATAAGCCCGAGTAGTTTTACTTGGTCCAGGGAATAATTGACCAATACCCTTCAAAAGGGCTAGTAGAGGAGTATAGGGAGCAAAGCTAACGATTAATCTTTCATCGGATAATTGGCAGAGATGTTTCACCATTGCCTCAGCCTCCTTTTGAGGATAATGAATGAAAACATCTAAACAAATAACTATATTAAATGAACCTTTTAAATTCTCTAAATCAGATGTTCGAAAATTCAGCTTATTTAGATCCAAACCTGCCTCCTTTGCCCTGCTTTTTGTCTCTTTTATCATGGCTTCAGAAATATCACTTAAATGAATTGATTTAGCACCCAATTTTGCCAATGGAATACTTAAACTACCCACGCCGCAGCCAGCATCACAGAAACTTTTATCCTTGATATTGTCATAGTCTTTCAACCAACTAATGACATCATCAACTGTCTTTTGGTGACCTATCCTTATATTTTTTTGCACTTTATTTACATCATCACTTTCGCTATATATTCGATTCCATCTATCAAACCCAGTCCCATTAAAATATTCAGTGACTTCCGCCTTTTCATTGTTCTCAATTTGCGATGTCATTTAATCAGATAATTACCTCTTACCAATCTTACGCAGCTAACTGCCAAGACAACTGATGATTACAAGAATTCATTTTCCATCGAAGTAAAGACTGAATATTTTTTCCAATAAAAAAAGATTTTGCAGTCATTTTCTTCTGATCTAATACCATGCGAGGAGCAAGTGTTGCCATCCAAATAGCAGCAGAAGGATCATTAATCCAATTAGCTATTTTTTTGCATGCATCAAGTAAAGGCAAAGTGGATCCTGCAATTGTTTCATTTGGAAGTCTGCATAAACCATTTTCTACTATTACCAAGCGTTTGTCCCAATCAAATGATCCATCTCCTAAACCATAAGCTGATATTGCATCGCTTACTAAGACAATTTGCTTTGGTGCAAGTATCTTTAAAAGCCTAATCATATCTGAATGAACATGAACACCATCAGCAATGAGTCCTAGGAAAACATCGTCTCTTCTTGCAGCCGCTCCGACAGGTCCAATAGCTCGATGATGCAAACCTTTCATTGCATTAAAAGTATGCGTAACCATGGTCACTCCATTATTAAAAGCTTTCATCGCCGAATCAAAATCAGCTGAAGAATGTCCCAATGAAACCACTATATTTAATTCTCTAAGACGAGAAATGAGTTCAAAAGAACCTTTTAATTCTGGAGCCAATGTCATTAATGCTATGTCGTCTTCAAATCCCTTTATTCTCTCATTTAAAGCAGAAATACTTGGCTTACAAATACTTTCTATGTCATGTGCTCCAGAATATGATTTACATAAGAAAGGTCCTTCTAGGTGAGCACCGAGGAGTCGACATCTATTTTTCGAAGTATGTTTTTTAGTTTCATTTAAGACCTCCATTCCCAATTGAAATTGATCTATTGGACAACTAACAAAAGTTGGACAAATTCCTTCAACTCCATCAAGCCAAAGTCGATCAAGCAATGATAATAATCTAGGTATTTGATTAAAAGTTAAATCTGTAAATGAAATACCTAAACCTCCATTTATTTGAAGATCAATTGCTCTTGGGCTCAGCCAATCGCCAAACCAATCTTCGTCATAACTGAATTCCTTCTTGGCACATTTTTCAATCGAAAGAATAATTCCATGGTCATCTAAAACTAGGGAAAATAAATTATTTTCATCTTCACTTTTAACTGGTTGAGGTACTTTTATATTTATGATTTTTCTCATTTCTTAAAAACTGAAAAAATTAATGCAGAATTCATAAATAATTGGCATGATTAAGAATGAGATTTATAAAATTGACAATTGTCTTTAACCGAAGCTAATACATTTAAGGGAGTAGCAGTAGTGATGGGTAGTGATTCAGATCTTAAAACTCTTCAGCCTGCGGTTACAATTCTAGATCAATTTGGCATATCTAATGAAGTAAGGATCTTATCCGCTCATAGGACTCCAAGAGAAATGATGGATTTTGCTCAAATGGCAGAATCAAATGGTTTTGGAGTGATAATTGCGGGAGCCGGAGGGGCTGCTCATTTACCTGGAATGATCGCTTCTCTTACAACCCTTCCAGTAATAGGTGTTCCAGTCAAAAGCAATGCGCTTTCAGGAATAGATTCTATGTATTCAATCTTGCAAATGCCCTCGGGTATCCCAGTAGCAACGGTTGCAATTGAAGGAGGCCTAAATGCTGGTCTTTTAGCTACTCAAATTTTAGCAATTAATAATGCTAAATTGACAAATAAATTAAACGACTATAGGTCTGAGCTTCACGACCTTGTAGTTAAAAAAGATCAAAAACTTAAAGAGATTGGAGCTAAAGCTTATCTAAAAAAAATGTAAGGAACGTGAAATTAATTACTAACTCACTAACAAATTTTTGAAATAATCTTTTTATTAACAAGAAAATTAGTAACTATATCTACACATTTATCAATCTCTAGATTTCCAGTATCAATTTTCAATTCTGGGGACTGAGGATCTTCATAAGGACTTGAGATTCCAGTAAAATCTTTGATATCTCCATTTCTAGCCTTAGCATAAAGTCCTTTTGTATCTCTTGTTTCACAAACACCTAAATCAGCTGAACAATATATTTCTATAAAATCATTTTCTCCAACTAGTGATCTTGCATTATTCCTATCGGCCCTAAATGGTGATACGAATGCAGTTAAAACAATTATTCCAGCGTCAAGAAATAGTTTAGAGACTTCGCCAATTCTTCTGATATTTTCTTCTCTATCAACATCAGAAAATCCTAGGTCTTTGCACAAACCATGTCTGATGTTATCACCATCTAAAACATAAGTTGAATAACCATTTTTGTGTAGAACTACATTTACAGCATTGGCTAATGTGCTTTTCCCAGAGCCAGATAGACCCGTAAACCATAGTATTGAACTTCGATGTCCTTTTTGCTGCGATCTAGCTTCTCTGTCAACTGAAGATTGGTGCCAAACTATATTGGTGGCTTTTGAAAGAGGACTTTGAGAGTTTTGTTCCATGAATTCAGACTAATTGTTTACTATTCTCCATCTTGATCGTCACAGTTTATTGCTATCCTCCACTTTGTTTGGGGCTATAACCCTCCTTCAAAAGAAAATCTTGAGCTTTTGATATTTGATCGCCTTGTAACTCTAAAAAATCCCCTTTCAAAGCTCCTCCTGTTCCACAAGCTATTTTTAAATTCTTAAGAATTTTTTTTGCCTCAACCTCTTCTAATTCCAGTCCTTTAATAACTGTTACAAGTTTTCCTTTCTTTCCAGATCGAGTTCTTTCTAGACGAACTTGTCGCTTTCCTTTAGGAGTAACACTATTTTGAGTGTCATTCCCTATTGTCTTAAGAGGGTCATTAAATTCAATCCAGCCTCCTTTAGACATTGTCTTACTTTTTGGCTGGTAACTATTTTCTTAATCTAAGGTGACAGGTACACTCCCAACACAATTTAAAGATTCGGATTTATCTCCATTAACAAGGCCAAATGCTATTGGTCGATTTGGTAAGTACGGGGGGCAATATGTTCCTGAAACTTTAATACCTGCTCTTATTGAATTAGAGCAAGCTGCTAAAGAAGCATGGAAAGATTCTTCATTCAATTCAGAACTGAATCATTTACTAAAAACTTATGTAGGAAGATCCACTCCTCTATATGAAGCTAAAAGGTTAACTGAACATTATAGAAAAGACACATTAGAAGGGCCAAGAATATGGCTTAAAAGAGAAGATTTAAATCACACAGGTGCTCACAAAATAAACAATGCACTTGGACAAGCTCTTCTTGCGATAAGGATGGGAAAAAAAAGAATTATTGCTGAAACTGGCGCTGGTCAACATGGAGTTGCAACTGCGACAGTCTGTGCTCGTTTTGGATTGGAATGCATCATTTATATGGGTAAAGAAGATATGCGAAGACAGGCATTAAACGTATTCCGAATGCAACTTCTAGGAGCCTCAGTTAGGGCAGTAACAAGTGGAACGGCAACACTTAAAGATGCAACCAGTGAAGCGATTCGAGATTGGGTTACCAATGTAGAAACGACACACTATATTCTTGGATCAGTTGCTGGTCCTCATCCATATCCAATGTTGGTCAGAGATTTTCATGCAGTTATTGGCGAAGAAACAAAGCAACAATGTAACCAAGCTTTCGGAAGATCTCCCGATATTCTTTTAGCTTGTGTGGGTGGCGGATCAAATGCGATGGGCCTGTTCCATCCTTTTGTGGAAGACAAAAGTGTTCGAATGATTGGCGTTGAAGCGGCTGGAGATGGAGTCGAAACTGGTCGACATGCAGCAACAATTACCGAAGGAAGGATAGGTGTTCTTCATGGAGCCATGAGTCTTTTACTACAGGACGAAGATGGTCAGGTTGAAGAGGCCCATTCCATAAGTGCAGGTCTAGACTATCCAGGCGTGGGACCGGAGCATAGTTACTTAAAAGAAATTGGACGTGCTGAATATGCTGCTGTTACTGATAATGAAGCAATAAAAGCTCTACAGTTAGTCAGTCAACTGGAGGGTATTATTCCTGCTCTCGAAACTTCTCATGCATTTGCATATCTCGAGAAACTTTGCCCAACTCTGAATCACAATTCCGAAATAGTAATTAACTGCTCTGGCAGAGGAGATAAAGATGTCAATACGGTTGCTAAAAAATTAGGATCCACAATATAAATTGATAAACCATTAATACCTTGGAACAGATCGATCTACATCTGTGCTCCACGCATCTATGCCACCTACAAGATTCCAAACCTTTTTTCTTATACCTTGCTCTAGTAACCACATACCAAAATTTAAACTTCTTACACCTGCATGACAAACAACAACAATAGGAGTATCCCTTGGTAACAACTCATCTATTTCCCCTGACCAGCTTGCAGCCTTACTTAACGGTAGATGCAATACTGAAAATGAAAATGAAGCCATGGCAATTTCATCGTCCTCTCTCACATCTACAATGAATGGTTTTTCAGAAGAATCATCATCTAATAAATCATTTAACTCTTTTGGAGATATATTTAAAGGAGTATGCTCATTCATAATTGAAATTCAAATTAAAGATTAAACTTTCTCATATCAAAGCTCAGTAAGTATACAAATGCTCAAATAATAAGAAATGAAATCACGTCTATCATATTTTTTAATATCTGGAATCATAATTGCATCAGTATTTACAGGAATATTTATCTGGTGGAATAATAACCTTAAGGAAATTCCTTTGCAAAATGAAAAATCATATACGAATCCTGCTTCCTCAGAATACATCCCAAAAAATGCGGATCTAGTTTTTCACTGGAAAATAAATCCTATGATTCTTCCAAATTACATAGAGAGTTTTCAAGGAAAAATAAATAAAAATATCGCTAATAAAACAACAAGATTAATCAGAGATTCTTCTTTAAAATTAATAAGTCTTGATTTCGAAAGAGATATCTCAAAGTGGGTAGGAGAATATGGAAGCTTTGCATTGTTTAATACAACCAATCATGCTCTTAATGATTGGCAATTGGTTTTAAAAATAAATAATAATTTAAATCCTGAAGAGGCATTAGATTCAATTCTCAATAAAAAAAATAATGATCTAATCCCAAACTCTATGAATAAATTAAATATTTCAAACTCAAACATAATTTCAAGGAAAATTAATTCAAATCAATCAATTTATTTTTCAAAGGATAAAGATTATATTTTAATTGCTTCTAACCCAAAAATAATAGAATCGTCACTTAATAGACTAGAGATTCCTACATTAAGCACGAAGGAAGAGTATAAGACTATTCAATTAAAAGATAATCTGAATGATGGTATTCTATTATTAGAAATGTCTCCTAATAAAATTTTCGATGTAATAGGCCAGGAAAAAGATCTATTTGAATTGAATAAAGCAAATAAATTAATTTCATCAATAAATATTGATAATAAAAAATTAAATATAGAAGGAGTTATCTCATTTGATATTAAGCGGGAGAATAAAGGTAATGGTCTGAGCTATGATTTAGTTGATCAAGAAAAACAATTCAAATTATTTGATGATTATGTATTAATTGACAACCCTAAACAATTTTTCGGAATAAATTCTATACATCCTTTCCAACAATCAGTGGCATCGATTATTAAGAAATCAATAACAACTGATTATTCTAATTTATTCAAAATTATTCTTGAAAATACCACAGGAAATTTAATATGGCTAAAAGATAAAGAGTGGTTAGCCTTAACTAGAAAATCGGAGACAAATAAGAATCAGATAAACAACATTTTAAACAAAGGTAAATTCTTAAATTCTTATCTTGATTTTAAAAAAAAGAACCTAGAAGTCTGGTCAAAACTTACTACAATTAATAATGAAAAAGTCGAGCTGAAAGAGAGTGTTGAGGCAATTGTTCAAGAAAACGAAGATATATATATTTGGAGTCAAGATCTGTCATCTATTGCGAGTTTTGGTAACAAGGAATACATAGAAAATAACATAAATAGCGATGGCAATAAAGACAGAATCAACGATTTCGATGATATTGTCAGAATACACTTAGGGAAGAGAAAAACCGAAGAATTTTTAAATAGTTTTTACCCATATATCTTAATTAGAACAATGCTAGGAAATAAATTAGATTTTCCTCAGAATATTGATATCTCTATTGCAACACCGACAATTAATTATCCAGACTTCGTTAAATTTAAAATCAACTTATAACCATGTTAATAAAAAGTTGAAAGTATTATATTTACCAGCTAGCTTAATTCTATAAAATGAAGTTCAAAATGAAAATTATTTTTTTCTATTGAACAGAATAATTATTTTGCAGGAGCTAAAGCCATAGATAACAAACAAAAGACAACTAATTTGGTTCTAAAGCCAGGCTTAGAAGGAGTTCCTGTAACCAAATCAGGGATATGTGAAATCAATGGGTCAGAAGGAAAGCTTAATTACAGGGGTTATCCAATATCTGAGCTAGCCCAAAAAAGTAGTTTTCTAGAAACAGCCTTTCTTTTGATATGGGGTGAACTTCCTACTGATAATGAGCTCCAAAAATTTGAAGAAGACGTTCAAATGCACAGACGAGTTAGCTTTCGAATTAGAGATATGCTGAAGTGTTTTCCAGAATCAGGGCATCCTATGGACGCCTTGCAAGCAAGTGCTGCATCTCTGGGCCTCTTTTATTCTCGCAGAGCAATTGATGACCCAAAATATATTTACGACGCAGTAGTGAGGTTAATTGCAAAAATTCCTACTATGGTTGCTGCTTTTGAGCAAATAAGAAAAGGAGACGATCCAATTCAACCCCAGGATGATTTACCGTACTCCTCCAATTTCCTGTATATGCTCACCGAGAGGGAACCAAATCCCCTTGCAGCAAGGGTTTTCGACAGATGCTTAATTCTTCATGCCGAACACAGTCTCAATGCTAGTACGTTTAGCGCAAGAGTTACTGCAAGCACATTAACTGATCCATATGCTGTTGTCGCCTCTGCAGTTGGAACATTGGCTGGACCTCTTCATGGAGGGGCCAATGAAGATGTAATAGCAATGCTAGAAGAAATTGAAATACCTAAAAACGCATCTTCATTTCTCAATGAGGCAATTGCAAAAAAAAGAAAAATAATGGGCTTTGGGCACAGGGAATATCGTGTTAAAGACCCAAGAGCAACAATTTTACAAGAGTTTGCAGAAGAACTTTTCTCTGAATTTGGTAAAGATGAAATGTATGAAGTAGCTAAAGCACTTGAAGAAGAAGCTATTTCCAGACTGGGACCAAAAGGTATATTCCCAAATGTTGACTTTTATTCCGGACTTGTTTACCGAAAGCTTGGTATCCCGCGAGATCTTTTTACACCAGTTTTTGCAATTTCAAGAGTTGCTGGTTGGTTGGCTCACTGGAGAGAACAACTAGGAGCAAATAGAATTTTCAGACCCTCACAAATTTATGAAGGGCCAAAAGTCAGAAATTGGCAGTCCCTTGAGAGCAGATGATTTGATATTTATGTCTTCGAAATTAAATTTACTTGAAAATTACACTAACCTAATAAATATATTAAATATTAGAAGTGAATTCAGGAATAGACCTTGAGATGAGTTTTACCCAGGGTGTTCAAAACCTTGGTTTATCTCATGAATTAGCTCATCTTTTATGGATCCCTCTCCCAATGCTTTTAGTATTGGTATCTGCTGTTATTGGTGTATTAGTAACTGTTTGGCTTGAAAGAAAAATTTCTGCAGCAGCTCAACAGAGAATTGGACCTGAATATGCTGGTGCACTGGGTATTCTTCAACCCATGGCAGATGGCTTAAAACTTTTAGTAAAAGAAGACATAATCCCAGCGAGAGCAGATAGCGCCCTTTTCACAGTTGGACCAATATTGGTTTTAGTTCCTGTAATTTTATCTTGGTTAATTGTTCCTTTTGGTCAAAATCTATTAATTAGCAACGTTGGAATAGGAATCTTTTTATGGATAGCCCTTAGCAGTATCCAACCTATTGGTCTATTGATGAGTGGCTACTCTTCTAATAATAAATATTCTTTACTAGGTGGACTTAGAGCAGCAGCTCAATCAATTAGTTATGAAATTCCTTTAGCGCTTGCAGTTTTGGCAATAGTCATGATGAGCAATTCATTGAGTACTGTTGACATAGTTGAGCAACAAAACACTGCTGGTTTTCTTAGCTGGAATATATGGCGACAACCTGTAGGTTTTATTATTTTTTGGATCTGTGCATTAGCTGAATGCGAGAGACTACCTTTTGATTTACCGGAGGCAGAAGAAGAACTGGTTGCGGGCTATCAAACTGAGTATGCAGGTATGAAATTTGCTCTTTTTTACTTAGCTGGATACATAAATCTAGTTTTATCTGCCTTACTTGTCTCAGTTCTGTACCTAGGAGGATGGGGTTTCCCAATATCAATTGATTGGTTTTCATCTCTGATCGGCCTCTCGATTGATAATCCATTAGTTCAAATTTTTGCTGCATCCCTTGGAATTGTGATGACAATCCTCAAGGCTTATTTACTTGTCTTTTTAGCAATCTTGTTGAGATGGACCACTCCAAGAGTGAGGATTGATCAACTACTTGACTTGGGATGGAAGTTTCTTTTACCAATTTCTTTAGTCAATCTGCTTGTAACTGCTTCACTTAAATTGGCATTTCCAATGACATTTGGCGGATAAAAGAGAAGCAACACAATCAGTACGATTTTGAGTAAAAGTACCTACATATATTTGAAAAAAACTGTATAATGATTAATGTAATTAGAGGCCACCGGCAGTAACTTTAATATGCTTGGTTTCCTTGAAAAAGTTTCCGAATACACCAAAGAAGCCTTTGATGCTGCGAAATATTTAGTTGAAGGGCTAAGCGTGACTTTTGACCACATGCGACGAAGACCAGTAACTGTTCAATATCCCTACGAAAAACTAATCCCCTCTGAGCGATATAGAGGAAGAATTCATTATGAATTTGACAAGTGTATTGCTTGCGAAGTTTGTGTAAGGGTATGCCCTATTAATCTTCCAGTGGTTGATTGGGTGATGAATAAAGAAACCAAAAAAAAAGAATTGAGAAATTATTCAATTGACTTTGGTGCTTGTATTTTTTGTGGAAATTGTGTTGAGTATTGCCCTACAAATTGCTTATCAATGACAGAAGAATATGAGCTTGCTTCATTTGATAGACATAGCCTTAATTACGATAACGTTGCTCTCGGAAGGCTTCCAACAAGTGTAACTTCGGATCCATCAGTTCGGTCTTTAAGGGAATTATCTTATTTACCCGAAGGCGTAATGGATCCTCATGAATTACATGCAAACGATAAAAGAGCTGGCAAACTTCCAAGTCAGATTCTTCAAGAAATTCAAAAAGAGGCCTCACAATTAGACTCAAATGGCAAAATCAAAGAAAATGTTTCAAATAAACTAGACCCTGAATAATTAATGAACATCGCTTACTCAACAGAATTAATTTGCTTTTTAGTTCTTAGTGCTGTCATAGTTTCTGGAAGTTTGGCAGTTGTTTTACTAGAAAATATTGTTTACTCAGCATTTTTATTAGGCGGCGTCTTTTTGGCTGTAGCAGGCTTATATCTTTTATTAAATGCAAGTTTTGTTGCTGCGGCGCAAATTCTTGTATATGTAGGAGCTGTAAATGTTTTAATATTATTTGCAATTATGTTGGTTAATAAGAAAGAGAAATTAAAACCAATTGAAGGACTTAAAACTAGAAAAATAATTTCAAGTGGAGTTTGCGGGGGACTATTAATTTTGTTATTGAGAGTCAGTATTAGCACGAAGTGGAATTTACCTGGGCCGCCCTCAATAGGTGAAGAAGCAACTGAGCGAATTGGAGAACATTTATTTACAGATTATTTATTACCTTTTGAACTTGCTTCTATTTTGTTATTAATGGCTATGATTGGAGCAATTGTTTTAGCAAGAAGAGATATTTCTATTCAAACAGATTATATAAACGATTTCAGGAATACAAAGTCCTTAAGTGACAAGAAAACTCCTCTTCTTTCCGAGAATAGTTTAAAATGAACAAATCTTATGTGTAAATTTTAAGTACCAAGATGCTAGAAAACTCTATTGGACCGGTTCCTCTTCAGGCTTATCTTATAGTTGCTGCATTTCTTTTCTGCACAGGTGTATGGGGATTAATAAATAGTCGTAATGCAGTTCGTGTTTTAATGAGTATTGAATTAATGTTAAATGCAGTGAATATAAATCTGATGAGCTTTTCCTCCTATATAGATGGATCAATAATTAGAGGGCAAGTATTTTCAATTTTTGTTATTACAGTAGCTGCAGCTGAAGCTGCTGTTGGACTGGCAATACTACTTTCCTTGTATAGAAATAGAGTTACTATTGATATGGAAAGTTTCAATCTACTCAAGTGGTAGATATTATTAATGAATACAAATCTGATCTGGATCTTATATAGATCAGACAGTAATACTGCATATAAAGAAACCTTAAATTGTAAGAAAATCATTGAAGGTTATGGAAAAAAAGTTTTATATTCCGAAATAAGTAATAAAACTAATAATATTAATCAATTATTTTCAGCAACTGAGGTTTTACCAGAAATCGCAATTGTTTTAGGAGGTGATGGAACTGTATTAAGGGCTGCAAGATATTTATCGCCAAAAAACATACCTATTTTAAGTTTTAATGTTGGAGGTAATCTAGGCTTTTTAACGCATGATCGTCATATCTTAAAGCAAGAAAATTTTTGGGAAAGAATATCAAATAATCGATTTAATATACAAAAAAGAATGATGCTTCAAGCAACTGTATTTTCGGAGAAAGATAATAATCAAAGCATACTTAAAAGATCGTTTTTCGCTCTAAATGATTTTTATTTACGATCTTGCACAGACGATATCTCACCTACCTGTAGTCTTGCGCTTGAAATAGATGGAGAAGCAGTTGACAAATACAAAGGAGATGGACTTATCTTCTCAACCCCAACAGGTTCCACTGCTTACTCTATGGCCGCAGGAGGACCAATAATCCATCCCTCCTTAGATGCAATAATAGTTAGCGCCATATGTCCAATGAGCCTGGCCAGTAGGCCGATTGTGGTCCCTCCTGAATCTAAATTAGTAATAAAACCCGTAAAAGAAAAGAAGCAAAAAATAAACTTATGGTTAGATGGAGCTAGTGGATGTCTAATTGAAGCTACTGATACATGTTTAGTAAAGAGATCTAATCATTCAACCTCAATAATAATTTTAGATGAAAATCTTTCCTATTATAAGACAATCACTCAAAAACTTCATTGGGCTAGCAGCCTTAATGATAATTATAAATTATGGGAATAGAAATCGAAAGAAGATTCTTAGTTAAAAATGAAGATTGGAAATCTCAGGTAATACTAAGTGAAGGGTTTGATCAAGCCTACCTAAATTCAAAAGAAGACGAATGGCTTACTCGAATAAGGATCATAGATAATAAAAAAGCATACATAACTTTAAAGTCTTCTTTAAATAAATTAATAAACCATGAGTTTGAATATTCAATTCCTATCAAAGATGCTATTGAATTAATAAAACTTTCAAAATATAGGATTTCTAAAACTCGTTATCTTGTAAAAATAAATAAAAAAAATTGGGTAGTTGATGTTTTTAATGAATCAAATTCTTCTTTAAAAATTGCTGAAATAGAATTGACTTCAGTATCGGAAGAAATCCAAATACCATCATGGTGTGGAAAAGAGATAACTGGGATCAAATCATTAAGCAATGCCTCTCTTGCAATAAAACCCATTTCTCAGTTGTCAGTTAAAGATCGCATGAACGTCAAAAAATCCTAAGCGAAAAGTACGTTTTTCCTTTAGATTGTCTTTATAATTGTCATTGGTTCTTCCCGGAGACCTATGCGTCCTTTGCAAGAGGTATAACTTGTATGGTCTTTATGACACAGAAGGGATTCTTCGCTTCACTTGCACTGACAAGGAAGCTTGCATTGCATATGCAAAATTATTTGAACTTTCATCTATTGAATTTTCTCTAACGGCTCTATCAGATACAAATGAGGAAGACAATAATTAGACTTTCTACGAAGCTGTTTCTTCAGGCAATGAACAACAATTGAATCCATCCCGGCATATCTTTCCATGATCCATTGCCCAGTTCAATAGAGCAACTCTGTTTTTTGAACCTGTTTTTGTAAACATATTGCTCACATGATTGTCCACAGTTCTTTTGCTAATTGTCAGTTTTTCAGCAATCTCTTGATTAGTGAGGCCATCTGCAACTAAGCCTATAATCTCCATTTCCCTAGCTGAGAGTCCCATATGGGACGAATTAGCGATCTCTCCTGTAAACATTCCCCTCACTCACAACTCATTAATTAATACTACTTAGATTAGGGCCTTTAATCACCGATAGTAATTATCTAGTAAAAAATACATGTGAAATCTAAACTTCAAAATCGTCTTGAATCTGGCTTATCAGCTATTACTGCTGAAATCATGCCTCCTAGGGGGGGCAATGCAGATTCAGCTCTTTCAAAAGCCGCCAAATTAAGAGACCTTGTTCATGGTTTTAATGTGACAGATGGCAGTAGGGCAATCATGAGAATGAGCAGCCTAGCCTTATGCAAGCTGCTTTTAGAGGCAAATCTTGAACCAGTCCTGCAATTATCATGTAGGGATAGGAATCGAATCGCATTACAAGCTGAATTACTTGGAGCACATGCTTTAGGAATAACAAATATTCTCTGTTTGACTGGCGATCCTGTTCGAGTGGGAGACCAATCTCAAGCCAAATCAGTTCAAGACTTCAACTCAATAGAACTTATTTCTCAAGTCACATCACTTAACAAAGGCCTAGATCCAGTAACTGATTTATTGCCTGATGGCCCAACTAATTTATTTGCTGGAGCCGCAGCTGATCCAAATTGCAGAGGATTTGATGGTTTAAGAAGAAGAATAGAACTCAAGAAAAAAGCGGGTGCAAATTTCCTTCAAACTCAAATGGTTATGGATCCCAACGTACTTGAAAGATTTTGCAAAGAAATTGCAGAGCCTATAAAAATTCCTGTTTTAGCTGGAGTTTTTCTGCTCAAATCTGCAAAAAATGCACAATTCATAAATCGTGTAGTACCTGGAGCCTGTATTCCGGAATCAATTATTTCCAGACTTCAGAATTCTTCAAATCCTATTGATGAAGGTATATCAATTGCTGCTGAGCAAGTAAAAAGTTTTCTAGGAATTGCTCAAGGAGTTCATCTTATGGCCGTTAAAGCGGAACAACAAATACCAATAATTTTAGATAGAGCAAATATTAATTAGAAGAACCAATCAGATCAGTTCCTAATAATTCAGCCATTGCTTTTTGTTGAGGTGAAGGTTCTCCTAAGTCCTGTCTTCTAGCATCTGTGATTAGCCAATCTAAAGCGGCTTCCTGTAAGTCAAAATGATCACCTTCTTTACCAACACAATACCTACCAAAAACCAACTTATCTACAAGTTGTACTCCGGGGCCAATTAGTGAATAATCAAAGATTATTGAATTATCAATTGTTGCTCCTTCACAAATACAACAACTCGGACCAATCATAGAAGGACCAATGATAGTTACACCATCTTCAATCCTTGTCATTCCACCAACATATATTGGTCCTTTCACGTTAATTTTATCCCAATTAGCTGCAACATTTAAACCCGTATAGATTCCTGGTCTGACTTGCTTTCCTGGTATTTCAACCTGTCTAACATCCCCTTTAAGAACATTCCTTATTGCTCTCCAATAATCTGGGACTTTACCAATATCAACCCATTCAAAGTCCATAGGCAAAGCATAAAAAGGTGCTCCTTTTTCTACTAATTTTGGAAACAAATCTGAACCAATGTCAAAGGGTTGGCCAGATGGAATATAATTAAAAATTTCTGGCTCAAATAAATAAATTCCAGTATTAATCGTATCGCCTAATGCATTATCTATAGAGGGTTTTTCTTGAAAAGCTTTAACACGATCTTCTTCGTCAGTTACAACAACACCGTAGCTACTTACCTGATCTTTTGAGACACGTTTAGTAATCAAACTAGCCAGAGCACCTTTTTCTTTATGTCGTTTTACAGCTTCAGATAAATCTAAATCAATTAATGCATCACCACATAAGACTACAAAAGTATCATCAAAAAACTTTTGAAAATCTTGAATTTTCTTCAGTCCCCCCGCTGACCCAAGTGCGTCGCCAATTAATTCACCGTCTTCAATACGTCCTTCAAAGCTATATGCAATTTCAACTCCAAATCTTTGTCCATCTCGAAAATAATTTTCTATTTCTTCAGCTAAATGGGAAACATTGACCATAACCTCAGTAAAACCATGCTCCTTAAGCAGTTCCAACAGAAACTCCATTACGGGTTTCTGAAGGATAGGAATCATTGGCTTTGGAATCACATGCGTGATCGGCTGAACTCGGGTTCCTTTCCCAGCCGCCAGGATCATCGCCTTCATAGGCGGTTTAACCTAAGCTATACAAGGCCAACATAGAATGCTGCCTCCACAAAGAGCTAAGCAGCAGCCGGCGAGCCATCTGTCACGTCTAGAGAAGCAAGAGGAAGTTGAGCAACCATTCCTGGTTCCAAAAGCCTTTTTAAACTAATTGGAGAGAATAAAGAACCTTTTTGATCAATCTCAACTTTGCCCTGAGAGCATAAAAACAACAAAGCCCAAAAGACTCCGACTCTGTCGGTATCCAAATCGTCTGAAGCAGAATTTTCTTTCCACCTCTCAACTAACAATTCAAAATCAACCCAGTGCAAAGCCTGCTCCCACTTATTTATGAAAATCGCCAATGCAGCAGTGGTTTCAGGTAATTTTTCTCTGTGAGCAAGAGATGAAACTTGAGCAATAACCTCCCTATTACTTAATTTTTTTTGTCTTAACTTTCTACGGTTTTGCAACTCATCATTTTTCAACGATTCTGCAATATTTTCAAGCTGATTTATTAATTCTCCAAGAGTAACTGGTCTTCTAAATGGAGGAGGTGCAACGGGTCTTCTCAACAGATGTCTTTCTGGTCGCAGGGGTAATTGAAAACTTTCATCTAGCCAACCCTGTTCACCATAATCAAAGTCTGTGTCATCTTCTGCTTCTATATCAAAAGAGCATATTTCGGCCTCAAGTACCTCCGCCTTTAAACCAACCAAAACAGAAGCCGCTAAAAAGGCCTCACTACTCTGAGCGAGATCAACCTCATAACTTCCACCATTCTGGCTGAAATGTTGTGACATCTTTTTTGGAATTTCAATACGCTGTTTAAGCTGATCCAAAAAACCATCTACAACTGGAATAACATCAACATCCCAAGGATCAATATCTCCTCTTTGCGCAGCGTCTTGCAATAAACGAATAGCAAGTCTCGCGCCAGAATCTGCTGCTTGAGTTAAAAGATCAACAGGCAATGAGAACTAAGTAAGAATCTAAAAGCAAGTTATCTCTATATTTGAAGTTATGCTAGCTGAAACAATTTTCAATCTAAAAGAGGAGCTTCAAGAGTTCCAATAGATAAATTTGTATTACTAATAATTGGTGCTTGATCACTTCTTATTCTCTCAACCGCTAACAAATCTCTTTTAACCAATCCATCAATTGATGAAATATAAGTATCAGTCATGATTTTTGGATATAAACCAATTCCAATAATGGGAACTAACAAGCAAGCAATAATGTAAATCTCTCTAGGTTCTGCATCTACCAACTTTGCTTTGGATATCAACTTGGCATTCTCTTTGCCGAAGAAAATTTCTCTGAGCATCGACAGTAAATAGATAGGTGTCAAAATGACTCCAATTGCTGCTAATGAAGCAACAACAATCCTAAATGGGAGTGTATAAACTTCATCAGTTACAAACCCCACAAAGACCATTAATTCTGAGATAAATCCACTCATTCCAGGTAAAGCAAGAGAAGCAAAAGCACATGCTGTCCATAAAGCAAACATAATCCTCATATTTTGACCAATACCACCCATCTCATCTAATTGAAGCGTGTGAGTTCTGTCGTAAGTTGCACCAACAAGGAAAAACAAACTTGCTCCTATTAAACCGTGGCTAACCATTTGCAACATTGCACCACTAGTTCCTAACGAACTAAAACTCCCAATACCTATCAAAACGAAACCCATATGACTTATTGAGCTATAAGCAATTTTTCTTTTTAAATTTCTTTGAGCAAAAGAAGTTAAGGCTGCATAAATTATATTTACGACTCCCAGTACAATTAACAACGGAGCAAATTGGGCATGAGCATCAGGCAGCAATTGCGCGTTAAATCGTAGGAGAGCATATCCTCCCATTTTCAACAATATTCCTGCCAAAAGCATATGAACCGGAGCAGTGGCCTCTCCATGAGCATCTGGTAACCAAGTATGAAGAGGAACAATAGGAAGTTTGACCCCAAACGCTATTAGCAATCCTGAATAACAAAGCAGTTGAAATCCCCTACCAAAGTCTTGCTGAGCCAAATGGGTATAACCGAAATCTGGTATTCCTCCTCCTTGAAAGAAACCCATAGCAAGACCAGCAAGGAGAATAAACAACGAGCTTCCTGCGGTATAGATAATAAATTTTGTCGCCGCATATTGCCTTTTCTTTCCGCCCCATATTGCAAGGAATAAATAAACTGGGAACAATTCCAATTCCCAAGCCAGAAAGAAAAGCAACATATCTTGAACAGCAAATACAGCTATCTGGCCACCATCCATTGCAAGAATTAAGAAGAAAAATAATTTTGGTTTATAGCTAACTGGCCATGCTGCCAAAACCGCAAGAGAAGTTATGAAACTCGTAAGCAATATCAATGGCATTGACAAGCCATCTGCGCCCACAGACCAAGTCAATCCAAGATCTGGGAGCCAACTAACTTTTTCATACAATTGCAAGCCTTCTTGACTGGGGTCAAAACCTTTGAAGTAAGCAACAACAGTAATGAGAAAAGTAATTAAAGCAATTATGAGGGCATACCATCGAACTTCTTTCCCTTCCCCTTTATCTGGAATAAAAGGAACAATTAATGCACCAATAATAGGAAACAATATGGATAAACTTAACCAAGGGAAATCGGCTGAAATTGGCTCAGAAATTAGCATTGTTCCTAGATTCAAACTTGTATTGAGAGCGAATTCCAAGACTCGAAATTAATCGCACTTTTTGAGTTTAGAAATTATGAGATTATTGGCACCCTCTAGATAGGGGATGAAACACACACCTAAAAAAATTATGTAAAAATCATGTTCCTACAACTCCAAAAAGTGCAACTAGAGCAATCACACCTCCAAAAACAATCAATGCGTAAAATTGTGCTCTCCCTGTTTCAAAATATTTGAGTCCTTCTCCACTACCAAGAGTCAATAATCCAGTCAAATTTACTACTCCATCAACTACTTTTGCATCAACTTCAAGTACTTCTCTTGCGAGTTTTCTACTACCTTTAACAAAAATTTTCTCATTTACGTCATCTAGGTACCATTTATTTTGAAGAAATGAATTTAATTGAGGGTACTTCTTGGATAGAGAAACACCCAGATCCAGTCTTTTTAAATAATAAGTTAAAACTGCCAAGAATATACCTGTAGATGAAATAGCTACAGAGGCTATTGCAAGTGGAAGAAATTCTCCCCAACTAAACTTTTCTGCTACTTCAATAGCCTCAGCTGGGTCTAACAAGTTTACAAAAAGACTGTTCCAAGGAACTCCTACAAAGCCAATTAAGACAGAAGGAATTGCCAAAACTGCCAAGGGAAATGTCATTGGCCATGCAGATTCATGTATCTTGCCAACTTCGTGGTCTTCATGCTCTTCATTTTTTTCTTTACCTGCTAATGCGAGCAAAGAAAACTGCAACTCTTGATTTTCGCCTCGAAAATCTCCCTCAAAAGTGAGAAAATAAAGTCTAAACATATAGAAAGCTGTCATTCCTGCCGTTAAAAAACCAATAAACCAAAGAATTGGAAAACTATTAAATGCTTGACCTAAAATTTCATCTTTACTCCAAAAGCCTGCGAGAGGTGGAATACCACTGATAGCAATACAACCAATGAAAAAAGTTATTGCCGTAATAGGCATTTTTTTACGGAGACCTCCCATTAATCGCATATCTTGAGCAAGGATTGGTTCATGACCAACCACCTCCTCCATGGCATGAATAACTGAGCCTGAGCCAAGGAATAGCATGGCCTTAAAACAAGCGTGAGTAACCAGATGGAACATTCCTGCAACTGGTGCTCCACATCCCATTGCAAGCATCATGTATCCAAGTTGAGAAACTGTGCTGTAAGCCAAACCTTTTTTCAAATCCATTTGAGTCAAAGCGATCGATGCCCCTAAGAAACAGGTAATAGTTCCAATAATTGCTATAAATAATCCAACAAAAGGGAACTGGCTAAATAAAGGATCAAGCCTAGCGACTAAAAAAACACCAGCTGCAACCATTGTCGCAGCATGAATCAGAGCAGATATTGGTGTTGGACCTTCCATGGCATCAGGCAACCAAACATGAAGAGGAAATTGTGCAGACTTAGCCATTGGTCCCATAAAAACGAGGATGCAAAGCGTCAAAGCTGCCCAAATTGGTACTGTCCCAGAGCTAACTGCCTCTGATAAGCCTTCAGCGATTCCATGAAAATCAAAACTACCTGTTGCCCAAAAAAGACCCAAAATCCCAAGCAATAAGCCAAAATCTCCAACTCTATTTACAATAAAAGCCTTTTGAGCAGCATGCGCGGCACCATCTCTGTCATACCAAAAGCCAACGAGTAAATATGAACACATCCCAACCAATTCCCAAAAAACGTAGATTTCAAGCAAATTTGGACTAACAATGAGCCCAAGCATTGAACTGCTGAATAAAGCTAGATAAGTAAAAAAACGAACATAACCAGGGTCATGTGCCATATATCCATGGGAATAAACCATTACCAAGAGGGCAATTGTCGTTACCAGAGCAAGCATGACTGATGCTAGAGGATCAATCACGTATCCCATTGGCAACTCAAAAGAGCCTGCACTTGCCCATATGAATAAATGTTCAACTGGAGGCTTACCTGAGAGTTGCTCAGCCAATACTGCGTAGCTAATAAATGCAGAAGCACCTACTGAAGTTAAAAGAGTTATCGCAACGGGTTTCCTTGAACGATTAAAAAGATCATTAAAACTAATTAATCCCAAACCAATCAAAACTGCTCCACAAAGAGGAAGAAGTGGAATTAACCAAGCGAAGTCTGCAGCCGAATACATCCAGCTAAATCATATTGAGATAAGTTTAGGCAATTCTTGCAAGTAATTCAGTTAAATCAAAAGAGAGAAATCTCTGTGCTCCAATAGAAATAAATTGATGTGACCACCAGAAAAAAAACACTGCAATGAGAATCCCCATTTGAGAGGGCCTAAGAAATTCTTTTATTTGTAATTTTTGTCGTCCATCCAACACAGCCAAGAAAGGGACAACTGATGTTTTTTTCTTAATTTCCTCAAATTCTTTGCCGAATTTGAGAGTAAGTCTTCTATCACCATGCCAGATAGCGAATAAATGATGAGCAATTAACCCCAAGCAAGTTACCAGAGTAAAACTTGTGCCTATCCAAAGTAAATGTGCAAAACACCAAATAATTTGTCCAATTGCCTGAGGATGGCGAGTGACTCTAATAATCCCTGAAGCATAAATTCTAACTTTGGGCTTCAGGACAGCAGGTATTTCTAAAAGGTTATAAGTAGCTGGATATAAAAAAAGAAAACTAATTGCACTCAATATCCAAATCACAGGAATTAATTCGCTTATCCCTTGAATATTCCAAAATCTAACTCCATCGTAACGATGAGAAATAAAATAACCAATCAAAATTACAGCTGAGGGAATACTTGCAAAAGCAAATATCAATCTCCATGCTCTTGCACCAATCACACTTTCCGCCTTGGGCCTTAAAGCCGCTCCTCCACTATGAATAACTGCAAAACAAAATAAAAGTAAGATCATCACAAAACTTGAACTATGAGTATCTGAAAATGCCATTAGCCCTATAAAAAGCCTCTTAATAAATTATTAGATCCATACCGGATCAACAGTTGGTGTTGTTTTTCCCTACATTTTATTTTAATAGCTGCCATGAAGGCCTGCCACCATGGCCGAGATACCATTCACTCTTGATCAACTAAGAATCCTCAAAGCAATTGTTGATGAGGGGAGCTTTAAAAAAGCTGCTGACAGCCTCTTTGTTACTCAACCAGCTGTAAGCTTGCAAGTGCAAAATCTGGAAAAGCAACTAGAAATTGCCATATTCGACAGAGGTGGTAGAAAAGCCCAACTGACAGAAGCAGGAAAACTTCTTCTAAATTACTGCGAAAAAATATTAGGGGAATGCCAAGAGACTTGCAAAGCAATTGAAGACTTAAACAATCTAAAAGGAGGATCCATAATTATTGGAGCCAGCCAAACTACTGGTACTTACCTGATGCCAAGGATGATTGGGCTTTTTAGACAAAAGTATCCAGAAGTTTCAGTCCAACTTCAAATTCATAGCACTAGAAGAACAGGATGGAGTGTTGCAAATGGCCAGATAGATATTGCAATTATTGGAGGTCAACTGCCATTAGAATTAAATGATTCATTACAAGTAATTCCTTTTGCGACTGATGAGTTAGCTCTTGTTTTACCTACTAATCATCCATTAGCAAAGTCAAAAGAACTCACAAAAGAAGATTTATATAGCCTAAGATTTATTACCTTAGATAATCAATCAACTACAAGAAAAGTCGTTGATCAATTATTATCTTCTTCAGGATTAGACGTCCAGAGATTACATATAGAGATGGAATTAAATTCTCTTGAAGCCATCAAGAATGCAGTTCAATCCGCACTAGGAGCTGCTTTTCTCCCAGTAGTATCAATTGAAAGAGAACTTTCAGGTAGAAGTATTCACAGAGCAATTGTTGCAGATCTAGAAGTCAAAAGAGAATTAAAAGTAATCACTAATCCTGGCAGATATTCATCTAGAGCTGCCGAAGCATTCACACAAGATATCTTACCTTTATTTGCTAGTTCATTTTCTCCACTGTTTAATGCTCAAATTTAGAACTGTATAGCTTCTTTATTGATACCTACAGCATCTTCTTCAGCACCTTTAATTATAAATTTATTTTCATTAACATCTGCTTGATATACACAACGAACAATTGGTTGGTCCCTAATTGAGCCAATGTAAGCGAATGTATTCATTCTCTGCTTGCACTCTCTAACATCTTCATTATTTATTGCTCCTTGCTTTTGCAAGACAGTCCAATTTTCTCTTCTAATGACACAACCTGGTTGAAGAGCAGGTTGCGTCACAAAGCTTGTAGAGGGGTTTAGGGTCGTATACATTTCAACATCGATAACAAATGCGCTTGCACCGTATTGCCTACAAAAGTCTGGGTCGGGAACAGCCATATCCAACTGTTGCTGACTTGCAATATTTCCCTGTCCACCAGAAGTTGTACTTGTGATAAGGCTGCCAATGCCAACACCAATCACTAAAACTCCAGCTAAAATAGCAACTGAGTTAGGATTGATTTTTATACCGCCTCCTCCATCTGAAGGGCCTGAGGGTTTAAATCGACTGCCTCTAGATTCATATTGGTCTCTGATATTTGAATCTTGTCTTGCATTAAATCTATTACCATCCTGTCTTCTGGCCAGATCTGCTCTTCTTCGAGATGATGGTCTCCGACCATAAGGACCTTGATTCATAATAATTCTTGAGTTCGAGGTAATCCCATTGAATAGTTCATTACCCTGCTATCTGGGTTATAACTGAGTTCTCCTTCTTTCAACAACTTTCGAATAAAATCTTCAAGCAAAGATCCTATTTTTCTCAAGCTGTAATCGCTCAATTCATCATCCGCTTTGGAGTCCACTAATTCACGAAAATAATCTTGCACCTTTTTGATAGATTTATCGCTCCATATAAATTCATTATCGGGATCAATATCTAAAGTCAAATGTCCATTATCTAAAATTAAATCGTTATTTTCGACCACTGCAGTAAATATTCTTATGTGTCTAGTTGTGCATTTAAGAATGGTATCGCTCATGAATTTAAAACAACAAACCGAAATATATACTGCAAATTTAACGACCTTACCCCTTGTTGGGTGGTCTTAATCACTAAAGTTGTTAAATACTCTTTTATTTAAGAATGCGCGTAGCAATTGCTGGAGCCGGATTGGCAGGACTCTCATGTGCAAAATACTTAGCCGATGCAGGTCATACGCCATTTGTTTATGAGGCAAGAAACGTACTTGGTGGAAAAGTTGCTGCTTGGAAAGATGAGGATGGAGACTGGTATGAGACTGGATTACATATATTTTTTGGAGCATATCCAAACATGCTCCAGCTTTTTAAAGAGTTAGATATTGAAGATCGTCTTCAATGGAAAAGCCATTCCATGATTTTCAATCAACCAGAAGAACCTGGAACATATAGCCGTTTCGACTTTCCTGATCTTCCAGCTCCAATAAATGGAGTGGCGGCAATTTTAAGCAACAATGACATGCTCAGCTGGCCAGAAAAAATTTCGTTTGGGATAGGACTAATACCAGCTATGTTGCGTGGCCAAAATTATGTAGAAGATTGTGATAAATACTCTTGGACGGAATGGCTCAAAAAACAAAATATACCAGAAAGAGTTAATGATGAAGTTTTTATCGCCATGAGTAAGGCACTCAATTTCATAGGTCCCGATGAAATATCCTCAACAGTATTGCTAACTGCTTTAAACCGCTTCTTACAAGAAAAAAATGGATCAAAAATGGCATTCCTTGATGGAGCGCCACCAGAAAGACTTTGCCAACCAATTGTTGATCACATTAAAGCTTTAGGCGGCGACGTATTTTTAAATAGCCCACTTAAAAAAATAAATTTAAAAGAAGATGGCTCTGTTGAAAATTTCTTAATAGGAAGTGCCAAAGAATCCTATGGGAGAGAAATTGAAGCCGACGCATACGTAAGCGCAATGCCAGTAGACATCTTTAAAACAATTTTGCCTAGTGAATGGGCTTCTCAAGATATTTTCAGAAAACTTGAAGGTCTAAAAGGAGTTCCAGTTATCAATATTCATCTTTGGTTCGATCGGAAACTTACAAATATTGATCACCTCTTATTCAGCAGATCTCCTCTTTTGAGTGTTTATGCCGACATGAGCATAACTTGTAAAGAATATGAAGATCCAAATCGTTCAATGCTTGAATTAGTTTTTGCTCCTGCAAAAGACTGGATTGGTCGTAAAGATGAGGAAATAATTGATGCAACAATGCAAGAATTGAAGAAACTTTTTCCAATGCATTTCTCAGGGGAAAATCAAGCTAAATTGCGAAAATATAAAGTAATTAAAACTCCAAAATCAGTCTATAAAGCTGTTCCTGGATGCCAAGATTTAAGGCCAGATCAAAAGACTCCCATAACCAACTTTTTCTTAACTGGTGATTACACAATGCAAAAATACCTCGCTTCCATGGAAGGCGCGGTTTTAAGTGGAAAATTATGTGCAGAAAAAATCCATATTTCGACTGACATAGGTTCTTCTTAGACTTAATGTATCTATCAAAAGCAATTTTTTTAAATTGCAATTGAGCAGCTTAATGCACACCAAAAAAACTACAAACTTCTAATTTTGTCGCAGCCTTCTTTGAATTTAGAGGATGCCTACGAGGCTTGCAGAAAAGAAACTGCACAATGGGCTAAGACCTTCTACCTTGGCACCATGTTGCTGCCCCCAGCTAAACGCAGAGCAATCTGGGCTATTTATGTTTGGTGCCGTAGAACAGATGAGCTAATGGACAGCCCTGAAGCTCAAAAAAAATCTAGAGATGAGTTATCAGATCGATTGAATAAATGGGAAGAAAAAACAAAAAATATTTTTGCGGGTAATACAGAAGATGATATTGATGCAGTCCTCGCCGATACTCTTCAAAAGTTTCCTCAATCTATTCAGCCTTATATCGACATGATTGAAGGCCAAAGAATGGATTTAGATAAAACTAGATATAAAACCTTTGAAGAACTTGAACTCTACTGTTATCGAGTCGCTGGAACGGTTGGTTTGATGACTCAAGGTGTAATAGGAATCGATACTGCGTATACGTCCAATCCAAATTTTCCTTCTCCTGACACTTCAAAAGCGGCTATTGCTTTAGGAATTGCGAATCAATTAACCAATATTCTCAGAGATGTTGGAGAAGATAGAGAGAGAGGAAGAATTTATTTGCCATTAGAGGATTTGGAAAAATTTAATTACACCGAAGAAGATCTGATGAACGGAAAAATTAACGAGAACTGGAGAGAGTTAATGTCTTTTCAATTAGCCAGAGCAAGAGATTGGTTCCTGAAATCTGAAGAAGGTATCAAATGGCTCTCAATAGATGCAAGATGGCCGATCTGGACTTCACTAAGACTCTATAGCGGAATATTAAATTCCATTGAAAAACTTGATTATGATGTCTTCAATAATCGTGCATACGTAAAGGGATGGGTGAAAGCTTTAAACCTACCCATCTCCTATCTGATAACTATCAAAGATGAAAAATATAAACTTAAAACCCTAATTCCCTGAAGATTTATACAGGAGTTTTTTGATTAGCTAAAAGATCCTTTAATTTTGATAGTTCACCAGCCCATCTTGGATCTGGAGCCTCTTTAATTGGCGCATCGCTATGTACAACTTTCTTAACATCTTTTCGAGTAGAACCTTTATTACCATTGTTAGAATTGGCTGCTCTTCTTGAGCTGCCAGAATTTGAATCTTTACGCTCAGAACGCTCAACTCTCAATTTATTGCCATTAAATTCATGTCCATTTAATTTTTCAATAAGCTCATTTGCAACATTTTCATTTTTGATATTAGCGAAACCAAATCCCCTACAAGCCTTGGTATCTCTATCGAAAACAGCTTTAAATTTGATGCCATCTCCGATAGATGCTAGTAGGGCTTCAAGTTCTTTAACATTGACATTCTGCGGCAAATTACCGATGTAAAGACGAACACTCATTTAGAAAAAAGGGGATAAGAATAAGACGGCATTCGGCCGAGATTAATTTGATTTGTGTGTAGTTAATCACAAAAAGGGTGCATTCTCTAGGGTCCATTTACGAGCGACCTCCAAAGCCTCTTTATCTGAACAAAATCTTCCATAAGCTTTTTCCTTTGAAAGGTGCCTAATAAGTTCTCCCAAGAGAGGGCCTGAAGGGATCCTAAAATTTTTTTTAAGCAAATGGCCATTCAAAGGAGATGAAGGGTGAAACAGAGGGTCAGAGGAGTCTTTCCACCGTTTCAACCATTTAGATGTATATTTATCTTTCAAGAAAAGAATGAAAGCCGGCAAATCCTCCTCCAAATCAATATGAAGTTGAAATCTTTCATCCTCGGAAAGATTATCTAAACCTAAATTATTAATTTTATGAACCCAAAATCTAAGTTTCTTACATCTTTTGATTTCATTTTTACTAAAAGTCAATTCTGATAAGCTCACATCACTAAGTAAATATATTAATTTAGCTAAAGCCATTCCTGGAAAAGTCATATTAGAATAAATATCTTTTCGTTTTAGCTCAATATATGGAAGATTATTCTCATTCCATTTGTTTAGTAATTGTAGTTCTAAATATGTTTCCCAAATTGAAGAATTCCATTTTGAATGAATTATTTTTAAGATCTCCATTTTTATCCTTTCAGGTGCAACATTACTTAATTTATCTACATTGTTTTTTAGAAAACTTTTAGTTTTTTTATCTAACTTAAAATCCAATTCACACATTAATCGAAAACCTCTAAGAATCCTCAAAGGGTCATCAAGTAAGTTTTTTTCACTTATTGCAACAATTTCCCTTCTTTTTAAATCATCCATTCCTCCAGTCGGGTCAAAAATCTCTGGCTTTTTTTTAAGCCTTAAAGCAATTGCATTAATTCGAAAATCTCGTCTTAATAAATCTTCTGTAAGATTTTCTCCAACTTGTCTAGCAAAATCTAAAGTCCATCCATTAATAACTAATCTAGCGATATCTCTATTCTCATCAAGCTTTATAAAAGTGGCACTAATCTTTTTAGATAAATTTTCGCTGAACTTAATGGCATTCTTTGGTATAACAAAATCCAAATCGGGTTTTTGACTCAATTTTTTCAACAATCCATCTCTAACAGAACCGCCCACTAAGGCACTTCCATGAGGCAAATCATCAATGGATATTGGCCAATCTTTTGGGTTTAAATCTCCAAAAAGATCATTTGATAGTAATGTGTCCTTACTTATCAAAATGACACCTAGATTTTTCTTGAATAGTTATGTGCATCTGTGTTGATTGTGCTTGGGTTGATAGATGTAAGACCTACTACAAAGTTGAAGAAAACCATCAAGTCCCACACCTCGCTAAAAATCCAGATTTTCAAGGCAATAACCCAAAAATACATATCAATATTTTTGATATGCCTGATAACAAGACAGGTATAGAATGGGATGTAAGAGGATGCGATAGTTTCAAACTTGATCAAGGGAAATGGAGCAGGCTACGGCCAGGAGAAGAAATTCCAAAATAATAATCATAATAAATTCATTGCAAAATTTCCATAACCCAAAATCAAAATATCTATTAGCCTTACACAGCTGCTCAGAATCCTTTGGAATTGCCATTAAAGACACTGAAAATCCAGAGAAAATAATAAAAAGCGAAATATTTAATATTGGTCGCTCATTGTCAAACAAATTATTTAGTTGTATTGAGACAATTCTTCCTAAAAAGTTTTGGAAGCAAATTATTCGTATTTCAGTAGCAAAAGGTCCTGGAAGTTTTACTAGTACAAGATTAACTATCTCAATGGCTAGAACTATTGCTCAGCAAATTGATTGTTCATTAGATTCCATTAGTTCCTTTCATTTAATGGCTTCAAGACTTTACAAAGATCTTGCCAAAAGCCAAAGATTGAATCCATTTTGGATAACAGATGTTTTACCAAGAAGAGGAATTGTGGCTGGTAAATATCAACTAGTAAAAATTCACCAAGAATCAAATTTTCATGAATTTAATGAAATAGTTTCTCCACGATTAATAATCAATGAAAAAATCATCGAACCTTCAATAAAGGCCTCTAATAACATAGAAAAAGATGTTATTTCGCTTGTAAATTTTTCTCAATATTGTCAAAATTCAGAAGTCCAATCTAATTGGCAAAAAACATTGCCTATCTATCCAACTTCACCAATCGATCATCAAAAATAAAAATGGAAAAGTTCATATATCTTATAATCTTGAAGAGAAAACATAATTTCAGGCATTCTTTATTAAACCCTTATCCAACATTGAATTTATAGAGATTTGAATTTCTTTAGTAGTTGATGTTAAATCATCTCTTTTCTTGGTTTTAGGGGGTTGAATTAATTCACCAACTCTTAAATGAATAGAGATAAATCGGGGAAGAAGAGATCCTTTGGGAAAAGCTCTGTGACTATTAACTATTGCCACAGGAAGAATAGGGGAACCTGTCCTCGCAGCCAGAAGAGCAGCACCTGCTTTAGGTTCATTAACTCTCCCATTTTCTTGTCTGGTTCCATCCAAAAACACTCCTGTAGCCCAACCTTCACTTAATCGATTAGATGCATTTCTTATTGCCTCTCTATCTCCAGCTCCCCTCTTAACCGGATAGGCACCACAAGCAGAAATTATGAATGACAATATGGGCACCTTGAAAAGTTCAGATTTAGCCATGAAAGCTACCGGTCTACCCAATGCATGGCCCAAAATCGGGGGATCCAGATGTGAACCATGATTAGAAACAACAACAACTCCTCCCGTCTTCGGTAAATTCGAAATTCCTATTGTTTGACCTCTAAACAAAAAACGAAAAATCGGAAAAACGAATAGATAACTCACACAACCATAAACAAAACTTTGTCGAGGTATATTTTTATGGATTTTTTCAATTCCCGTAGCAACTTTAAATTGTTCCAAAATTAATAACCCAAATCACTTGCATTTGAAATTTGACTGGCCAATACCCCTTTCATTGATCGTTTAGCAAGACCGCTAAGCACATTACCTGGACCAATCTCAACCATTGTGGTTATTCCTTCTTTTTGCATTACTTCCATAGTCTCTCTCCACCTAACCCCATTAGTCATTTGTTTTTTTAGGCGATCCTTCAATATGTCCCCACTTAAAGTTGGAGTTGGATCAACATTTGTAAGAACTGGAACTTGAGCATCTTGAAAAATTACTTGATCAAGTTCTTCAGCAAAACTTTTAGATGCTTCAGTCATAAATATCGAATGAAAAGCACCTGAAACTTGAAGAGGAATTGCTCTTTTACATTTTAAATTATCAGCCACTTTCTTCACTGCCTCTGGTGAACCAGATAAAACAACTTGAGATTCACTATTGTCATTTGCTATTGCAGCCCCCTCAGTTTCTCTAATCAAATCATCCAATTGATTTCTATCAAATCCCAAAACAGCGATCATTGCTCCTCCCCCTGCCGAAGCCATTAATTCAGATCTTTTCTTTAATAGCAATAAGGCTGTCTTTGCGTCTAAAACATCGGCTGAATAAAGACCAACTATTTCTCCGAGACTGTGGCCTGCAATTATTTGAGCTTCCCTTTTTTGTCTTTTTAAATCATCTACCAAAAGCGACTCAACAACAAAAAGTGCAGGTTGAGTGTTTCTCGTATCATTTAAGTCATATATTTCTTCGTTTGAAACCCCTTCACCACAACAAATTTTCCAAAGATCTCTTCCAAGTATTTCTGAGGCTAATTCAAATCTATCTCTCGAACCAGGCAAATCTAGTAACGAATTTGCCATACCTAATTTTTGAGAGCCTTGTCCAGGAAAGACCCAGGCAATAGTCATAATTTTTCTAGATTAATTATTAACCAGCTTAATAGGGACCATGCCAATAAAACAAAGCGGCCCCCCAACTCAAGCCAGCGCCAAATCCACTACAGGCTATTAAATCACCTGATTTAATCCTATGATCTCTAACTGCTTCATCAAGCATCAATGGGATCGTTGCTGCTGATGTATTTCCATAATATTTCAAATTTGAAAGCACTTTTCCCGATGGTATTGAAAATCTCGAAGCGACAGCATCAAGAATTCTTTGATTAGCCTGATGTAATAAAAGCCAATCTATATTTTCTGACTTAATTTGATGTTTTTCTAAGATTTCTCCAAGAATGATTGGAACTTCTTTAACTGCAAACTTATAAACCTCCTTTCCCTCCATTTTTATGGGCAAATATTCCCCTTTTTGATGTGAGGCTCCCTGAACTAAATTTAAAAAAGTATTTGATTGATAAAGATTTAAGCAACCTCCTTTGCTTCCGTCAGACTTCAAATCATATCCAATCAAACCACTTTCATGTTCAGATCTATCAACAGCTACTGCTCCAGCTCCATCTCCAAACAAAACGCATGTCTTTCTGTCATCCCAATCAACCCATTTTGATAATTGATCTGCTCCAATCACAACAGCTCTTTTCATAGAACCAGAAGCTAAATATTGTGATGCGGTTACCAAAGCAAATAAAAAACCACTACAAGCAGCAGTCAAATCAAAAGCTACTGCATTGGAAGCTCCTAAATTTGATTGAATTTTAGGCGCCGAGCCAAATAAATCTTCAGGAGTAGATGTTGCAAGAATTATCAAATCTATAGTTTTTACATCCCAATTAGCCATTTTGACAGCATTAAGAGCTGCTTCAGTAGCCAAATCAATCAGAGACTCATTTTCTCCAATAACTCTTCTTTCACCAATACCAGTTCTACTTTGAATCCATTCATCATTAGTATCAACTCGCTGACCTAGTTGATCATTATTGATTACCTTTTGAGGTACTGCGCTTCCGCACCCCACAAAAGATATTCCAGAGTCCCATTGAGAATTTCTAATCAAATCTAAAAAAAGTCCTCATTTCATAAGTCAATCACATGGTAGGACAGTTCCAATCAGACCTTTAAAACATCTGGTTTATTTAAATCTGCCAAATCATCCATTACTCCATGACTTGCAGCGGAATGAACAACTCGTAAAGCACTCAAAACAGATAAAGCTTTACTTCCACCGTGACCAATAACACAAATTCCATTAATTCCTAGAAGTAAAGCTCCGCCATGTTCAGCATGATCTAAACGTTTCTTTATTCGTTTCAAATTATTTCTTAAAAAAGCAGAACCAACTTTGCCTCTTCTTCCTCTTGGCAACTCAGCTCTCAAAACTCCCAACAGAACACTTCCAACAGACTCAAGAAATTTCAACAAAACGTTTCCTGTAAATCCATCACAAACCACAACATCAAAATCGCCTGACAAAACATCTCGTCCTTCACAATTTCCGGAAAAGAAAAAACGTTCTTCTTCGTTTAAAAGTTTGTAAGTTGCTAGTGAAAGATCATTACCCTTACAGGATTCCTCGCCAATATTCAATAATCCTATTCTTGGCTTTTCCACCTGCAACACATCTCGACTATAGATATTTCCAAGAAGCGCAAATTGATGCAAATAAATTGGTTTGCAATCCATATTTGCTCCAACATCTAGAACCAATACTGGTTGACCAGGATCTTTAGTTGGGAATAATGCTCCAATAGCGGGACGATCAATTCCTTTTAATCGTCCTAATTTGAAAATTGCTGATGCCATCATTGCTCCAGAGTTGCCAGCCGAATAGACACCCATAGCTTTTCCTTCTTTAACCAATTTCATTGCAATATTTATGCTCGCATCCTTTTTCTTTCGCACTGCAGTGGCTTCTTCATCCATGCCAACTGAAAGACCACTTGAAATCAATTCGAAATTTCCATCTTCTATAGCTTTGTCTAAAGATTCTTCTAAGCCAAATTCAGTGGCTGCTTTTTCTACTTTATCTATTTCACCAACAAATTTAATTTTCAATGGAAGCAACGACAAAGATTTCAAACACCCATCAAGAATCGCTCCAGGAGCAAAATCTCCTCCCATTCCATCGACAGCGACCCAAATCCTTTCTGAGTCTTGAATTCCATTTGTATCGTCTGTACTGACTCCACCTTGTAGTCTTCTAAGAGGATCAAATACAAATGGTTCTAAAGTACTTCTAGCTATTGATCCAGCACTAGTAACAACAGAACCAGCATTAGAAACAACTGTGCCAGCAACATTGCTTGCTGCTGTCGCTGAGCTTGTTGCAGTGTCAACAAGACTGGTAACAGCAGAGTTTCGTCGATACCAAATAACCAATCTTCTAATGGCCTTAGAACGATTTGTTTTGTTATTTAGGTGATTTTTTTCCACTGATTTATGATCCTTCAGGAATCATAGAATCAACAATTCTTTGAAAAAGATAACCTGTTCCTCGTGCAGTAAGAATTAGCTCTGGATTTGCAGGATCATCCTCAAGTTTTGATCTAAGTCTAGAAATATGAACGTCAACTACTCTTGTATCAACGTGTCTTTCAGGTGTATATCCCCAAACTTCTTTAAGTATCTCACCTCTACTAAATGGTTCTCCTGAACGACTGACCAATAGTTCTAAAAGACTAAATTCCATTCCTGTTAATCTAATTCGTTCATCATTTCTGTAAACCTGACGTTTATTTGTATCAATCTTTAGATTCATAACCGCAATCACGCCTGAATTAGGTAGGCCGGCTATTTGTTCTTTTTCTACTCTTCTTAATACACATCTAATCCTAGCTTCTAACTCTTTTGGGCTAAATGGTTTAACAACATAATCATCTGCACCGAGCTCTAGTCCAGTAATTCTATCTGCAACATCTCCCAATGCTGTCAGCATGACTATTGGAACATCTGATTCCTTTCTTAGTTCCTGGCAAACTCCATATCCATCCAATTTAGGCATCATGACATCGAGAACAACCAAATCAGGCTCACAATTTCTGAAAAGATCCAATGCTTCATTTCCATCACAAGCAGTAACTACCTGATAGCCAATCATAGATAGGCGAGTTTCTAGGATCCTCCTAATACTTGCCTCATCATCAGCTACGAGGATGGTTTCCTTTGAGGGACTTGTGGCCGTCATTTGTTTCTTAGCTTTGGCGGCTGCGACAAGATCTTAAGTGAAGGTTCACCAACATTTAAAGATCACTATCTTTATTCAACTACAGCCAACTTCCTTTTTACAACTAAGTGTCTCGTTCTGTCTCTATTTATATCTGTCAAAGTTGCGGTGCTCAAACCAGGCAATTCTTTGGCCGCTGCAACAATTGTGGAGAGTGGAACTCAATAATAGAAGAAAAAATCAATCAAAAATCAGATAAATCTATTTACACAAAGATTAATTCTAGCCATAAGAAATCTCCTTATCGTTCAGAACTAATAAGCAGGACAAAAAACAAAATTATTGATCGTATTCCAAGTGGCTATAAAGAATTTGACAGGGTGCTTGGAGGTGGTCTAGTACCTGGATCACTTGTATTAATTGGGGGAGACCCAGGAATTGGGAAAAGTACTCTCATTTTGCAAAGTGCGACAGCAATGGCTCATCAAAGATCAGTCCTTTACGTGGCTGCTGAAGAATCTGCGCAACAAGTAAAACTTAGATGGAATCGAATTGAAGATTCTGAATCCAAACTTCATTTACTCGCAGAAACAGATCTAGAACTAGTAATAAAAGAGCTTGATTATTTGAAGCCTGAGGTTGCAGTTATTGATAGCATTCAAGCTTTGCATGATCAAAATTTATCAAGTTCACCTGGCTCAGTTGCTCAAGTTAGAGAATGTTCTGCAGCTTTACAGCAAATTGCTAAACGAGAAAACATATCCCTTTTGATCATTGGGCACGTAACGAAGGATGGGATGTTAGCCGGACCAAAAGTTCTTGAGCATCTTGTGGATGCAGTACTTACTTTTGAGGGCGATCGATTCGCTTCTCACAGACTTTTAAGAGGTGTGAAAAATCGATTTGGTGCCACTTGTGAACTTGGAGTCTTTGAAATGCAATCAGATGGATTATCAGAGGTATCTAATCCAAGCGAATTATTTTTAAGCAAAACCTCTGCACCTGGAATTTCCACAATTGTTACCTGTGAAGGGACAAGACCATTAGCCATTGATATACAAGCACTTTTAAATCCCACTAGTTATGCAAGTCCAAGAAGAACGACAACTGGTGTTGAGATAAACAGACTTCATCAAATCTTGGCAGTTCTAGAAAAAAATATGAATCTTACACTCTCAAGATATGACTGTTACTTAGCTGTAGCAGGGGGATTAGAAGTAGAAGAGCCTGGGGCTGATCTAGGAATAGCAGCTGCAATAGTTTCGAGCTTTAAAGATGTTGAAATTGAAGAAGGTGTGGTATTTATAGGAGAAATAGGTTTGGCTGGTCAATTAAGATTAGTAAGACAAATGCAACAACGAATTAATGAAGTAATAAGACTTGGATATAAGACAATAATTATCCCAAATGGAATAGATACGAGTGAGTTTGCAACAAATAAAAAATTAAAAATATTAAAAGCCTCTAATATTAATCAAGCTTTACTCTATGCGTTAAATAAACATTAATCTACGTTTTAATTCTTACAAGTAAACATCAACATTACCTCTACCTGTAGTCTTCAGCCAATTCTCTATATCTAAATATCCTCCTGGATATAAACGAACAGCTTTACTCCAAACTTCAGCTGCCTGATCGAACCAGATATCACTCTCATCTTGGTTACCATTCCTTTGAGCAATTCTGCCTCTTTTTTCATAAATTAATCCCATATTTTTTAAGCAAGATGGCTGCTTCGGATTCTGTCCCAAGGCTTTTTTATATGTATTTAGTGCTTTCTCTTCATCTCCATTACTCATATAAATTATTGCCATGTTTTTTAATGTCTCACCTCTATCAACCTGATTATCCTCAAGTTTTAAGCTCTCCTCATAATACTCAAGAGCCTCTGAATAATCTCCATCATTTTGAGCTGCCAAACCTTTTCTATAATAAAGATAAGCTTCTTTTTCTTTAGAAGCTATTGGCATCACTTTCACTATTCCCTCAGCCATCTTAGTGAAGGCCTTATCAAGAAAATTGTCTTTGTTTTGACTTCGAGGCACGATTTAACCAATATCAAACTATCTAATTCTATCCTGCCTGGAAATAGAAAAAATGTATAGAAATAATGAAACTAATTTTCATGTATTAATAAATTATTAAATGAATGCAACATGCTATTTATTTATTAAATTTAGAATAAGTATCCAAAATATATATTCCCTTGAGCGACAAAAAAATTGCGCAACGCAAAAATTCAATTCTGCTTGATATAGATGGAATGAAATGCGGAAGTTGTGTACAGGCAGTTGAAAAAATACTTAAAAGCCACCCATCCATAAATAATGCAAGCGTTAATTTAGTTACAAAAACTGCTTTTATAGAGATTAAAGAGCCTAATAGTTCCCTATCTGATGTCATAAGAACTCTTAAATCAAAGGGTTTTCCATCAAGAGAAAGGGATTATCAAACAATTGCAAAGAATAACGAATTAGAAATAAAAGAAAATCAAAATTTATGGGAAAAATGGAGACAACTAATCATCGCCACTTCATTACTAACCCTCTCTGGGTTAGGACATTTAGTAGAAGGTCAAGATATATCTTTTCCACTTATTGGTTCATTACCTTTTCATGCTGCACTCGCAACATTTGCTTTACTCGGCCCAGGCAAGTCGATCCTAAAAGCAGGTCTAAAGTCAGCGACAATGCTTACACCGACTATGGATACTTTAGTTAGCCTGGGTGTATTAAGTGCCTACTTGGCAAGCATAGTTGCTTTGATTTGGCCAAAAGTTGGCTGGCCATGTTTTTTCAATGAACCAGTCATGCTGCTTGGATTTGTTTTGTTAGGACGTTTTTTAGAGGAAAGAGCTCGATATAAAACAGGTACAGCATTAAAAGAATTAGCAAAATTACAACCCGAAACAGCCAATCTAATTTTAGACAATAATGAAATTCGTGAAATCAGGATAGGTGCCCTAAGGCCAGGAGAAAAGATTCAATTATTGGCGGGAGATAGAATCCCCGTCGATGGTCTTGTTATAAAAGGAAATTCAGCTATAGATATATCAAGTTTAACTGGTGAGTCTTTACCTCTCAATGCGAAACCAGGAGTCGAGCTTCCCTCTGGAAGCCTAAATTTAGAGTCAACAATTATTTTAGAAGTTCAAAAAATAGGATCTGAGACTGCAATAGCTAAAATAATAAGCTTAGTTGAAGAAGCCCAAGCTAGAAAAGCACCAATTCAAGGACTGGCAGACAAGGTAGCAGGTTTTTTCTGCTACGGAGTAACAACTCTAGCTTTGCTGACTTTTCTTTTTTGGTGGAGAATAGGTACGAGGATATGGCCAGAGGTTTTAGAGGTATCTAATAAAGGTTTCATGCAAAGCCATCATTTGCATGGTCATTTAATTAATTCACCTCAAACACCAATTGGTCTCTCATTTCAATTATCAATAGCTGTTTTAGTTGTGGCCTGTCCATGTGCTCTAGGACTTGCTACACCAACGGTAATAACAGTTGCCTCCGGGGAAGCTGCTAAACGAGGTTGGCTGTTCAAGGGTGGGGATGTCATAGAAATGGCATCAAAAATAAGTCAAATTGTTTTTGATAAAACCGGGACACTCACAATAGGCAGACCTTTAGTTGTTGGCTACTGGGAAAACAAAGAGTCAGAAAAAAATGTCATGCTCAAATTAGCGGCAAGTATTGAACAAGAGAGTCGGCATCCACTGGCCCAAGCAATTATTCAAGAAGCACATAACAAAGAAATCAAACTAGAGAAAGTATCAACTTCGGCTACATACGCAGGTAAAGGCTTAGCTGGCAAAATTAATAATTTAAATGGACTTATCAGAGTCGGAACACCAGAATGGATAAGGAGTGAAGGAATTGAATGGAATGAAATCATAGAAAATAATTTTAAGCTTGTAAAAAGAAAAGCTCAATCAATAGTTGCAGTTGCTTTAGAAAACAAATTATTAGGTTTTTTCTTGATTGATGATCAAGTAAGAAAAGATGCTTTTCTTTCAATTAATAAATTACGTTCAAATGGTTTTTCATTAAGTTTGTTCAGTGGCGATAGAGATTCCGCAGTTGTATCTTTAGGAAAAAAATTAGGCTTTAGTGCTAAACAAATTGAATGGCAAATGTTACCTTCAGACAAGCTAAATAAATTGAACTTATTAAAAAATAATGGTTTAGTTGCGATGATAGGTGATGGAATTAATGATGCCCCAGCCTTAGCAGCTGCAGACTTGGGGGTTGCGATAGGAACAGGAACTCAAATCGCTCAAGATTCTGCTGATCTTGTTCTACTAGGAGAAAGCTTGGAAGCTCTTCCAAATGCTTTACAGCTATCAAAGCAAGCAATGCTCAAGATAAAACAAAACCTTGCATGGGCATTTGGATACAACTTAATAGCTCTACCAATCGCGGCAGGATTACTTTTACCATCCTCCGGCCTATTACTATCTCCTCCTTTGGCCGCTTTACTTATGGCTTTGAGCTCATTAAGTGTTGTATTTAATGCTTTATCTTTAAAATCAAAATGAAAGGAAAATTTATTGTTTTTGAGGGTATCGATGGCTCTGGCAAAACTACTCAAATCAATGAATTATCAAAATGGCTTATTGACAGTGATCTAATTCCTGAAAATAATCAATTAGTTATCACTAGAGAACCAGGAGGTACTAAATTAGGACAATCCATAAGATCGCTTCTACTTGATAATTCAATAGAAAAAAGCCCAGATTCTATTACTGAACTTTTGCTTTATGCCGCAGATAGATCGCAACATGTAAATGAAATTATTCGCCCAACTCTAACTAAAGGGGATTGGGTAATTAGCGATAGATTTTGTGGATCTACACTTGCTTATCAAGGTTATGGAAGAAAGTTAGATATAAAGTTAATTAAAAATCTTGAAAATATAGCAACTCAGGGTATTTCTCCAGATATTACATTTCTATTAGATTTACCTGTTGAAGAAAGTATAAAAAGAAGAAAAAATAGAGAAGATGATCGAATAGAAAAAGAAGGTAAAGAATTTCTATCAAATGTTTCTCTAGGCTTTCAACAATTATCCAATGGTAGTAAATGGAAAAAAATATCTGCTATAAAATCCAAGGAGAAGATCATATCTGAGATTCAATCTGAGATAAAAAAGTTAATAAAAAATAAATAAAATGGATGATTTTAAAAATATATATGGGCAAGATTTGGCAATTCAAATTTTAAAGTCTGCTATTTCAAAAAAACAAATTTCTCCAGCTTATTTATTCTCTGGACCAGCAGGAGTGGGAAGAATAAAAACTGCTAAAATTTTTATTCAAGTTATTCTTGATAAAAATCAACACAAAGAAAGTACAAAAAGGAAAATAGAAAGTAATAATCACCCTGACGTATTATGGATAGAACCATCTTATATAGTCCAAGGTAAAAGTATTTCTCAAAAGGAAGCAAAATCAGAAAGCATAAGCATGAAATCACCTCCACAAATAAGGCTAGATCAAATTAAAAAAATAATAGAGTTCCTAGGGAAAAAACCATTTGAATCAGAAAGAAGTATAGTGATAATTGAAGACATTGAAAGAATAAATGAATCTGCATCAAATGCATTATTAAAAACTCTTGAGGATACAAATACAGGATTATTTATTCTTATTACTCAAAGACCAGAGAAATTATTATCAACTATTAGATCAAGATGTCAGATAGTCCCATTTATACGCTTAAATGATAATCAACTAAACAAAATTATTGAGAAATTAGAAGTAGTTCAAGAAATAGATGATATTCCTCGTGAAAAAATTAAAGAACTAATCGATTTTTCACATGGCTCTCCTGGACGATATCTCATAAATCTTCAATTTTGGTTGTCCTTCTCAAGTCCATTAAGACAAAAGATAGAAATCAAATTAACTAACCAAATTGAATTATTGCAATTAGCCAAGGAAATCACTGATGAGCTCAACTTAGAGCAACAATTATGGCTTATTGATTTTGAACAAAATAGAGCTTGGATACGCGATAGAAATTCAAATCTAGTTCAACAACTTGAAGAGCTGAGAAAACAATTATTGAAATATGTACAACCACGACTTGCGTGGGAAGTGGCTTTATTAGCCATAAACTTCATTGATTAATTAAGCAATTACCCGTTCATCAGTATTGTTTTTAAAAGAACTAGTTTCTCTTGCTTGAGTTATCAAAGGTTGTATTTCCTTTATTTTGTCCCCAGTGGGTAATTCCAAGCAATATCCAGCACCATATACAGTTTTAATAAATCTTGGTTTTCTTGGATCAGGTTCAAGCTTGGTTCTCAAGTGTCTTACATGAACTCTTATTGTTTCAATATCATCATCAGGTTCATAACCCCAAACTTCTTTGAGAATTAATGAGGGTGCAACTGTCTGACCATGCCTTTGCATCAAACAATGAAGCAGTTCAAATTCTAAATGAGTCAAACGAACTGGAGATTCGAACCATATTGCTTCAAATCTTTCGGGAACAAGAGTAAGAGGGCCGTAATTGAGTATTTCTTGTTGATTATTACTTCCTAATGGTGCACGATTGGTTCTTCTTAACAAGGCCTTTATCCTTACTTGTAATTCCTCTAGATCAAATGGTTTTGTTATGTAATCATCTGCACCAGAATTGAATCCCGTAACCTTATCCTTAATACCACCCAAGGCAGTGATCATCAGAATAGGTATGGCAGATGTTCTCTCATCTCTTCTTAAACGTTGACAAAGAGTTAAACCATCAACTTTAGGAAGCATTAGATCCAGAAGAATTAGATCAGGCGCGTATTGAAGAGCCAAAGCCTGACCCTTGATGCCGTCCTCAGCTTTTTGTACATCAAAACCCGTGTGCTCAAGATGCCCTGAAACAAGATCTCTCATGTCTTGGTCGTCTTCAATAAGTAAAATGCAAGGCTTCATTAATAAATGACCAAGTTGAAAAGTACCCGCGACAGCGATTACTAAAGATTGCAATGATTCTCTCAAAATTTTGTTTTTATTGCAGAATTCAAAAAATTCGGTTTCTCAAGAACTAATCGAGAAGATCAATTGCTATGACTAAATTTTTGCCCCTAAAAAGGAGAAAGGGGCCTGCATTGTCTTTAGAAAGTCTTCCGATTCCAAGGGTCTACTGTTAAGGAATTCTCAAAAATTTTTATCAAAAACGTCACTAAAAATCTTTATTAGATTCGTTTAATCTTGCAAATCAGGAAATATTTTTTTAAGTTTAAAAGTCAAAAAATCTCCTCTGATAGATAAAACCAATTTCTCATTTGCTTTTTGAAAACTCCCTGGGCGAAATTTAAGTTAATTCCTCCTGAATGCTTATGACTGCTATTGAAAGCATTTTTCCAGTAAAACCAAATTCATTATTCAACAGAGACTCCAAAAAAGCACCATCAGGAACAGGTTTCATCCCCTCTGATATAGCAACAGCAAGAGGATCTGTAATCATCGGTTTAAGTGATTCAACAACAGGGTTCGACTTGAAATGAATAGTCCTGTATTTGTTTTTGTTGTTATGGCAGAATTGATAAAAGGTTTCCCGTATGAAGTCACGGTTCAAATTAGGAATATCAAGCACATTTCTTTGCTCTCGCTCAACCTAGGCTCAACTCGGGAGGTGATTTGTTCTTCTCATAAGGAATTAGAAACCTTTCTCCCAAATGATTTGCTCTCTCCTTACATTAATTTTATCTTGTGTTTGAATTAAATAAGTTTTAGATCCGCTCTGAGAATCTAAGCAACTGTATCCGCTTCAGATAAGTTGTATTGCTTTAAGTATTTCTCAATCATTTCAGGTATATCATTATTTCCATGTGAAACATTTAAGTAAATGCCTTGTGATTTCATTTAATTTTTCTAGTCTTTAGCCTCATTATTTATTCGCCTTTAGAAACCCGAGTGGATAAATCTTTTTAAAAGTATCAAATAAGATCGATTATCAATTAATTAAAGAAATTGATCCAACCAGTAACTATATATTTTGAACCTTTTCTTAAAATGTTACCTCTATGTGCGTGAGTCCATTCGGCAGGCCAAATTAAAGTTAGTCCTTTTTTGGGTTGAATTTCAAGATCATAGTGACTGAAATATGTTGAACCACCTTCTTCAACATCATTTAAGTAAGTCATAAAAGCAAAAACACGGTGAGAACTTTCTATGCTTGATCTCTCTGAATGTATATTCTTGAAATGTTGGCCTGGCTTATATCTTTGAAGATTGAAAGAACCAATTTCTGTTTTTTGAGCTAAATCTTTTAAAAAAGGCCATTCTTCTATATAGTTTTTGTAGCATTCAAAAAGTTCTTCGAAGTAAGCTTTAAATGCTTCATTACCAGGCAGAATAATTTCTTTCGGTTTAACCATAATATCAATACTATCTTTGAGATTATGATTAACTCCACTCAATGTGCTTCCTTTCTTTTGTTTGGCTAAATTAAGTTCAAAATAGCTAATAAGATCTTCACATATAGAAAATGGCTCTAGAGTCCATGATCCAATAAAATGAGGATTTAGGTTATTTGTTTTTATGGAAACTTTTTTCATTTAATTAACAATAATATTAGGGTTTTTATAATTAAAATTAATGGACCCATATGCCTCTCTTATTTTAACCATGCCCTCTCTCATCTTACCATCCTTCAATAATAGTCTACCTATACCTGCTTTTGCTTCATCAAGGCTATTATCAAGATTAAAAGCTTTTTCATAGTATGAAATTGATTCTTTTAGTTTACCAAGATCTATTAATATTGCTCCCAAATTGGAATGCGCCTCTGCGAAATTAGGATTAAGTTCAATTGCTTTGCGAGTAGATAATTCTGCTTCTTGTAACTTTCCAATATCTTTTAATATATTTCCCAGATTGGAATGCGCCTCTGCGAAATTAGGATTAAGTTCAATTGCTTTGCGATATGAATTTTCTGCTTCTTGTAACTTTCCAATATCTTTTAATATGTTTCCCAGGT
>QCJR01000006.1 GCA_003215895.1 Prochlorococcus sp. AG-409-D14
TAAAGAAATTCCATATGAGCACAGGTATCCTTATGATTGGAGAACTAAAAAACCAACTATTTTTAGAGCTACAGAGCAATGGTTCGCTTCTGTTGAAGGATTTAGGGATAAAGCACTGTCTGCAATAGAAGATGTTATTTGGCTTCCTGATTCTGGAAAAAATAGAATTGATTCAATGGTTAGAGAAAGAGGAGATTGGTGTATTTCTCGCCAAAGGACTTGGGGGGTGCCAATACCAGTATTTTATGAAAAAAATGGGAAAGAAATTTTGCTCAATAAAGAAACTATTTCTCATATAGCTAATTTAATTTCTATTCATGGAGCTGATATTTGGTGGGAATATGAAGTATCTAAGCTATTACCTCCTTCTTATATAGATGAAGCGGATCGATGGCACAAAGGTACTGATACTATGGATGTGTGGTTTGACTCTGGATCTAGTTGGTCTTCAGTTATTTCTAAAAAAGAAAATTTAAATTATCCAGCTGATTTATATTTAGAGGGATCTGATCAACATCGAGGTTGGTTTCAGTCCTCATTATTAACCTCTGTAGCAGTCAATCAAAAAGCACCTTTCAAAAAGGTACTTACTCATGGCTTTGCATTAGATGAGAATGGCAGAAAAATGAGTAAATCCTTAGGAAATATTATTGATCCTTTAGTGATAATTAATGGTGGTTCAAATAAGAAATTAAATCCTGCATATGGAGCTGATGTCTTAAGGCTTTGGGTTAGTTCTGTTGATTACTCTGCAGATGTTCCTATTGGATCAACTATACTTAGGCAAATCTCTGATGTTTATCGTAAGGTTAGAAACACTTCTAGGTACCTATTAGGAAATCTATATGATTTTGATTATGAAAATGATTCAATTGATATTTCTAACCTGCCTTTGTTAGATAAATGGATGTTGAATAGAACAGCTGAAGTAATTGATGAAATAACAGACGCATACTCTAATTTTGAATTCTCGAAGTTTTTTCAAACGATTCAGAACTTTTGTGTAGTTGATCTATCTAATTTTTACTTAGATATTGCAAAAGATAGGTTGTATGTGAGCTTTAAATCCGACTTTAGAAGAAGAAGTTGTCAGACAGTTTTATCCTTGATTATTGAGAAAATATCTGGCCTAATTGCACCTGTTCTATGTCATATGGCAGAGGATATTTGGCAAAATATTCCATATAGCTTAGAGGAAGCCTCAGTTTTTCAAAGAGGATGGCCTGATGCACCTGAATCATGGCGAAATAGTAGTTTTAATTGCCATGTCATTGAGCTACGAAAACTCAGATCAGTTGTTAATCGCATGTTGGAGAGCTGTAGAAATAATCAACAGTTAGGTTCCTCTTTGGAAGCATCAGTAAGGGTTGATATATCTGATGAAAAAGTTCAAGCTGCTATTAACTGGTTGGCTTTAAGCGAATCAAATAATGTTGATGTGCTCAGAGATTGGCTTCTGGTTTCATCTTTCCAAATTGGTGGTGAGCCTTGGGCTGAAGTTTTAGTTTGTGAGGATAATGACCTTGCTTTAGTTGAGATTGCAAAAGCGAGAGGATTTAAGTGTGAAAGATGTTGGCATTATGAAATTGAAATGAGTAATAATCAACAACATCCAAATATTTGTAAAAGGTGCGAAAAAGTTGTATTGGCTATTTAAATAGTAAGTAATATTGAATGTTATATTTATTAGTTTTTAGAATTTACCAGCGAAACGACCATTCTTTGGTAATTGGATAATTAACCATTGGAGTAAACCGATTAAATATAATATTAGAGCTAAGTATGCAAAAAATGTAGCAAATCCTATACTCCAATTACCATCTAAAACAAATTTTATTATTGTTTTTGTTGTCATGAATGAATTAAATGGAACTTCTCTCCAAGTATCACAATAGTTTTGATTAATTGAATTCAAACACCTCCAACTAAACAGATGAAGTACTGTATTTAGTACGCACCAAAAACATAAAGTCCATCGCCAAATTCTTGTAGTTAAAGCAATTGGTTTATAAATAGGCATTTCATCAATTTCTTCATTTAGATCAAACCAAAACCAAATAGAACCAACCATAAGTATAGGTGCAATGCATGAAGTCAATTGACCTAATTGGCTCTCAACACTAAGAAATAAAAGGCTTATCAAATAAAGACTAGAAACTTTCCAGTAAATTGATAAAAGTCTAAAAATAGAGCTTAAATTCGATCTTTTTGCCCAAATTAATAGAATTAGTGGGAGACCAAATGCGAAGGTTACCGCAATTCGATATGAGAGCCAAACTAGAATTTGAAATTGAGTTTCAGTCAAAAAAAAATCTCATTCATATGTATTATCAACCTTAAGGCATTCTTTTTATGATTATTCTTCATTGTTAAAGTTTTTTTTATATATTTCAAGAGCCCTTAGCCCCTTGAAGCAACTCCTCCCATTAAATGATTAATCATTAATGGTTAATTATCTATAAAAACAAAATAATCAATAGACTCTAATCAAGAATTTATAAATTGCGTTGTCTTTGAGACTATCTTTTGAAAAATTTAATTGCCTTGCTAACATAATAATCTGATTTGTTTATATTAAGTTGCATTCTGTGAGACAGCATGTAAATCCTCTAAGCCAATTTTTTCAGTTACCATTATCACTTCCCAGTAAGAATGATATTTTTAGTAAACCTCATTATCCAATTCATTTAGATATTGGATCTGCGAAGGGGGAATTTCTAATTGAATTAGCAACAAAATGTCCTGAATGGAATTTTCTTGGGCTTGAGATAAGAGAACCTCTAGTAACCTTATGTGAAAAAAAAAGAAAGCTATTAGAATTGAATAATTTGAAATTTTTATTTTGTAATGTAAATGTCAGTCTAGATGAATGGTTAAAAGATTTAGATTATGGTCAATTAAAAAGAGTTTCTATTCAATTCCCAGACCCCTGGTTTAAAAGAAAACACTTCAAAAGAAGAGTTTTAACAATCAATCTTCTAAATTCAGTTGCTAAATCGATGAGTGAAGATGGAGAAATATTTATTCAAAGTGATATATTTAAACTTATTGAATCTATGACTCATACTATTGATAAAAGTAGATATTTTAATAGAAAAGATTTAGGATGTCTAGAATTGATTGATAAGAATCCTTATAATGTAAAGACAGATAGAGAAAGATTTTCACTTGAGAGAAATTTGCCAATTTATAGAGTAATGTATATTAGAAATAGTCTATTATTTATTAATTAAACTTATACATATGATTGAAGTTAAGGTTTATCTATATAATAATTAATATAAACTATGCACTCTGATGATTGATGATAAAAATGCAAATAATGAAATTGGTTTCCTTCAGAAGATTTTCTTAGTTTTTCTTAGTCTTTTTTTAGTTATTTCTTTATTTTTTTTTCGCAGTGGTTTTAAAGCTGCAACAATGCTTGACCAGTTGGCAAAGAATTCTCTTGAGCCCGATATAGCTTTGTCAAATGGGAAACCTACAGTATTTGAGTTCTATGCTGATTGGTGTGAAGCTTGCAAGGAAATGGCCCCTGATATAGTTGAAGCTGAAAAAGTAAACTCAAATAAGATAGACTTAGTTTTACTTAATGTTGATAATCCTAGATGGTTTGATTTGATTGATAAGTATGATGTGACTGGTATCCCGAAATTAATTTTTTTTGACGATAAAGGTCAACTTAGGGGTTTCTCATTAGGAGTGAGAAAATACAGTGAACTTGATGAAATCTTTAATTCTTTAATTAATAATTCTGAACTACCTTCTTTTACTAAATTATCAAATTCAAGTAATTTAATTCTTAAAAATAATTCAAAAAAATTAAATAATCAAACTATCAGATCAAAAGGTCCCAGAGATCATAGCTAGCTTCACCAATTTAAAGCGGTTGAAACTACTGGATATTCTTTTGAGAAAATATTTTTACATTCTTTTGCAATATCCATATGTTCTTTTTGCGTCCCATGACCGGTTCTTAGATTTATATAATGAATCCACGAACGACATGAACCTGTCATATATATCCTCGTTGGTGTAGCAAGTGGAAGTACAAATCTTGCACATTCTTTTGCGATTCCAGCTTCCAGCATCTCTTCATAAAGTTCTTTGTTTTGATCGAATTGAAGTTTGATTTTCTGATTGAATTTCTTAATAATTTCTCCTGGTAAATCTGAGATAGAATTTTGTCTATTTTTACAATCTTGCCTTCTTAATTCTGGTATGGGGATTTCACCTAATTGCCTGCTATCCGCATAGCGTTGGGAAAACTCCTGAAAAGTAAATGATCGATGTCTTAATATTTGTGCTGCAATTCCTCGAGTAGTTTCTATTTGTAAAGTCATATAAGCTTGCTCAAACACACTCCAATGTTCATTTTTAATGCAATATCCAATTAATTTAGTAAAGTCCTCATTTTCTTGATTTTTTGGATTACTAACCCTGGCAATGTATGCCATGCTTTTCTCTGCGTCGGGTGTAGAAGTTATTAATTGAACACAACTCATGTTTAAACCTTTGCTAGGGTTACTTTTTCTTTTTGATATTGATATTTACCTTTCCTATCACTATAAGTTGTTTCACAGGGATCACCTTCAAAGAAAAGCAATTGGCAAATTCCTTCATCAGCATAAATTCTGCAATCTGCCCCTGAGCTATTACTGAATTCAAGAGTAAGATGACCTTCCCAGCTTGCTTCAGCAGGGGTTGTGTTTACGATTATTCCTAATCGGGCGTAGGTGCTTTTCCCAAGGCAAATAACAGTAATATTTGGCGGGACCTTCATTTTTTCTAAGGCAACACCAAGACCGTAAGAGTGTGCAGGCAAAATAAAGTATTTGCCATCTTCATCTTCTTTTAAATCTGTAGGTTCTAAATTTGCAGGATTAAACTTTTTCGGATTCATTACAGTCCCGGGGACATGCCTAAAAATTAAAAACTCTTTAGAAGATAGACGCAAATCATATCCATATGATGAGCAGCCAAAGCTTAGAACAGGAGATTTTTCTGATTCCGGCTCAAGATGTCTTATTAGCTTTTCTTGAAAAGGTTCAAGCATTCCTAATGAAGCTTGTTGTGTAATCCAACGATCGTTTTTTAACATTTAATTGCAGCGTAATTCAGTGATTTGATCAGCCATTTCAATTACTTTAGGAGGGATTGATGGTCCTGTAAGAATAATATCTGTGGATGATGGTCGATTATTGATCATGGAAATTAAATCATTTTCTTGAATAAAACCAAGGCCAATAGCCATTCCAATTTCATCAAGTACGATTTTATCTATTTTTTTTTCTACTAAACGTGATTTGCAAAATTCCCAAAGTTCTTTTATAGCTTTTTCTTCATATTTTCTTTTTAAAGATAAATTTTCTTCAGATATTTGTTCGGGTAAGCAGGTTTCAATAGCTGGCCTTAGCCACTCAAGTCGACCACAAAGATTTATGGCTCCACTTGGTCCTTGATTGACTCCACCTCTCAAAAATTGAGCTATTAAAACTTGGCTTCCCAATCCTGCAGATCTAAGCGCTTCACTTAGAACAACAGAAAAACTACCTCTAAAAGTAGAAGTATGGATTTGAACTTGCCCTTGTGTCGAAACTAGTTGTAAAGGCTTTCTTATGGGGGTAGGCCTTGTAGAAGTCTCTGTTGACGGCGATGAACCTCTCTGTTGAGCATTAGTGCTAACTCGTGAATTCATCTGATTTTTTATCAGGAGGTCTTTAAAACTAATCTAGCGGTATAAAATTTCTAAACAACCTACTTAACACTATCTGTGGTGTATGGAATAAAAATATTTGATTGTCAAAACTATTTAAGCTCCAAAAGTAATTCAAGAAAACAAGAAAAATTAGTTGTATAAGTTTTAAGTAGCACCTCTTAGGCTGATGATTGTAATCAAAAATAGAATTTTTGAGTAAGCTCAGGCTTGGATTGGAGACTTAGGTTCAAAAAAGTCGCCATGGCTACATATCGTTTTATCTCGACTTATTAATGTTCTTTGAACAATAAATTAAATATGGTCACTTCATATCGTGGCTTTACTCGTTTCAACCAACAAAAAAATAGCCAGATGGTTGGTAATTCATCATCTCTTTTACCGCCTAACAAAACTCTACTAGATGTAATTAAATCTTTAGAGGGTGTATCTACTGAAATTGTAGATAGGTCAAAAACCATTTTTTTCCCTGGTGACCCTGCAGAGAGAGTTTATTTAATAAGACGTGGTGCTGTTCGATTGAGCAGGGTATATGAAACCGGCGAAGAAATTACAGTTGCTTTGTTGAGAGAAAATAGTCTTTTTGGAGTTCTATCTTTATTGACTGGACATAGATCAGATCGTTTTTATCACGCTGTTGCCTTTACTCGTGTGGAACTGGTTTCGGCCCCAGCTACATCAGTAAGGAATGCAATTGAGCAAGATGCTTCTGTTGGTTTGTTGCTGTTACAAGGTTTATCGAGTCGTGTACTTCAAACCGAAACAATGATTGAAACTTTGACTCATAGAGATATGTCCTCTCGTCTCGCAAGTTTTTTACTTGTTTTATGTAGGGACTTTGGTGTGCCTGGAGAAAAAGGAGTAACAATTGACTTAAGACTTTCTCATCAAGCCATTGCAGAAGCAATAGGTTCAACCAGAGTTACTATTACAAGACTACTTGGTGAGTTGAAAAGTTCCTCATTATTGGCAATAGATAGGAAGAAAATAACTATATTCGATCCAATAGCGTTAGCAAAAAGATTTAATTGAAGGCCATTGCATACTAAGGTTTAGGAGGTTTGATTAATTCCTCTTCTTTCTACCTGTGACCGCCTGGCTGAAAATTCTTTTACTTTTAATCCTAGGTGGAATTCTTTCTACTCTGGGAGATCGCTTAGGTACGAAAGTTGGCAAGGCTCGTTTAAGTATTTTTAAATTAAGACCAAAAAGTACAGCTGTTTTAATAACTGTTTTTACTGGAAGTATTATTAGTGCTATTTCATTCGCAACTATGGTTGTATTTGATAGAGATTTAAGAATTGGATTATTCCAGTTAGAGGATATACGCGAAAAGATTATAGAGAGTGAACAAGAATTAAAAAAATTAGAAAAAAATTTGTATGCTTTTAGAAGTGGAAATGTAGTAATAAGTAGTGGTCAAACCTTAGCAACTAAGACTATAAAATTAAATAAAAATAGTGATATAAAAAAAATTATTGAAAGTATATTGCAACAAGCAAATTTTTATGCTTTTAATTTAGTAAAAACTAATCAATCTAAATATCGAAGGATATTATTAGTTCGTAAAGGTGATATTGAGAAGCTTGAAAAAAAAATAGCTGATAATAGAAGTTGGGTCGTGAGGATTAAATCAGCAGGGAATATACTTAGAGGCGAAAATTATGTCTATGCATTTCCAGAAGTCACATTAAATAAGTTCATTACAAAGAAAGGTGAAGTTATTGCCTTAGAAAACATATCTTTGTCAAATTCTGATTCTGAATCTATCAGTAAAAAGATTAATCTTTTAATGGCTTCAACTTTAGCTGAGGTTAGGCGACGAGGATCATTAAGTTCTGAGTTGAAAATTAATGCTACTCAAATTAATAATTTAGGAAAATATCTAGTTAGCAAAAAAAAGGGAGATTTCCAAATTATTGCTAAGGCTCTTGATAATAGTCAAAGTGCTGATAAAGTCTCTATTTCATTAGAAATACAATCTTTAGAAAAATCTATAATAAACAAAATTTAAATGAGTATTTATATATCTATAGACCCTGGAATCAAAAAATGCGGCTTATTATTAGCTGATATTAAATCCGGCAAAGTTGTTGAGGCAGGTATAACTTCATTAGATAAATTTCCTGATTTAGTTTCTTCATGGAATGAAGATTACCAGATTACTAAGATAATAATTGGTGATGGAACTAATTGTCAGTATATAGAAAATCAATTAAAGAGAAATAATTTTTTAAATATAAATTATGTTAATGAAAGAGGATCAACCTTGAGAGCAAGGTTTAGATATTGGGAAATCTGGCCTCCAAATTATTTTATTCGGTGGCTTCCAAAAGAAATTCTTTTTCCTCCCGACAACCTTGATTCAATTGTCGCGTTGATTTTATTGGAAGATTTTTTAAACTATAGACTTATTTGGCCCGATAAAGTAGGTATTAAAATTTGGCTCTAACTGTAAAAATGTAATCTCCACCAGACTCAAGTTTATAATCAGCTTTGACCAAATAACGCTCTAATGCATCTTTTATAAGGGCTCTTCCTAGTGGTGGTTCAACGAAAAGTTGTCCCTGATTAAAAGCCCAAATAAAACTCCATTCAAAACTTCCTGCACGGACAATCCCCTCAACTTTTTTTTGATTAAAGCATTGCTTATGAATCTGAACATATGCAGTAGTTGATGGTTTATTATACATTTTTTTAAAGTTATTAATGCTCGTGTTTGTAAGAGTTTAGTCGAGTAGTTATTTTTTCCCAATTATTAGATGTGATTGATTCAATACAAATAATTATTTCATCAATGAGGAAGTTTAATATAGTGAATTCTTCTTTTGAAAATTTTCCTAAAACGTGAGATACAGTTTTAGATTTTCTCTCTTTTTGATCGATACTTGGCGGGCCTATTCCAATTTTTAATCGCTTAAATTCAGTAGTACCAAGATGGTTGATAATGCTTTTTAATCCATTATGACCTCCTGAGCTTCCTTTAGAGCGTACTCTTATTTTTCCCAGTGGTAGATCCATGTCATCTACTAGAACTATTAATTGATTATTTTCAAAATTAAACCAATCCTTTGCTGCTCTGACTGATTTGCCACTTTCATTCATATATGTGTTAGGCATTAAAAGTCGCCTTTTTTTTATACCTCTGTTAAATTCGCAAGTTCTGCCTAACAGTTTTTTGCTTTCACGAAAACTACAATTATTATTTTTTGCGATTTTTTCTAAAACCATAAATCCAACATTATGACGAGTTTTTTCGTATTCAGCTCCAGGGTTACCTAAGCCAACTAATAATTTCAAATCATTGGACAACATACCAATTTAACTGAATCGATGTTGATTCTAATAATTGGAAATCTAATTAGTTTTGGGAAAATTAATTATCTTTGTCCACAATGTTTTCATTTGCAGACTCTTCTTCAGACATGGCATTTTTTATTTCTCTCTCAAATTCAGTAGAGGCGCTTTGAAGACCTTTGAGAGTTTTTCCAATAGTTCGCCCAAGTTCAGGAAGACGTTTTGGGCCAAAAATAACAAGTGCCAATCCAGCAATAACTGCTATTTCAGGCAAACCAACCCCAAAAATATTCATGGGCGAATCTCAATTGCTCAGAATTTAATTAATTCAGCCGTTCCAGTCGACGGAAAAACCTTGTAAAAGAAGGGATTGGTTATAAATTTGAAGCATAATGACTAGAAAAACCAGAAGTAAAATTCCGATAAAGGCCATTACGGGTACCGCTCCCCAGCCAGGGACAACCTTTCCTTGTCCAGAATTGCCAATGGATTTAAGCAAAGATCCTAGTGCTGTTTTTTGTCCCATGTCGTGTTTTCCTTAGCTCAGATTTGTATGAGTCCAGATATTGTATGAGAACTTGTCCAAAAGAAGAAGAGACTGTAGAAACTTGTGATGGAATGAACCAAAAAAATATGATATTTGATAAATCTGATCTAAAAATCAGCTAAAAAACGAGAAAAATTACAAAAAAAAGGGTTGTTAAGGTTTTCATAAATTCTTAGTAAAAAAAAAAAAAAAGATATTTATACCGATTTTTCTTGGATTTATTGACTTTTTTGGCTTTCTTTGAGGAAAAAAAAAATCCATTTCCAAAAGTCTGTAACACCTTTGGCTTTTTCATTGGAGTTATTGACTTAATAGGATAGGTTTAATTTCTATTCAGTCAGTTCGGATTCATGCTTGCCCTCAAGATTTCCGTCTATACGGTCGTCTTTTTCTTTGTCGGGATCTTTTTATTTGGTTTCTTGGCAAGTGATCCAACAAGGACACCCAATAGAAAGGATTTGGAAAGTCCTCAGGACTAAATGACACGCGAATTACTGGTCTAAACAAGTCCAAGTAATTGCTTTACGCGGTAACATTTTTTCTTCGGCTTAGTTAATTTGGCTGCGAAGAAGAAATATCTAATGGCTTTAAACCTTGGAATCCTGGGGTTTATTAGTTTCTTGTATCCATATGAGACTTCTAAAGGGGAGGAAAAATTTCCTGGAAAATTAGTTAAAGATAAAAATTATAATTTTTCTGTAGGCAATTTTGTTGAAACCTATGAAAACCCTCCTTTAAGAAAATTAGATACAAAGGAAGTTAAATCTTTAACTCTTAAAATTTTCGCTGATAAGCAATATGACTATGATCAAAAAATATATTTGGCTCAAGGAAATGTAAAGGCCCTGGTAAATGGAGGAATCTTAAGATCTGACTTGTTAAGTTATGATAAATCAACTGGTGTTTTATCAGCTGAGGGAAATATTAGATTCACCAAGGGAGGGCAGTATTTTAAAGCTAAAGAATTTAATTTTAATATTTTCACAAAAGAAGGAATGATTAAAGATACATATGGGATATTGGATATTAAAAATGTATTGAATGATTTGAAATTTGATATTAATTCTTATAATAATAAAGATCAAAATAGAACTAATGTTAAAGAAGTAAATACCTATAGTGATGGAATAAAATTTTCTTTTGGAAATATTAAATTACCAGAAAATAAAATCACGAGATCAAAAAAATCTATAGGTTCAATTAATAACTGGAGGTTTAAATCTGATTCAATAGCTATTGAGGAAAATGGCTGGAAATCTAATAAAATTATTTTTACGAATGACCCGTTTGACCCTCATCAGATTTCTTTTGAGGGAATAGATGTTATTGCAGAAGAAGACGATAATGGTAAATTACTTATTACTAGCTCCAAAACTAATTTAATCCTTGAGAATAGAACAAAGATTTTTCTAGGTAAGAGAATATTCGGAGGAAAGAAGAAAGAGGAAAGTAAACTTCAATTCATATTAGACGGTAAAGATAGGGATGGATTAGCCATAATAAGAAGAAGTGATACCACAATAATTAATAATAATCTGGAAATTGATTTTCAACCTCAATTTTTAATTAATAGAGCTATCATAGGAAAAACTAATAGTTATAATAGTCAAAATAAAAATATTAATTTTTATGATTTATTTGGCTTGAATATAAAGCTTAAAGCAGTTAATGATAAATGGAGTTTCAACAGCGTGAATGATTTAAGTACATTAAATATTTCTAGATTTTCTGATGGCACAAGACATTCAAACACTTTTCAAAGATATTTTAGAATGCCTATTCTAGAAGACTCAACCGTTAATATTTTTACTACTTATAGATCTAGGGCTTGGAATGGAACAATTGGTGAGACTGAGATTAAATCTGCATTTGGAGGCTTTATTGAAAAGACGCAGTTTTTTAAAATAGGTGAAGTCAAAAATAATTTAAATATTCGAATTGGAACGGGTAAATATGAAGCAGAAAAATATGAAAATAGTGAAATAATTAGTCTTTGGCGGTCTAGTGTTTTTTCTTCATTAGATAGTGAATACCAAATTTGGAAGAGTAATCCAAAGAATTTATATCAAAAGAAACTATCACCTTTATCTCCTGTTTTAATTAATCCCGAATTAGTCTTTAGAACTAATATTAATTCAGCCTATTTTAACTATTTGGAAGGCAATGAACAAGGCTTCCTTAAACTTAGTTTTGGTCCCGAAATTAGATTAGGAAATTTAGAGAGAGATATTCTGGATTATACAAAATTTTCGATTATGCCAGGTGTGAAATTTAAATTCGGAAATAGTCCATTTAAGTTTGATAAAGCAATAGATTTAAAAACAATCAATATAAGTTTAATGCAACAAATATATGGACCTTTAATGTTTGATTTTATCTCTAATGTAAATATTGATAATAGTTCAAAAAGTTATGGAGAATATTATGATACAAAGTTAGGGCTTTTATGGCATAAAAGAGCATACGAATGTGGAATTTATTATCATCCTAATGATGATGCAGGAGGACTATATTTTCGTATAAATGGATTTAAATTTGGAGATTCTGTGAAAGAGGTTTTTTAGATCTGTTTATTGAAATGATTTAGATAAGGTAATTTATTCACAGTATTCTTGATTGTTTCCTCTTCATCTAATAGTTGAGAAGTAGCATCCCATTTCCCAGAATAGAGCATCTTATAGGCTCCTTCATCGAGTTTTACTATGAAACTTTCTTTTTGATTAGAAATTGAAAGTTCCTTTAGATTGAAATCCCAAATTTGATTAGGGTTCTTATTAACTAGATTTTGAAATTTAGTAATTTCTTGCTTAGATGTCGTTATGCACGGTATACCAAGAGAAAGACAATTCCCAAAGAAAATTTCAGCAAAGCTTTCCCCCACAATTAATCTTATCCCCCATCTCATAAGAGCCTGTGGAGCGTGTTCTCGGCTTGAACCACAGCCAAAATTATCATTTACAACAAGAATATTAGCTCCTTTATTCTGATCGAGATCAAAGGGGTGACTTCCTTTAAGTTCTTTTCTGTCATCTGCAAAGACTTGTTCTCCTAATGCGGAAAAACTTACACATTTGAGAAATCTGGCAGGAATAATTCTGTCAGTATCAATATCATCGCCTTTAATTACGATGCTGCGCCCCTTTATTACTGTGATTGAACCTTGTGGGAAGTCGTCCTGTTTCATCGATAGATAAGCTTGTTTGTATTTTTATTCTTTAAGAAATTTTCTTACATCTGTAACCTTCCCATTTATTGCAGCAGCAGCAACCATAGCTGGACTCATCAATAAGGTTCTTCCATTTGCTGATCCTTGCCTACCTTTGAAATTCCTATTGCTTGAGCTGGCGCTTATTTGCCTACCTTCTAATTTGTCTGGATTCATGGCTAGGCACATTGAACAACCTGGCTCTCGCCATTCAAAACCAGCCTTAAGAAATATCTTATCTATTCCTTTGTTTTTGGCCTCCTTAGCAACCTTTTGGGAACCAGGTACAACAAATGCTCTGATCCCAGTAGCGACTCTATGACCTTTAACAATATCGGACGCCTCTTGGAGATCACTTAATCTCCCATTCGTACAGCTACCAATAAAGCAAACATCAATTAATGTTCCTTCTATGGGTTGGTCGGGTTCTAGATTCATATATTTGCATGCATCTTTAGCTATTTGTTGCTCATTTTCAGGCAGCATCTCAGGATTTGGAATTTTTTCTTTTATTGAAATACCTTGACCAGGAGTTATGCCCCAAGTGACTGTAGGTTCTATCGATGATCCATCTAATTGAATCTCATCATCGTATTTAGCTTCTGAATCACTAACTAAACTTTTCCACCAATTAATAGCATTATCCCATTCTTGACCTTTAGGAGAATATTCTCTCCCTTTAAGATATTCAAAAGTAGTTTTATCTGGATTGATATATCCACATCTTGCACCTCCTTCGATAGCCATATTGCATATTGTCATTCTTCCCTCCATTGAAAGTTTCTCTATCGCTGGTCCAGCAAATTCATAGGCAAATCCAACCCCTCCTTTGACTCCAAGCAAACGAATGATATGAAGAATTAGGTCTTTCGCGTAGACTCCCTTGCTCAGTGAACCGTCTACCCATATTCGTCTTACTTTTAATTTTTTCATTGCCAAGCTTTGACTAGCTAAAACATCTCGCACTTGGCTTGTACCAATACCAAATGCAATTGCTCCAAATGCACCATGTGTTGAGGTATGTGAATCTCCGCAAGCAACTGTCATTCCGGGTTGGGTTAATCCTAATTCTGGAGCTATAACATGAACTATCCCTTGAGAATTGCTGCCAATCCCATGAAATTTTATTCCATGGGATTGGCAGTTTTTTTCTAAAGTAGTCAGCATCTCCTCAGCAAGAGGGTCACTGAATGGACGCTGCTGATTTGATGTTGGAACTATATGGTCAACTGTAGCGACAGTTAGATTGGGGAATTTGACTCCCAGATTTTTTTCACTTAGAGCAGAAAAAGCTTGTGGACTTGTAACTTCGTGAATCAAATGAAGACCAACAAAAAGTTGCGTTGATCCACCAGGTAGTTCTTTTACCTGATGCAAGTTCCAAACTTTGTCGTAGAGGGTTCTAGAACTCAACTTTCAAATCCAACAATTAGATCTTAATTTTCCTTGATTATAGATAAACGTAATCTATCAAGAGCATTTAAAACGCTTAACTTTTGTATATCTTCTCTTGTCTTATTAGATCCAAATCTTTTCTCCCATGAAATGAGGGTCTTAGGACCCATTATGCAAAAATTGACTAGTCCAACTGGTTTTAATTTGCTTCCTCCCGTTGGCCCAGCAATGCCACTGACAGATATTGCCCAGTTAACTTTGAATTTCTTTTGGACACCTTTAGCCATCGATTCAACTACTGGCCTTGAGACTGCACCATAGGTATTAATTATTTCCTCAGGGACACCTAATATACTTTTCTTGATTGAATTGTTATATGCGATGACACCTCCATGAAAAATTTTTGAAGATCCAGAAATCTTTGTAAGTTTAGAACCTATTTCACCTCCAGTGCATGACTCTGCAACAGCAAGTGTTTCTTTCCTTTTTAGTAATAATTTAAATACTAATTCTTCAAGAGTTTCATCGTCTACACCAAAGCATTTTAATCCAGTTATTTGAATTAATTCTTTTTCAATAGGTTTTATATATCTATTTGTTTCTTCTAAATTATTTCCTTTGGCTGTGATTCGTACCTTTACTTCTCCAGTACTTGCATAGGTTGCAACCGAAGGGTTTTTTACTTTAAGTAGATGTGTAATTTTATCTGCTAGTATTGATTCACTAATGCCGGCAAAATGTAAAATTTTGCTAGAGATAACTTCTTTTGATTTATTATGATTAATTAATAACTTTGATGCTTGCTTAACCCACATTTCTTTTAATTCACTAGGAACTCCTGGGAAAGTAATTATTGTAAAATTTTCCTTTGGACTCCAGTATATGCCTGGTGCTGTGCCCGACTGATTCTTTATAATCTTAGCGCCTTTTGGGACTAAGGATTGTTTCTTTTGACTTTCGGATAATTTACTATCCTTATTTTTTAACTTGTTTTTCAAGTCAATCAGAATATCATCTCTTTGCTCTAGAGGTGTTTTAAAAGTATCAGCAATTACCTTCGTCGTTATATCATCTGGAGTTGGTCCTAATCCACCAGTTGTTATTAGGATTTCAGATCTATTAGATGCTTCAAGTATTGCTTCTTTTAATCTGATAGGGTTATCTCCAATAACGGTTTGTCTGAAATGCGGTATTCCTAAAATTGCCAATTGCTCTGCTATCCATTGAGCATTGGTATTGACAATATTTCCTAGAAGAATTTCACTCCCAATGCATAAAATCTCTGCTCCAAATTGATTTTTTTTGATAGTATTAATCTCTTTAGATGTTTTCACTATATAAAGGAAACTTATTGCAAAGTTCAGAAACTTTTTTGATTGACTTTTCCTTTATATCTTCATCGTTTGGGTTAAGCAGTCTGTCAGCGATTACATTGCCAACATCTTCAAAGGCTTGTTCGTCAAAACCTCTAGTAGTAAGAGCGGCTGAACCTAGCCTTAAACCACTAGTGACAAATGGAGACTCTGGGTCAAAAGGTACAGTATTTTTGTTAGCAGTTATTTTGATGTCACTAACTAATTGATCCGCGATTTTACCAGTCATACCAATGCTTCTTAGATCAAGAAGAACTATATGATTGTCAGTTCCTTTGCTTACGATTGAAATACCCCGTTTTTGAAGTTGATTAGAAAGAACCTGTGCATTAGATATTACTCTTTGACAATAAAGCTTGAATTGTGATTGAGAAGCTTCTTTGAATGCCACAGCCTTAGCAGCAATTACATGTTCCAAGGGACCTCCTTGGGTACCTGGAAAGACTGCTTTATCAAGTTTTTTTCCTAGCTCTTCATTTTTAGAGAGGATTAGTCCACCTCTTGGACCTCTAAGAGTCTTATGGGTGGTTGTTGTCACTACATCACAATATGGGAGGGGACTTGGGTGAAGTCCACTTGCGACTAAACCTGCGATATGTGCAATATCGGCTAATAAATAAGCATTTACCTCATCAGCTATTGATCTAAAAGCCTGGAAGTCAATTTTCCTTGGATACGCAGAGAATCCACAAATAATTAGTTTAGGTTTATGTTTAATTGCGTTTTTTCTTATTACCTCCATATCAAGCATTTCGGTTGTTTTATCAACTTCGTAGTGGCATGTTTTAAACCACTTTCCACTTACATTTACAGGTGAACCATGTGTGAGGTGCCCTCCATGAGACAGATTCATTCCCATGATTGTTTCACCAGGCTTTAAAAGGCTTAAGAAAACTGCAAAATTAGCTTGTGCTCCGCTATGTGGCTGGACATTTGCCCAGTTTGCATCAAAAAGGTTTTTTGCTCTCTCTATTGCCAGCTGTTCAATTTCATCGATATACTCACATCCTCCGTAATAGCGTTTGTTGGGTAGACCTTCAGCATATTTATTTGTTAGGACTGATCCCTGGGCTTCCATGACTGCCTTTGAGGCAAAATTCTCGCTTGCAATAAGTTCTAAATGAGTTTCTTGTCTTGATAATTCTTTTTTTATTAATTTCGCAATACTTGGGTCACATTCCAACAAAGAAGATTTAATAGTCACTTTATTCTTTTATTAATGATGTGATAGTAAGCATATGTTTAGTCTAATGAGGGAAAACCTTCTCTTATTTTCTGTTTATATAAGGATTTACATATTTTTCAAACGCGCCTGGAGAGATTCGAACTCCCGACCCTCTGATCCGTAGTCAGATGCTCTAATCCGCTGAGCTACAGGCGCACAAAAAAACAATATCAGATTAACTCCCAAAGAATAGAAAAATATGTTTGTATCTAGGCCTAAAAATTGATTGAAATATGATTTTCAAATCTAAAAACTTGTCATTTCATTAATTTTTTTAATTTTGAAATACTAATGAATTTCATTCTGAGGTCTTTAATAAGATAAATACTTTGTTTTTATGCCTCCTTCTATCGATTCATCTCAACTTAATGATCTAACATGTTCAATAGCTGACAGACTATTTATTCAAGTAGGAAATTGGAACCTTTATCTAGGAGATGCTGGCCTAGCAAAGGACTTAGCTATTGAATGTCAGGCTAACTTTGAACAAGGTGCAAATGTCGCAGCAAGAAATGGGCTTGAAGCGATTCAAGTTAAGCTTGCTGGAGGCAAAACGATATTGCCATTATCAAAATTAATTCCACCAAATCAATTTTTTGACCTTGAGGAGATTTTAGAACCCTATTGCAGATAAGATTTGATCAATTGCTTTGTTATTCTTGCTAATCATTCAGGTGACTAATGCCAGAGAGGTTGTAAGGCAGCGAATTGGTCGTTTAGGGGAAAGACTTATAGGGAAAGTTGCTGATGCTGACGCACAAGTTGAAAAGGAATTAATAAAAGAGATGGAAATAGCGTTTCAAGAGTTTGGAATCGAAGCAAGAATTCTCTCAGTAAGTGGAGTAAAAACGGATGAAATGAACTGTTTGGAAATTCCACTTAAAGTTAGATCAGAAAAAGATGTTTTTCTTAAAGACGAATAAATTTCTCTTTTTTAAAAACTTATTTAAAATATCAATATCATCAATTTTAAGAATAATTGCTAGATAATAAAAGATAATCAGACTGATTCCAGATGATATTATCAATTTAAATAATAAACTGATAATATTATAGGGAAGAAGTATTATTTTAAAAATAAGAAATGAGCAAATACCAGAGATTAAACCAATTAAGATAATTCTCAGGTTCTGCGATAATAAATTAGATAAATTTAGATTATCTAATTTATTATTTAATTTAAATAGTAAAGCTAAACATGCGAAAAAGTTAACAAATGTAGTTGAAAATACTAATCCGGTTGCTCCTAAGTTGATTGGTGATAGATCCCCCCATGGACTTGAGGCTCCTATCAAAAACCAGTCAAAAAATAAATTTAGTAATATTGCTATGCTTGAGATTCTAAAAGGTGTTTTTGCATCCTCTATACCATAAAAAACTCTGACTAATAGATCTCTACATAGATAAAAAGGCATACCTATTCCATATGCAATTAATAATTGACTTACTATATCAACAGCATTTTGATTGAATGAACCTCTCCCATAGATTAATAGTACTATTGGAGAAGAAAGTGAAATAAATATAGAACCTAGAAATACCATTGAAGAGGTTGAGAGAAGTAATCCTTGATGTATTTTTTTGATCAATTCTAAATGATTTTCTCTAGCTCTTAAACTTACAAAAACCGGTAATAATGGGATTAAAATAGAATTTGATAATATTCCAAGAGGGGCTTGAACTAAAAAATTTGCGTAGCTTAATGCAGCTGCGGCTCCAACTATTTTCGATGCAAAGAATAAATCAGTAAAAACATTAATTTGTATCATTCCCGAAGCAAGTGAAGCAGGGGCAATCATTCTAAATGCTCTTTTTAGCTCTGAATATTTTGTTTGTATTGAAAAACTTATCGCAAATATTCCTTTTTTAATTAGGAAAGGAATTTGAATTAAATATTGAGATAGGGCTCCTACAAATGTTGCCTTTGCTAAGATGATTCCTCCTCTCACATTCAATTCATCTAGATCAATCGTATTTCCTTTATTTATCCAAAAATTTGATATAGAAATAATAATTATTAGACTTGAAATTAATGGCGATATAGAGGGTATAAAAAATTCTTTTTTAGAATTTAGTGATCCAAATCCAAGACCTATTAATCCAGATAGGAAGATTATTGGAGACATTATTTTTAATTGAGAGGAAGCTATTTCTTTTATTGAAGGGTCTAAACTTGGTCCAACCAAATTAATCAATAAATCAGATGAAAAGAAAACAGAAAAACTTAAAATTAATAGTATTAGAGATAAAATATTATTGATTGAACTTATAAATAATCTACTTTCAACTTTGTTTTTATCTGCTAATAGTGTAACCATTGAGTTATGCAATGGACCATTAATACCTCCTAAAAGAACTAAGAAAAATCCAGGTATAATATAGGAATAGTTATATGCATCATATGCTGCACTAATGCCGAAGGCACCAGCAATAACTAATTGCCTTGCCATCCCTCCAAATTTGCTTAGTAAAGTTCCTAAACTTACGACGAAAGCAATTTTCTTGATTGATTTCGACATGTTAGATTTGAAAAAAGAAAGCTTTCATTTACTAGAATATTTTGTAGTTCTTATTTTAATTGGTTGTTAATTAAGTGATTGAAATTGGTAAAACCATTGTTAAGTTTCCCCCTCTTATAGAGGGCATATTAATTAAAAGATATAAGAGATTTTTGGCTGATATTGAGTTGGACGATGGAGAGGTTGTTACAGCCCATTGTGCAAATACTGGACCAATGAAAGGAGTCTTATGGCCTGGTCGGAGAGTCAGGCTTAAGTATTCTCCTTCGCCTAAACGTAAATTAGATTGGTCTTGGGAGCAAGCAGAGGTTCCTAGCCATAATGAGAGCAAGAAATGCTGGGTTGGTATTAATACATCTTTGCCTAATAAATTGATTAAACATTTAATTGAGGAAGATTGTTTAATGAAGCAAATTGGTCAAATTTCGAAAATTAAACCTGAAGTGGTTTATGGACTAGAAAGAAAAAGTAGAATTGATCTATTGCTTAATCCAAGCATTCAGAATGAAGATACTAGAAAGATATTTGTCGAGGTTAAAAATACAACTTGGTGTGAAGGTTCATTAGCATTGTTCCCAGATACAGTAACAACAAGAGGTCAAAAACATCTAATAGAATTAATGAGTGTTTATCCTGATTCTCGAGCAGTCTTAATTCCTTGTATTAGCAGAAGTGATATAGATATTTTTGCACCTGGTGATGTAGCAGACCCCGTTTATGGGAGGTTGTTTAGAGAGGCATTGACTAAGGGTGTGGAAGTGATTCCATGCGCCTTTGGTTTCTTCATAGATCACATTACTTGGGAAGGGATTAGACCATTCCAGAGTTCGCAAGCAAAATAAACTACTTCAATAAAATTTTAGTATTTATAGTTAATGTATTCTAAATAGTTTGAGATTTTGGTTTAGCTGCTTTTTTGCTTTGTAGAACTAAAAATTCAATTATTTGAGACTAAAAATGTGTAAATAAAAACATATTCCCAACACTAAACTCTTTTTTTGTATAAACACCTACATCTTGTATGTATCTGTTGCGTACATATTTAATCTTGTATAAATTTTGGATTAACTATCCATTTCTTTTTCACGAAGTAAGCATCATTTATGACCACTGCTTTGCAATCGCCTCCAAGGCGTAATACTTCTCGTCTTCAAGACGCAAGTCTTTTGAATGGCCCTATGCTTCTTCTAAGAAGCATTAAAGGCTTTAGAAGGAGTCAGTCTTGGGCATGGCTAGCATCAATCCCATTAGCACTTTTGGGATTAGGTGTTTTCACTTTCTCTGCAAGAGCTGAGGTTGCTCTTTCAGATTTAACTGGACCACAAGCCGCTGCTTTCTTGGCTGACAACCTTTGGTTATTTATAGCCACAATCCTCGTTATTTTTATGAACGCAGGATTCGCAATGGTTGAAGCTGGTATGTGCCGTCAAAAAAACGCGGTCAACATCTTAGCCAAGAATTTGTTTGTTTTCGCTCTTGCTGTAACTGCTTACTGGGTAATCGGTTATTCATTAATGTACGGTGGTTCAGTGATTGACGGATGGCTTTATTTTCAAGGCTTATTCGTTGACCCTGATCCATCCGGTGCACTTGAGTGTGCAGCAGCTGGAGATACAGGATGTCTTGTACCAGCAGTTGATTTTCTTTTCCAATCTGCTTTTGCTGGCACTGCTGCAACCATCGTTTCAGGATTGGTTGCTGAGAGGGTCAAATTCGGAGAATTTGTAGTTTTCTCTGTAGTTTTAACTGCTTTCATCTATCCAATTGCAGGCAGTTGGCAGTGGAATGGTGGTTGGCTTGCTGAACTTGGCTTTATTGATTTTGCTGGTTCATCCATCGTTCACTCTGTTGGAGGATGGGCTGGTCTTGTTGGAGCAATGCTTCTTGGACCACGTATTGGCAAATTTGTTGATGGCAAAGCTCAAGCTATGCCTGGCCACAATATGGCTATTGCAACTTTAGGAGCACTAATTCTTTGGATTGGTTGGTACGGATTCAACCCTGGATCAGAATTGGCTATGGATCAGTATGTTGCTTACGTTGCCGTAACAACAACTTTGGCAGCAGCTGGTGGTGCAATTGCCGCTACAGTTCTATCTACCATCACTTCTGGTAAACCTGATTTAACCATGATCATCAATGGTATCCTTGCTGGATTAGTAAGTATCACTGCTGGTTGTGGCAACATGACATTTGCTGGATCTTGGCTTGCTGGTGCTGTAGGTGGATTAATCGTCGTACTTGCAGTAGCTGCTTTGGATTCTGCAGGCATTGATGATCCAGTTGGTGCATTTTCAGTGCACGGTGTTTGCGGAGTTTGGGGAACTGTTGTTATCGGCCTTTGGGGCGTTGATGGCATGGATCCTGGAGCTGCAGGAATTGGTCTTCTTAATGGAGGAGGAATTAACCAATTCTTCATTCAAGCATTAGGTGCAGCTGCTTATGGCATCTGGACGGTTGTTACATGTTGGATTGCTTGGCAAATTATTGGTGGCTTCTTTGGAGGAATCAGAGTTAGCGAAGCAGAAGAGACACAGGGTCTTGATATTGGTGAGCATGGAATGGAGGCCTATCCTGACTTTGCTTCTAGTTAATTTGCTTGTTTAATTCTCTAACATTAAACTCAAAAAAGCCCGGAATATATCCGGGCTTTTTTAGTGTGGTTTAATAGTGATCAGAGTCCCATCAATTTACTTTTAACTTTTTAATTGAAATGGATACTCAAGCATTTAAGCAAACTCTTCATAAATCGGATCGTTATAATCGGAGAGGATTTGGTTCTGCAAATAAGCGAGCTCAAGCCTTAGCAGAGGCTTATCAAAGTGGATTAATAGGATCTATTCGAGATAATGGGAATGAATTGGAACATGGGCGACTCAAAGTCAAAATTGCAGAGGCTTTTGGGTTTTGTTGGGGAGTGGAAAGAGCAGTAGCAATGGCTTACGAGACTAGAAAGCATTATCCGAATGAAAAGATTTGGATTACTAATGAAATTATTCATAACCCCTCAGTGAACGATCAGCTTAGGAAAATGGATGTTCTTTTTATTACTGAGGAGAAAGGTATTAAAGACTTTTCAGGAGTCAAAGATGGGGATGTCGTAATTCTTCCTGCATTTGGAGCAACAGTTCAAGATATGAAAATGTTGCATGATAGAGGCTGTCACATCATTGATACCACTTGTCCATGGGTTTCAAAAGTTTGGCATACAGTTGAAAAACATAAAAAACATACATTTACTTCTATCATTCACGGAAAATATAAACATGAAGAAACTCTTGCTACTAGTTCTTTCGCTGGAACTTATCTAGTTGTATTTGACCTTGCAGAAGCTAACTATGTCGCTGATTATATTCTTGGTCAAGGAAATAGAGATGAATTCTTAAAGCGTTTTGCTAAAGCATCCTCAGCAGGGTTTGATCCAGATAAGGACTTGAAAAGAATAGGAGTCGCTAATCAGACAACAATGCTAAAAAGTGAAACAGAGGAGATAGGTAAATTATTTGAAAAAACGATGCTAAAAAAATACGGTCCAGCTGATTTAAATGAACACTTCTTGGCTTTCAATACTATTTGTGATGCCACTGAGGAAAGACAAGGAGCAATGTTTTCTTTAGTTGATGAACCCCTTGACCTTATGGTTGTTATTGGTGGTTATAATTCCTCAAATACTACCCATCTCCAAGAAATAGCTGTGAGTAGGGGTATTCGCTCTTTTCATATTGATACTCCAGAGCGCATTGGAGAAGAGACAAACACAATTACTCACATGCCACTTGAAGGTGAATTAATTACTGAGAAGGAATTTCTTCCACCTGGAAAAATTAAAGTGGGTATAACATCTGGTGCCTCTACTCCAGATCGAGTCGTTGAGCATGTCATCCATAAGCTTATGAAAATAAGCGAAAAAGATTAATTAGAATAAATCACAATTTTGACCCAATTTCTCGTAGGATAAATCAACGATATTTGTCGAAGATGGCTCAACCTACAAGTTCTAATATTAAAGATTCTGACTCACAAAAGGTTGAAGTCGTTGTACAGAGTCCTGAAGGTGAAGTAAATATATTTGGAGAACTTTCAATATTAGTTCTTAGAGTTAGTTTTAGTTTGATGATGGTTCATCACGGCTTGGAGAAATTAAATGATCCAGGAGGTTTTGCTGAATTTGTTGTGGGTAAATACTTCAGTTTTCTTCCTGGTGATCCTGTGATTTGGACATATATGGCCGCCGTAACTCAAATAGTTTGTCCAATTGGGTTGGCAACAGGGGTATTGGCAAGACTATCCTCATTGGGTTTGTTATCAACTATGGTATTTGCCTTATATTTCCACTTTATAGATACTGGATTAGAAGGATTTCCTTTCGCGGTAGTAGAAAATCACAATTATATATTTGAATTGTCAGCGATTTATGCAGCGATATCATTTTATTTTTTATGTGCTGGTCCTGGAAGACTTTCACTCTTTAGGAAATCAAATAAAATAACTTATTATCCAAAAGGTACATAAATTAAGAGTAATTTTTAAGGTTAGATAAAAATATTTAAATTCAAACTTACTTATTATTAATATCAATGTAAAAAGTGCCTTTTACCAGTGATAACCATTTTAATTCCTAGCTCATTGCAAGCATTAATAGAATCTTTATCTCTAATACTTCCCCCTGGCTGAATAATTGAACTAATACCATAATCAGCTGCCATTTTTACAGTATCGTCGAATGGGAAAAAACCATCACTAGCTAAAACAGCTCCTTTTGATTTATCACCAGCTGCTTCTAATGCAAGTTTTGCAGAACCTATCCTATTCATTTGACCAGCCCCAATCCCTAGACTCTGCTGATTTGATGCTACAGCTATTGCATTTGATCTTATATGTTTTACAATTTTCCAAGCAAAAGATAAGTCATTTAATTCTTCTTCTGTTGGGACTAAATTCGTAACATTTTTCCATTCTGTTTTATCACTATTTGGTTCATCTAAATCTTGGATTAATAAACCTCCAAGTATGCTTCTTATATGATTTTTATCTGCTTTTTTGATAGACTCAGCTTTTAATTCTAATAGCCTTAGATTTTTCTTTTTTGAAAGTATTTCTTTTGCATTGTAATCAAAATGTGGAGCGACAATACATTCAATAAATATATTTTCAAGTTCTTTAGCTGCGGCTTCATCAACAGCGCAATTTATTGCAATAATCCCCCCAAAAGCACTTACTCTATCGCTATCTAATGCTCTTTTAAGAGCTAGGTATGGAGAATCGCCAATTGCGACTCCACAAGGATTTGTATGTTTAATTACTACCGCTGCTTTTTCATATGAAGGGCTATTGACAGTATTTTCATATCCAAATTCACGGAGAGTAGATAAAGCAGCCTCCAGATCGAGAAGATTATTAGTACTTAATTCTTTCCCTTGTAATTGATTAGCTCCACTCCATCCTTTTTCAGGCTCTCCGAACCATAAGGCCTTTTGATGGGGATTTTCTCCATACCTAAGTTCTTGTTTTAATGGCAATCTTTGCAACCAAGAAATCTCTTGTGAGGAATTTTGGTTGGCAATCCATTTACTTATTGTTAGGTCATAGGTTGCAGTATGCTCAAAAGCTTTTTGAGAATAGCTTTTTCTTAATTCAGTAGTAATCTTTTTTGATTTATAGGAATTAATTAAGTTTGAGTATTGACTTGGATCAGTAACTACAAGAACATCTTGATGGTTTTTTGCTGCTGCTCGGATCATTGTTGGTCCGCCAATATCAATATTCTCAATAGCTTCCTCCCATGACACATTTTCTTTTGAAATTGTTTTTTCAAATGGATATAGGTTCACAACCACCAAGTCTATTGGATTGATATTTTGGTTTTCTAAATCATCCAGATGAGATTGTTTATCTCGTCTAGCTAATATTCCTCCATGGATTTTAGGGTTTAGTGTTTTTACTCTTCCTCCAAGAATTTCTGGAAATCCTGTGTAATCTGCGACTCGAGTGACAGGAAGATTTTCACTCTCAATTAACTTTGCAGTTCCGCCACTTGAAATGATTTTGAAGCCCAATTCATTAACTAACGCTTTTGCCAGAGGAATTAGACCAGTTTTGTCTGAGACACTTAGCAGAGCTATTGGTGACATCTGTATTGTTTGAAATCTATTCTTCTCGATAACCTACGCATCCAAGAGGCATATTGCATTCAAGATGACTGAACTACTCTTATTAAATTCTGAATTCGCAACAAATAGATTAGTTTTACTCCATGGTTGGGGAGCTGATGCAAATGATCTGGTACCAGTTGGGAAATTATTAACTGAGGGTTTAAAAGACCGGTTTGAAATAGTTTCTGTCTCAGCTCCTCAGACTCATCCAAGTGGATCAGGTAGGCAATGGTATCCATTGTATCCTCATGAATGGGAACAGGTTCCAAAAGCAGTATTGGATCTTGAAAAGCGTTTAAATAATCTTTGCTCTAAAGATATACCTTTAAATAAAACATTGTTACTGGGCTTTTCCCAAGGAGGAGCAATGGCGTTAGAGCTTGCAACAAGAAACAAATTAGCGGGAGTTTTTGCACTTAGCTCTTATCCACATCCAGATTGGACACCTTTAAAAGGTATGCCACCTATTTTTCTTTGCCATGGAAATATTGACCAGGTAGTTCCTAAGGCCGCTTCTCAGAAAAGCTTTGATATTTTGTTGAAAAATGGAGTTAAATCAGATTTATATTTTTTTGATGGAGGCCATGAAATAACAAATCATCTAATTGATCATTGTCGAGAAAAAATTAAAGAACTATTTTTAAATTAAACAAAAGCGTATTCATACTCTTCTATTTCTTCCCAATCATCTGCTGTAAGTTCTAAACCAGCAAAAATTTTGTCCTCACCAAGAAATTCAACAATAACTCTCAAGGAAGGGAAAAGAAAGTGATTCTCTTCAGCATACTGAGCACTAAACAACCCCTTCTCTCCCCAGAAAAAGCGATCAGTAGTGTGTTCATTACGACGAACATTCAGTATCGCTGGTGCATATAAACCTTCTTCAGCAATAAAGCGTCTTGCTGCAGTTACAGGCTTGTGCTGGCCTGTTCCTAAATGAAAAATAGGGACATGGGACATAACTCGCTGGCCTGCAAGTCTGCGCCTGCTAATTCTTTTACGCTTCTTAGACATGAAAAAACAACCTTTATGGGGGTGAGAGTGTTAGGGACTTTTCTTTTGAATTAGCTCTGGCTGAAGCTAGAGTTTTTTAGAAAAATAGATTTGAAATTGAGTTGGAAAGTTATTCTCAAAAAATTCAAAGTGGACTGCGGAGTTTACCCATCAAAATTTTCCGCAGGCTCAAAGTCACTCAAAGTGCTCACTTTTTCATTAAATTTGAGATAACCTCCTGTTAGGGATCTAAAATCTTTATTCACATCTTAATACTTTTTTCAAATTTTTCAAGTTTTTGAGTACTTCTTTCCCCTTTTCTAAGATTGCATAATGAGCTCAAAGCAGTATTCAGAAAGGTTTTTGAATTTTGTTCAACAACAGTTGATGAGCTTTCAGGCTGATGAAGAATTGGAGCATGTTGTTGTTTATGTAGCTCGATCAGGAGACAGTGGTTCTCCTACTTTGGAAGTCGTTGGACAGTGGCCGAAGTCAGAAAAAATATTGCAGCCGGTAGAAACTGACATTGCTCTTCGTACTCCTTCGTCAAATAGAAGATGGTACCCCTTGCAAGAGGGATCAATATTATTGGGTGTTATTCGTGCTGAGCGAATTGCGTCTGAGGAAGAATGGCCTGAATACCTTGATCAACGATTGCAATCAATTTCAATTCTACTGGCTAACTCTCTTGCCTCTGAACTTGATAGAAAAAGGTTGTTAGATCAATTAGATGCTCAAAAGGAGCAAATATCTTTAATGGTTCATCAATTAAGAAATCCATTAGCTGCTCTTGGGACATATGCCAAGCTTCTTTTGAGAAAAATAGGCCCTGAAAGTGAACATGAAAATCTTGTCAAAGGCCTAATTTCAGAACAAGCACAAGTGAATAAATATCTTTCGGCGCTAGATCAACTTAGTCAAGTCAAACTACCTCAAGCTGAAGATGGATCAAACAGATTGCTTTTGCCTCCACTTTTGCCAACCGAGACAAACATCAGTGTAAAGAGCTTAATAGAACCATTGATTGAAAGAGCTAAAGCTAGAGCTAATTTGCAAGGCAGAAAATGGTTTAGTCCTTCAGAATGGCCATCATGGATGGTATCAAGATCTATTTCGGAGGGTGTAATTGCGGAAGTTGTTGCAAACCTATTGGAAAACTCATTTCGTTACAGCCCTCCTCAATCATCTATCGGGATAGAATTAGTTGAAAATGGTATATGCGTTTGGGATGAAGGCATCCCTATAAACGTTGAAGAAAGAGAAAAGATTTTTGAGAAAGGTTTTAGGGGTGAAAGTGGTTCGAAAATGTCAGGAAGCGGAATAGGCCTTGCTCTTGCGAGAGATTTGGCTAGGCAATTAGGTGGAGATCTAAAGTTAGTTGTTAATCCGAGCAAATTTAAAAATTCTTTACCTGAATCAGGGAATGCTTTTGTTTTTAATTTGGAACCAAAATAATACTTAATAGTAATAAATTAGTTGTTTCTGTTATTACTAAACTTGCTCCATAGCTATCACCACTATGGCCTCCTAATAATTTATTTACAAAGTGAGGAATTAATATCGAAGTGATTAAGCCTGATGAAATGCAATAAATTAATAAAAATGTATTATATATATTTAAATTATTGAAAAATAAAAAAATTATTATTCCCATAGAAATTATTATCAATGATGGTCTTATTTCGTTAGATATTCCTTTCCAGTATTGATGATGAAAGGAGCCTGAGTCTTTGTTGGAAATGTATTCATAATTTTCAATTGCAAAAATTTGAGAGATTCTTCCCCAAAATGCAGTTAATGGGAATGCAAAAGGAGCGTAAAAACTAAGTTTCATTATTGCTGCTATCTGGAGAATCAATATTATTACTAAACTTTGCACACCTATTGCTCCTACTCTGCTGTCTTTCATTGCCTCAATTCTCTTTGATGGACCTGCTCCAATCCCATCGGCCGTATCCATTAACCCGTCAATGTGAAGTCCACCAGTTAAGAAGATGCTAATTGCTATAGATATCAAGGTGACGGAAATATTTGGCCAATTAAAGTATTTCAAAAAAAGCCAAAAGAATGATTGTAAAAAGCCAATTAAAACTCCAATTAAAGGGGCAAAACGAGCAATTCTTTTGAATCTAGGTTTAATTAATGGCCATTGAGGCAAGATTGTGTAAAACACCCATGCACCTGCAAGGTCCTCTAGCCAGTTTTTAAAAATCAGAATTACAACCTCAACTGTTTCTTAGTTCTCAAATTAGTTATATAACTAATTTGAGTTATGGAATATTTTGGAATAATTGAAAAAGCCTCTCTTCGATTTCGAAATACAAAGTAGATGCGCATCGACATCAGCTCGTGTCTGTTCTATTAAAACGCCAAATGGAAGTGTAAATACTCCTAGATTTATGCCTGTAGGTACTTTAGGAACAGTAAAGGGAGTTACATCTCAGCAACTAGAGAAAACAGGAGCTGAAATGATTCTCGCAAATACTTTTCATCTTCATCTTCAACCAGGAGAAAAGATAGTTCATTGTGCAGGCGGACTACATAAATTTATGAATTGGAATAAACCAATACTTACTGACTCCGGAGGTTTTCAAGTATTTAGTTTGGCAAAGTTAAATAAAATTGATGATGAAGGAGTTTCGTTTCAAAGCCCTAGAGACGGTAAGCAAATTTTTCTAACTCCTGAAAACGCTATTGAGATTCAAATGGCTTTAGGCTCTGATATCGCAATGGCTTTTGATCAATGCCCTTCTTACCCATCAAGTGAATCAGAAGTTGAGGAGGCCTGTAAAAGAACTCACCATTGGCTTGAGAGATGTCTAAATGCTCATAACAAAGATGATCAAGCAGTTTTTGGAATAGTTCAAGGGGGTTGTTTCCCTCATTTAAGGGCATTGAGTGCAAAAATCGTCTCAGGATTTGATTTGCCAGGGATTGCTATAGGAGGGGTAAGTGTAGGTGAACCCATAAGTCAAATGCATAAAATTGTGCGAGAAACCTGTCCGTTTTTACCGGAAGATCGACCTAGATATCTGATGGGGATAGGGACATTACGAGAAATGGCAATAGCCGTGGCCAATGGAGTAGATTTGTTCGATTGTGTAATCCCTACACGCTTGGGAAGGCATGGAACCGCTCTGGTTAATGGTGAAACGTGGAACTTAAGAAATTCGCGTTTTAAAGACGATTACAGACCACTTGATTCATCTTGTACTTGTGAAGCGTGTACTGGATACACGAGGGCATATATTCATCATTTAATTCGTAACAAAGAGTTGCTAGGTTTGACACTTTTGAGTTTGCATAATCTCACTCATTTGATCCGTTTTACAGGTGCTATGAGGCAAGCAATTCTGGAAGGTTGTTTTTCAGAGGATTTCGCTCCGTGGCAGAGTGACTCTAAAGCGCGTCATACGTGGTAGCGTGCGTGCTTAATACGTCCATTATTTCTTAGGGATGGCACTGATTAATCTCGACTTGCTTGCTGAACTTCCTGCTGCTTACCAGGCTTTTGCACCAACAGTGGATGTACTTCCGCTTATACCAATATTCTTCTTTCTGCTTGTTTTTGTTTGGCAAGCAGCAGTTGGTTTTCGTTAAAAGCGAAGTTTTTTCTGCTGGTTTTTTTACAATTTAAGAAATCAATTAGAGGTTCTTAACAAAATAAAATTTTTGTTCGAAGTAAAATATCGGGCAAAAGTTTTATTTTATTTTTTTTATTAGATCCCTTTATTAAGCAAAATGTCTTCACTTGGCATTGAGACTGCTTTCTCAATTAAATCTGCAAGATGAAGTGCTCTAGATGCTTGAAGTCCTCCAACAGCTGGTTTCTCTGTGCCTCTAACACATTGAAGAAAATGTTCCAATTCTGCATATAAAGGCTCAATTGATGTTGTACTGACTTCTTCAATAAAACCATCGTTTCTATAAAGCAGTTCGCCATGATCAGCTGAATACCATTCATGAGCCTTTCTATGGATGTGAATATTGTGATTTAGAAAATCTGTTTCTATTAGACTTTGTTTGCAATGAGCGCTTAAGCTTCTAATTTTTTTATGACTCATTTTGCTTGCAGTCAGACTTGCAACAACCCCATTTTGGAAACCAAGTGTCGCGTTAACGTAATCCATAGGTCCATCTCCACTGCATCCTCCAACTGCAGCAAGTCTTATTACTTTTGAATTTGCAAGTTCAATAACTAAATCAATATCGTGAATCATTAAGTCCAATACGACTGAAACATCATTGGCTCTTTCTGGATGAGGACTATGCCTTCTGGCTTCTAGAACTACAACTTCTTCATTAGCAACTACTTTAGTTAATTCTCTAAAAGCTGGATTAAATCTTTCAATATGACCAACTTGTAATAACTTTTTCGCATTGTTTGAAGCGTTAATCAATGATGATGCTTCTTCTTTATTTGCTGCAATCGGCTTTTCGATTAAGACATGTTTCTGGGAATTTAGGCACTCGAGACCTACTTCATGGTGAAATAAAGTAGGTACGGCAATACATACGGCTTCTACTTGGCTTAATAAATCCTTGTAATTTCTATACCAATTACAATTAAATTGCTCCATAGCTAACTTCCCTCGTTCTTCGTCTAAATCTGCAACTCCTACTAGCTCAGCATCTTTGAGAAGACTTAGGACTCGCGCATGATGCCATCCCATATTTCCTATTCCTATCACCCCAACTTTTACAGGAATCATATTTTCGTTTATCTTTGAAATTGTTTTCATGTTTATTTTTTTTTAATGAATAGTCTTTTTTATAAATTATTTAGGAAGGATTATTTTTACTTTGTTTATTCGTGGACCTTTCATAGAGATAATTTCAAATATAATTTCATTATGAACGAACGTTTCTCCTGAACTGGGAATTTCTTGGAGTTTTTCTAACACAAATCCTGCAAGAGTGTAATGATCATCAGCTTCTGGCAATTCTAATTTAAGCTCTCTATTTATTTCTATTACTTCTATCTCCCCAGAAGTAATCCATGTTTTTTTTAAGTCATCAATAGGTCTTAGCTCAGCTTCTTTATTATCAAATTGAATCTCATCACCAACTATTTCACCTGTTAAGTCTGCTGATGTTATTAATCCTTCAGTCCCTCCATATTCATCAACAACCAATAGTAATGGATTCCCGTTTTTTATTAAGGGTAGTAATTCGGCCAAAGTAGAAGTTTCTAAAACACGAGCAACTGGTTTTATATAAGGCTCTAAAGATGAGTTGGCTTGCATTTCCCCTTTAGATATTGGATCAGCAAGTTGCCTTAAATCTAAAACTCCAAGAACATTATCAAGTGAGTCATCAATTACTAAGTACCTTGCATGACGTGTTTTATGAACCTCTTCCATCATTTGAGTGAAGGAAACCTCTTTTGGAAGAGTAGCCATTCCTGACCTGGGAACCATTACTTCTCTGACTTGTGTATCTCTTAAAGCAAAAACACCTTCAAGTATGTTCCTTTCATCAGGTTTTAATCCTGTTACTCCACCAGTTTCAATTAATTTCTCTAATTCACCTGCAGAGAATGCAGCTGTGGTAAGACTTTCTGATTTGCTATTGAGTCCAAATAATCTAAGAATTAATAAAGCAAGTCCTTCTAGCAAAGAAAGAAATGGCGACATCCATTTTATTGCCGCTTCAATTAGAGGTGATAATTTAAGGGCGGAAGTCTCTGGTTGATTAAGAACAAGTGCTTTTGGTAGAAGACCAGATATCAGAGTTGCTAAAAGTACAACAGTAATAAAAAGTCCTAGATTAAAAAAATAGTTGATTGAAGCATTATTTCCCCACCATTGAAGTGCCAAATTTTTGCAGATCCAACCAATTGAAATTAATGAAATAGTTATTCCTAACTCTGCTATTAAAAGAGTTCTTCTTAGCCTTTTCTGAAGACGAATTATGGAATTGGAACCAGGTAGTCCATCTTCTACCAATCTTTGAACCTTGGTTGAACGAAGTCGCAAAATAGCAAATTGCCCTGCATTGAAAAATGCTGGTATTACTAGCAATATACAAAGAAGTAATAAACTCATTAATAAATTTTTCATGGGGGATGAGAGGATCGAACTCTCCTGAGCCAAATTATGAGTTTGGTGCGTTCACCAGATCGCTAATCCCCCAAAAAAGCAGAACTAAAACTTTTTTTGATAATAGTTAATTAGTTTGCCTAAAGTAAATATATATCTAATCCCCCCAAGATGTTTAATAATTAAACTTGTATCTAAAGATATGAATCCATTGAATCCTTCATTAGATGGAATAAAAGAAAATCTTTTAACTTTATTAGCTCAAAAAGCTTATAAGTTTGGCGATTTTTCTTTGTCCTCAGGTAAAAAAAGTTCTCATTACGTTAATTGCAAGCCAGTATCTCTCTCAGGTCCAGGCCTCCTGTTAATAAGTTCATTATTTCTGAAACAAATACATGAAAGTGACAGTGGTGTAGCTGGTTTGACTTTGGGTGCTGACCCTCTTGTTAGTGGAGTTGTAATGTTGGCAGCTCAATCAGGTATTGATTTAAGCGGTTTAATAGTCAGGAAAGAAGCTAAAGGTTATGGAACTGGAGCATGGTTAGAAGGACCTTTGCCTCCCAAGGGTTCTGTGATTACTGTTCTAGAGGATGTCGTTACTACTGGTGGCTCTTCTTTAAAAGCTGTTGAACAACTTAGAAATCAAGGGTATTTAGTTAAGAGAGTACTAGCAATAGTCGATAGAGAAGAGGGAGGAGAAGATGCCTTGTCTAAAGCTGATTTAGATTTAAATAGTCTTTTCTTTTTAAAAGAGATTGTTGAGAGAGCTAAAAGCCTGTAATGACAGACAATAAATCATTGATTTGGGATGAAACATTCCCTTCATTACTTTTAAATGGGGAGGGAACTGTTGCTTTTTTACATGGTCAAACGACTGCAGATGTTTTTTCTCACAAACCACTAGAAAGAATCTTCTTGAGCTGTTGGTTATCAGCTAAAGGATTTTTAAAAGCTATATTGGAAATCCGACTTTCAGATTATATGGCTGAGATAGTTATTATTAGTGGTGAAATTAATTCTATAAGAGATGGATTTGAATCAGTTATATTTCCAGCAGATAAAGTTAAGTTAGAAGTTATAGATCCAATCAGAAGAATACAAGAAATAAATAATAATAATTCATGGAAGAAATCAAATTCTAGTTGGATTGATAATAATAATTTGATTCTAGAAGAATTAACTAACTCTACAAAAGCTACTAAAGAAGAATTGGAAAATTGGAAAATAAGACAAGGAATACCTAGCTTTAATAGAGAGATAAATGGACAAACAAACCCCTATGAATTAGGATTAGGTGACATCGTAAATCTTGATAAAGGTTGTTATCTAGGCCAAGAGGCAATGGCTAGATTGTTTAGGTCTAAATCTCTAAAATGTCAACTTCGTTATTGGGAAGCTTATGGAGAATCTAAAGAGTTTGATATTGGTAAGAAGTTTTTTAGCACTAATCAAGATGAACGATTAAAGAAAAATGTAGGAGTTGTTACTTCTTCAAATAGGGTTAATAATAATTTTTTTAATGGACTGGCATTAATTAAGAAAAATTTTCTTAATCAGGATCTTTGTTTTTCTGAAAATGGCGACTCTATAACAATAAAAAAAACAATCTCTTTTACTAATCCTTTTTAATCTTTTAAGATATTCTTACTCGTGATCTATTAACCACTTTGCGATCATTAAGGTGGCTATACAATCATCACGATTATATTCAAAAATTGAATTTAAATTCCTAGAATACATTTTATTTATTTTACGCGATTTTTTCCATTGTCTCCACCATAAAAGAGCTCTAGCTCCATCTATATTAGTTTGTTTCCATTCAAATCCAATCCATTCTGCGATTGATTTAAGACCATAATTACTGACTGGAAGGCACCAGTTTTCTCTAATTAATAAATGTATATCAATAAATCTTTTTTTTAACGCTTCAATTTCATCAGGATTAGCTCCTTGACTCAATCCCAACTTTAGTAAAGATATTGGTTCTGTTTCACCATAATGGATAATGGGATAGTCTTTATTAAGACTTAATTTTTTAGCTATTCTTTTCCAAAGAAAACTTTCAGTGTTTTTTTCAAGATTAAGTAATGGTGAATATTTGGTTTTTTCTAAACTTATTTTGTTTTTAATGTTTTTTGGTAATCGAATTAATCCATGTAAAAAGTCATGCTTAATATCTGGGTCAGCTTCAATGTCATAAATATATAATCCTTTTGCTTCCTTTAAATTATTTAGTGTTTTTTCTGGATTTAGTTTGATTGCCTTTTTGCTTACTTTCGATTGCGATTGTATGATAATTTTTTTAGAAATATCACTATGTTGTGTGCCATATCTTTCAAGCTTCTCCTTTAATTTATAATGATTAATCTTTGCTAATTCATCTATACTATTGATGCCAATTTTGTTTAATAAAAATACTCTTTTCGCTCCAATTCCACTAACTTCACTTAGACTTCCTTCTTTGATCGATATTGCATCACAATCTTTTCTCCATTCACATATTGTGCATTTTTTTCTATTAGAAGTTATGGGTGGAGGAGTTTTTGTGTCAATGTCTTTCTCTAGATTTAATAATGAATCGATTAATTCGTTATTCATCTTTTCACTTAATCTTATAGTTTCGACTTTAATATTTTTATTTTCTTTATGTAATAATAAACCTTTTTCGACTTGACATTTTTGTAAATTATTTATTAATAAACCTTTCATTGCAAGTATTAATCTGTGCTCTCTTGCTATTTTTTTACCTTGCCTAGCTAAAACAGGTTGGTAAGAAAAATTACCCCAAATACTTTCTCCGGTTGTCTTCTTTAGAATCGGTAAGTTTCCTTTGATAATTCTATTTTTAATAAGAGGATATTTCAGCCTGACACCATAGGCGATATTTTTCCCCTCTTCACAAGCTTGAATTCCTATCCCATAGTTTTTTTGTGAGAGATTATGAAAGCAGTCGATTTGATGATTTAATTGAAGTGTGCTGTGAGCGGTCCACAACTTTTTTTGTTTTTCACCATAAACTTCAAGCCACGCTTTTCTTCTGCATCGAATCCAACTCCTTAAAAGGTGAATATTAATTGGTTTGGATGTATTACATTTCATACCTAGAGATTAATCTGAATTTCTTTAAGAACAAAGTTTCGCCAACATAAAGATGAAAAAGAAAAAGTTGAATCTCACTAAAGAGAAAATTTCTTTCGGAACAGATGGATGGAGAGGGGTATTAGGAGTTGATTTTACGTTGGAAAGATTACTTAAAGTTGCAGCAGCAGCAGCTCAAGAGCTTGCTTATGTGAAGGAGAAAAAAAATAATAAAATAATCATTGGTTATGATCGACGTTTTCTCGCAGAGGAGATGGCGGAGGCTGTTGCATCTGCAGTTAGAGGAGTAGATTTAGTCCCTTTGTTGTCTTCTTCTGCGCTGCCAACTCCATCTTGTAGCTGGGGAATAGTTGAAGAAAATGCACTTGGTGCACTTGTGATTACAGCAAGTCATAATCCTTGCGAATGGTTGGGTTTGAAAATAAAAGGTCCTTTTGGGGGCTCAGTGGATAGCTCTTTTACCGATTCCGTTCAAAGAAGATTAGATGCTGGAGGGATATCAATTCCAATAGAAGATGCAACCGAGAGAGTTGATTTTCGAAAACAACATCTATTGGGGATTAGTAAGAAATTTGACATACCTTTGATTTCTAATGGCTTGAAAAAATTAGGTGTGAAAATATTTGTTGATCCAATGCATGGATCTGCAGCGGGCTGCATGTCTGAATTATTTGGCTCTGATGGTGATGAGCTTATTTATGAATTAAGAACAAAAAGAGATCCTTTGTTTGGCGGTAACCCTCCAGAACCTATGAAGGCTTACCTAGCGCAATTAATAGAAGAAGTTAAGGATTCGTTCAAAGAAGGTAAGTTGTCCATGGGCATAGTTTTTGATGGAGATGGAGATCGAATTGCGGCGATAGATGAAAAAGGTAGATATTGCAATACACAGTTGCTAATGCCGGTTCTGATAGATCATCTAGCAAGATTCAAAAATATGGCAGGTTGTGTTGTTAAAACTGTAAGTGGTTCGGACTTGATGCGATTGGTTGCTGAGGATTTGGGGAGAGAGGTACTTGAGAAGCCAGTTGGGTTTAAATATATTGCTGAAGAAATGCTTTCAAAAGAAGTTCTCATAGGAGGAGAGGAGTCAGGGGGAGTTGGATTTGGACATCATTTGCCAGAACGTGACGCTTTGTTTACCGCTTTGCTTTTGATGGAGTCAATAGTTGCTGATAATAAATGTTTAGGTGAGAAAATAGATTCTCTTCATGCTCGTTTTGGTGAAAGTTATTTTGAACGTATTGATTTAACTCTTAAAGATATGGAGATGAGAAGGAACTTGGAAAATTTTCTAAAACAGAAAACGCCATCTTCAATAGGTCATAAATCAGTTTTAGAGGTTATTTCAACTGATGGAATAAAACTTGTACTTGATAAAAGTCATTGGCTAATGTTTCGTTTCTCTGGAACAGAGCCTCTTTTAAGAATTTATTGTGAAGCTCCATCGAGTGCAGAAGTTAATTCGACTTTGTATTATGCAAAGCAACTTATAGATAATAGCTTTGGATAATCTCTCTCTTGTAATTGCTAGTGGTAATCAAGGTAAAATCGGAGAATTTAAAAAACTTTTGGACGATTTTCCATTTGATTTATTGACACAACCTGTTGGATTTGAGATTGAGGAAACAGGAAATACATTTATGGAAAATGCAAGAATCAAGGCAATTTCTGTCAGTCAAGCAACAGGTAATTTGTCTCTTGCTGACGACTCTGGGTTGAGTGTTGAGGCTCTTGGAGGGGCACCAGGTATTTATTCTTCTAGGTATGCAAATTCAGATAAGGAAAGAATTGAAAAACTATTAGCTGAGTTAAAACCTTTTCCAAATAGAAAAGCTAGATTTGAATGTGCATTATGTATTGCTAGTGGGTCAGAAGTGTTGATAGAAGTTTCAGGCTTTTGCGAAGGTTTAATAACTTTTTTCCCGAAGGGGGAAAATGGGTTTGGTTATGATCCGATTTTTGAAGTTTCTGGATTAGGTGTGACTTATGCGGAAATGGACTACGAAAAAAAGAAGCATATTGGTCATAGGGGGAATGCATTCAAATTGCTCATTCCAGAATTGAAAAAACTATTGGTTTCAATAGAAAAATAGTTTTTGTTCTCTTGCAAAACTTTTAGTTTTTAATTTTCAACCCAGCTTCCGTGTAATCCGTGTGGAATTGAAATTGGAACTTCAAGAATAGCTTTTTCAGTCAGATCTTTAGAGTCAAGGATTATTAAATCAGTTCCAGATCTAATACTATTCCAAACCAATGCAACAATCCATCCATTGTCTTCTTCAGTTTTTGATTCTTGAGATGGAATAAATATAGGTTCACTTACAAAACCTCTTGGAGCAGCACTCCAACTTATTTCTTTATTATTAAATAAATCGATTTTTTTTATAGCTTGTAGTGGCCCATTTCCTTCTTTCTCTTCTGCAGTTGCCATCCAGCTGAAGCGGGCCTTTAATCCTTCAAAATTAGGGTTAACCATTGCAAATTCACAACATTGATTGCTTATGGTTGAACAGGTAAATGTATTTTCTATTGGATTGATTTCACTTCTTTTTAAAATTCCTTCTGGTAAAAGATCAAAATCAATTTCTCGAAAATTATCCTCTGGTCCAATACTAGGAAAATCATCATAAAAAATACTTTCAATATTGATTTTTTCATTATCTTCCCATGCATTTAGATGATGAAAGACAAAACCCTTTGGAGCATTAACTGATTTTGGAGGTTGACCAGCAAATCTGCCAGCGTCCCTTGGAATTAATAAAAATTTTGGAGTCCCATCGGGTTTGGAAGCTAAACATTGTGCGGCTCCTTTTTGCCCAAGTAGGAACGGGAGAGGATTAAAACTAATAGCATTTTGCAGAAATATTGCCCAGTTTGGAGTTATGGCAAAATCATGCAAGAACGCAAATCCATTAAAAGAATCTTTCCTATCACTTAAAAGAGAACCAATATTTTCTCCCTCTGTAGAAAATTCCATCAATCTAATTGTGCTTTTAGGCCCTGTAGATACGCCAAAAGTGACCATTCTTTGACTTTTATGATGGCCAGGGTCAAATCGTGGATGTGCACTAAATGCCTCACCTTTTTTTAAAACTCCTTTTAAATCAGATAAACCATTGGTCTCAAGTGTATTTGGATTAAGTGAATATGGACTGGATGCTTCCCACAAAGCCAGTAGATCATCTCCAAGTTTTATTACGTGAGTATTGGCAATATTTTTTAGCCTTATATCAAAAGCATTAGCTAATAACCCGCCTTGTTTTTGAGTACCAAATACACCTCTATATAGAAATTTCTGGGATTTTTCTTCTTCTGCCCATTCCTTTGTTCGAACAAAACGATTTGTCAGGTTTATTTTCCCATTTTCAAATTTGAAGGCAGCAATCATGCCATCTCCATCAAATGGATGATGGACCCATCTTCCGCCTCTTTCTAATCTGCCTGGCCCGTTTCTATAAAAGGTACCTGAAATTTGCTCAGGAATAGATCCTTTTACCAGCTTGAGTTCAGCTTGATCTAATTCTTTTTCAACATTGCAATAAGCACTTGACCAATCTTCTTTGTTGAAAATTGTTTGCTGTGTTGATGTTTCTCTTTTTAAATAACTAATTGCCACTATTTTTCTTAGATTGAAACTTGATTTTCGCTTAAACTTCCTAATATTGCGAGTTCAAGGTCAAAATGATTTATTTAAATATGGAGTTTTTATTGACCAGCCTGTTCAAGAACTCCCTTACTGCTTGGAATTTGACTTGATCTTCTAGGGTCAATTTCAGTGGCCATCCGAAGAGCTCTTGCAAAAGATTTGAAAGTAGCCTCAATTATATGGTGAGTATTATTTCCCGCCAGTTGTCTGATGTGGAGAGTTAACCCACAATTACTCACAACAGCACCAAAAAATTCTTTAACCAACTCAGTATCATAAGTACCCACTTTTTGAGAAGGAATATCTAAATTAAAACTTAAATGTGGTCGACCGGAACAATCAACCACAACCTGAATAAGAGCTTCATCAAGCGGAGCTAGAAAATGACCAAAGCGCTTTATTCCAACTCGATCACCTAATGCTTTTGACAAAGCTTGTCCAATAGCAATCCCAACATCTTCATTACTGTGATGATCGTCTATATGAGTATCTCCATTAGCTTTGACTTCAATATCAAATAATCCATGACTAGATAATTGTTGGATCATATGGTCTAGAAAACCAATCCCAGTTTTTGCACTGCATTTCCCAGAACCATCAAGATCAATTTTTACAAAAACATCAGTTTCCTTGGTTTTTCGGCTAATCTCTCCTGCTCTAGTTTTTTTCATATTTGATTGGCAATTTGAGTTGGCTTGTAATTACATTCCATTTATGCAATAACCTGCATCAACATAAACAGTTTGTCCTGATATACCACTCGAAAGATCGCTAAGCAAGAAAGCAGCGGTATTACCTACTTCGATTTGAGTAACGGTTCTCCTAAGGGGAGCTTTTTCTTCGACGTTATGAATCATGTCCAGAATTCCTCCAATAGCTGAACTCGCGAGAGTTCTTATTGGTCCAGCACTAATAGCATTCACTCGAACTTGATTTTCAGGACCAAGTTCTTCCGACAGATATCTAACTGATGCCTCCAAAGCTGCTTTAGCAACTCCCATTACGTTGTAATTAGGAATCGCTCTTTCTGCTCCTAAATAAGTCAATGTAACTACGCCTGCACCTTTACTGAAAAGAGGTTTTGCATATTTGCATAGTGGGGCGAGTGAGTAAGCACTAATTTCTAGGGCTCTTGAGAAGCCCTCGGAAGAAGTTGAACTGTAATTACCTACTAACTCTTCTTTCCCTGCAAAGGCTAAACAGTGAACTAATCCATCAAGCTGCCCCCATTGATTTTTAATGGCTTCAAAAACTTCTTCAATTTGAGAAGAGTTTTGAACATTAAGTGGTAAGAACAGGCTAGGATTTAAAGGAGAAGTTAGTTCTTTGACTTTCGCTTCAAATCTACCTTTTTCATCGGGCAAATATGTAATTCCAAGTTCAGCTCCAGCTGCTTTTAACTGTTGTGCAATGCCCCAGGCAATTGATCTGTTGTTTGCTATTCCTGTAACAAGGATTTTTTTGCCACTAAGATCGAGAAGCATCTTTCGGACTCATTTGGTTAGTATTACTAATTGTCCCTTATTTAGGGCTAAGACTCATAGTTAAATGAATATATAGTTAAAAGTTCTGTAATCCAATTACCCCAAAAAGTATAAGACTCATGGTTCGAACAGCCTCAACAATGCTTCCATTAGGAACTCACTTGCCCGCTTTTGAGTTAGCTGTGGTTTCAGGCGTGAACCTTGCTCCGGATGATTCTTTAAAAGGTCTTAGTCATATAAGTAGTTTTGAATTAACAAAAAGACCATTGTTTTTGATGGTCATATGCGCTCATTGTCCATTTGTTAAACATGTAGAAAGTGGAATCACAAATTTATTCAATTCTTTTGGTGATGACGTTCAATTTTTGGCTATTTCTAGCAATAGCGTGAAAACACACCCGCAAGACGCGCCAGAATTCCTAGCCTCTCAAGCCAATCAACTGGGATGGAAGTTTCCATATTTATTTGATTCTGATCAAAAATTAGCAAAGGCGCTTAAAGCCGCATGTACGCCCGATTTTTATATTTTTTGGCCGTCTCCAGATGGAGCCTCAACATTGAGATATAGGGGACAAATGGACGAAAGTCGTCCTGGCAATGAAATACCTGTTTCTGGTGATGATATTCGTCAAGCACTCAGATCATTATTAAAGGGAGAAGATATTTCAGCTAATCAAAAACCTTCTATTGGGTGCAACATTAAATGGCATCCTGGTATGGAGCCTGAGTGGTTTGGATGAATTAATTAGTTAGTTTCTTTTTGATTGTTCATCGTTGCAAATTAATTTAAATAGTTATGCAAATACCTCCTTTTAGCCTTGACTCTCAAATTTCTGAAATTGGAGAAGAGATTGAAGAAGCTTTAATCAAGGTTTTTAGAAGCGGAAAATATATTGGAGGAGAAGAGGTAACTTCCTTCGAAAAATCCTTTGCCTTAGCTACAAAAACTTCTTACTCAGTTAGTTGTAATAGTGGAACTGATGCATTAATTCTTGCTTTAAGATCACTAAATATTGGACAAGGTGATGAGGTGATAACCTCATCATTTAGTTTTTTTGCTACTGCAGAAGCAATTACAAGTGTTGGAGCCAGACCGGTTTTTGTAGATATTGATCCTGAAACTTATCTTATGGATCTGGATTTAGTAGAAAAAGCAATAACTCCCAGAGTAAAAGCTATTTTGCCTGTTCATTTGTTTGGTCATCCACTAGATATGGATAAAATAATGGCAATTGCTGAAGGAAATAATCTAAAGGTTGTAGAAGATTGTGCGCAAGCGGCTGGTGCCCATTGGCGAGGTAAACCTGTAGGAAGTTTTGGGGATGTAGGCTGTTTTAGTTTTTTCCCTACTAAAAATTTAGGTGCAGCAGGAGATGGAGGAGCCATAACTACTAATGATTTTAATTTGGCAAAAACAATTAGGGAATTAGCTATTCATGGGATGCCAAAGAGATATTTTCATACAAATATTGGATATAATAGTAGACTTGATTCATTGCAAGCAGCAATCTTAAATGTTAAGTTATCACGATTAAATAAATGGATAGAGCAAAGAAAAGCAATAGCAATTAATTATATAAACAAGTTATCAAATATAAATTCAATTAAATTACCATCTAATACTTTGATTGATCATTCTAGTCATTCTTGGAATCAATTTGCAATAAGGATAATGGACAATTCTTTTGTTGAAAATTTAAAATTTACTTCTGAGGATGTTCTTGATATTCTAAGTAGAGATTTATTTAAATCTGAACTTCAAGGGCATGGGATAAATACAATAATTTATTACCCAATACCCATTCATCTTCAACCTGCATATAAAACATTAGGGTATAAAGAAGGGTCTCTTCCTATTACTGAAAAAGTATGCAGTCAGGTTATTAGCTTACCTCTTTTCCCCGAGTTGAAATCTATTGAGCAATCATATGTAATTGATAAAATAAAGGAAATATTTAAAAGATAATCTATTTAATATTTGAATATAATTCTTTAAATATTGATGTTTGATTTTTATGGTTTATTATAGGTTTTGGATAGCCATTTCTCTCGGCTAGAATTATTTCACCTGAAAGTAAATTAGGCGTCGAAATGTGTGATAACTCCGGAATCCATTTCCGGATATAATTACCATCTTCATCGAATTTAGAAGCTTGTCTAAATGGATTAAATATTCTCATAGGTTTTGGATCCATTCCACTGCTAGCACTCCATTGCCAACCTCCATTGTTTGATGCTAAGTCACCATCAACTAAGCTTTTCATGAAGAAAATTTCTCCCAATCTCCAATCAATTAAAAGGTCTTTTACTAGAAAAGAAGCTACAATCATTCTGCATCGATTATGCATCCATCCAGAATCCTTAAGTTGTCTCATTGCAGCATCGACTATTGGGATGCCGGTCAATCCATTCTCCCAGGCATCCAGCCAATTAGGTCTATTTTGCCATGGAAAATCTAACCATTTTTTCCTGTACGGACCTTTCTCAAGCTCAGGGAAATTAATGAGAGCATTTTGATAAAATTCTCTCCAAGCAAGTTCCTTTATCCATGTATCAATAGAATTTATTTGATATTTGTTAGTCGCCATATTTTTTGATTTTTGAGCTCCATTCCATACTTTCCTGCAACTTATTGTCCCTAAACTTAAAGCAGCACTTAGATTAGAAGTTGATTCTAAAGATGGAATATCTCTTGCTTCATTGTATGAATTTATCACTCCTGAATTTATGAAAAAGTTTAATTGCTTTATTGACTCAGACTCTCCTGGTTTGCAAGGACAAAGATTAGTATCCTTAAATCTATTTGAAGAAAGTAAATCACAAATATATTGACTTTCTTTTGTAATGCAATAGTTTAAATCTGAGTTTTTAATTAATGATAATTCTCTCTTATTTAGACCTCGAAAATTTTCAGGTGTTCTTGAGATTTGTATTGAATTATTATTTGCTGCGTTGACCTTATTGATTATATCAATCCATTTACGATAAAAAGGTCCATATACTTTGTAAGGTTCATAATTGTTTGTCTTCATATTAACTGGATTGACAAGTAATTGATCTAAAAATGTATATGCTTTTCTTTTCTCTTTTAAAAGTAGTTCTATGATTAGTTTGTCTCTATTGATTTCATAGGGCTCAATATTTTCATTCCAGTAAATACATTCAGCCTTAATTAAGTCGGCTAATTTAGAAATTAATTTAATAGGATCTCCATTTAATATTAATAAACGACTTCCTCTCTTTTCCCAATTCTTTTGGAGTTCTAAAAGACTTTCACCTAAAAACCAATTTTTCGCCTCGGATGTAGTTCTATTGATATCTAAAAGATTGGGATCTAAAATATATACTCCTATGAGTTCTTTTGAATTTTTAGACGCGTGAAATAGGGCTATATTATCTTCAATTCTTAAATCTCTTCTATGCCAAAATATTGATCGAAACTTTGTCATTTTTTATTCAAGATTTGGCATGCTCTGAACCAAGCAGTAATGGTTTTCCCATCAAGTAATTCTTCTCCACTTGCAATAATTTCATTTAACTTTTCTGGAGTGATTTTTAATACTTCAATATCTTCATCTGCATCGCCCTCAGGCTTCTGATTAAGTTTACTTAAATCTCTTGCAAGAAAAAGATGAATTTTTTCGTCTGAATATCCTGGACAAGGAAGCATTTCTCCAAGATTGTCCCATTTTTTGGCTGAGTAACCACTTTCTTCTTGAACTTCTCTTTTGATTGATTCCAGTGGGCTTTCACCTGCTTCTAAGGTTCCTGCTGGAAACTCAAGAATTCTTCTCGAGCAAGCAAATCTATATTGACGAAGAATAACGACTTCTCCTGAATCTGTTATTGGTACTGCTAAGGCAGCTCCTGGATGCCGTATGACCCCAAATTCACCCTCCATTGAATTGGGTAAAAGAAATTTATTAATTTCAAAACGAATTTTTTTTGCATCAAGACAAGCTTTTGTCTCAATAATTTCTGAGGGTTCAGGTCCTGGAATAGACATACATTTTTTTATATTCATATAGGATGACTGATTTTTTTAGAAAAGGCAGGTGATTTTTGTTACGAGTTTTATTCAGGCCAAATGTTTTGAGAATTGATACGTTTGGGTTTCCCTTGAGACTTTGATAAAACCTCTGCAAGGGGAATTAAAACAAAGTTTCTTTCACTTAATCTTGGATGAGGCAAAATAAGAGTTTCTGTATTTATGTGCAGTCCTCCCCAAGAAATGAAGTCAATATCTAAAGATCTTGGGCCCCAAAAAATTTCTGCCTTTTCTCTTTTCCTGCCTGCAATACTTTCTAATTCTAAAAATTTTTCCATCAAACAGATAGCTGCTTTTTTATTTGGGGTTACTGAGGCAAAATCCTCTCCTTCCACAACAAGTACGGTATTAATAAAGTTTGGTTGATCAACTGAACCCCCTAAAGGAGCAGTCTCAAATAGAGGCGCCCATTGAAAAGATAAAGACTTATCAATATTTTGAGAGTCGATTTTTGGGCAATTTAAAGCAACATTCCACTCAATTATGCTTTTTTCTATTTCCGGCCTCATGGCAGCGATTGTTCTTATGGGATCTCCTAGAGTGCCAGGGATATTTGCGCCTATTGAGATGACGAGTTTCAATTCTGTTTTTTGTTTTGCATAAGTCATGCGAATATTAAAAGACTTTTAAAAATTTGCTCGATTTATCCAACCCTATGGTTTCCAGTGGATTGAATAACAACAAGATGTCTTCGGCTTCAAAAGAAACTGCAGTAATGGATAGAGCTAATCGTTCTTTCCCGTTGGCTGCAATTACAGGCCATGGAACTTTAAAGCTTGCTTTAATGCTCGCCGCAGTTGATCCAGGTTTGGGAGGAGTGATAATTGCTGGTGGCCGTGGTACTGGTAAATCTGTTTTAGCTAGAGGGTTACATGCGCTTCTCCCTCCTATTGAAATAATTGATTTAGAAAAATTAGCTAATAATAATCGTGATGATGATTCATTTATTTATCCAGCAGGTAGAAATTTAGATCCTTCTTTTTCAGGGGAGTGGGATGATTTGACTAAAAAGCTATTTACAAAAAATATAGGAAGCCTTGAAAATACGAATGACTTAGAAAATATCCCTAAAAAAGTTGTTCCTGCTCCTTTTATTCAGGTTCCCTTAGGAGTAACCGAGGATAGGCTTGTAGGCGCTGTGGATGTTGCTGCATCATTATCAAGTGGAACTCCAGTATTTCAGCCAGGGTTATTGGCTGAAGCTCACAGAGGAGTTTTGTACATAGACGAATTGAATTTGTTAGATGATGGCATTGTTAATCTCCTTTTAGCTTCAGTTGGGGCAGGTGAAAATAGAGTTGAACGAGAAGGATTGAGCCTAAGTCACCCATGTCGTCCTCTTTTGATTGCGACTTACAACCCTGAAGAGGGGGCATTGAGGGATCATCTATTAGACAGATTTGCAATTGTGTTATCTGCAGATCAATTAATTACAAATGAACAAAGAGTTGAGATTACGCAATCTGCTATTTCTCATGGTCAATCCAGTGAGGCTTTTTCTAAAAAATGGACTGAAGAAACAGAATCTTTATCAACGCAATTACTTTTGGCAAGGCAATGGCTTCCAGATGTCCAAATCAGTAAGGATCAAATTGAATACTTAGTTACTGAGGCGATTAGAGGAGGTGTTGAAGGACATAGATCGGAGCTTTATGCCGTAAGAGTGGCAAAGGCTCATGCTGCTTTATGTGGTAGGGATTCAGTAGACGCAGAAGATTTAAAGGCTGCGGTAAGACTTGTAATTGCTCCCAGGGCTATGCAAATGCCTTCAGAAGAAGAAATGGAGCCACCAGCACCTGAAGATCAACAGCCACCTCCTCCCCCACCAGAAGATGCTGAGGACAATAATGATCAAGAAGAGGATCAAGAAGAGGATCAAGAAGAGGATCAAGATCAAGAGTCATCTCCTCCTATCCCAGAGGAATTTATGCTTGATCCAGAAGCATGCGCTGTTGATCCTGATTTACTTCTTTTTTCATCTACTAAATCAAAAAGTGGAAATAGCGGAAGTCGGTCAGCTGTTTTAAGTGATAACCGAGGGAGATATGTAAAACCAATTCTTCCAAGAGGTCCTGTTAGAAGAATTGCAGTTGATGCAACTTTAAGAGCTGCAGCCCCTTATCAGAAAGCTAGAAGGGAAAGAGAACCTAATAGGAGAGTTATCGTTGAAGAAGGGGATTTGCGCGCTAAATTACTTCAGAGAAAAGCAGGAGCACTAGTGATTTTCTTGGTTGATGCAAGTGGTTCAATGGCCCTAAATAGAATGCAAAGTGCAAAGGGAGCTGTTATACGTTTGCTAACCGAAGCTTATGAAAACCGAGATGAAGTTTCTCTAATACCCTTCAGAGGAGATCAAGCAGAAGTTCTGCTTCCGCCAACTAGATCAATAACTGCTGCAAAAAGGAGACTTGAGGCAATGCCATGTGGTGGTGGATCTCCACTTGCTCATGGATTAACACAAGCTGCACGAGTAGGAGCAAATGCTTTGGCGACAGGAGATCTCGGTCAGGTTGTTGTAGTCGCAATTACAGATGGTAGAGGAAACGTTCCATTAAGTACTTCATTGGGTCAACCAGTCCTTGAGGGAGAGGCTCTTACAGACTTGAAGCAAGAAGTTCTTGATGTCGCCTCGCGATATCGACAGCTTGGTATCAAATTACTAGTAATTGATACAGAAAGAAAGTTTATTGCAAGTGGTATGGGTAAAGACTTGGCCGAAGCGTCAGGAGGCAAATATGTTCAATTACCTAAGGCAAGTGATAAAGCTATTGCTTCAATTGCAATGGATGCAATTAATAGTGTGACCTGAAACTTTTTTCTTTTTAAGGATAAATATCATCAAATAATTTACTCAAACCTATAGTCACCCTTTTTAGAGCATCTAAAAGTTCTTTGTCTTCCATAATATTTCCCATCTCTGAACTCATTTGGTCAATTTTCTTTGTCAGTGAGCTAGATGTCGATGCAAGTTCCTGTATGTCTTTTAGCGTCTTAGGATTGTCGAGGCTTTCAAGAATATTATTTAAATGAAAAGCAGCTTTTGTTAGTTCAGAAATAATAGGCTTTGCTCTTATAAGTTCTGCTTTTGATAACAAAACAAGTTCATCAAGATTGGCTTGAGTTCTATCAAATTGTCGAATAGATTCTGATACTTTACTTACTATTTCTTGTCTATCTGCTTCATCAATAATTCCATTTATACCCTCTGTTAAGCTTGATATACTAACCATTTTTGCCCCTTTGATCTTGTCTCCACCACATAAAATTCTTTTGTTTGGACAATCTTTTTTGACTGTAATTATTTCTTTGCTATTTAATGCTTTGCCTAGTGAGACTAGTGATAGTTGAGCATCTCCTCCTAACATAGAGCTTGTAACTATTTTAGCGATTACAGGTTTTGCTAAAATTAGATTATCATCATTTAATTTAATTTTAGTTTCAACAGTGTTTGGGGTGAAATCTATCTTTTGAACAGAGCCAACAATGATTCCCCGATAAGTAACTGGAGACATTTTGGCAAGACCGCTTGCATCTTTGAAGCTTGCTGATATCTCCCAAGTTCTAGAATCTAAACGAAAATCTCTTAACCAAAGCATTGCTCCTGAAAAGATAACTAATCCACCAAATAGTGAAAATCCAACAAATGCATCTCGTAAACTTCTACGCATAAATTTATAAGTCCTCAGGTTGCATTGGTCCTTGAAGATTACCTGTGCGAAATTGCTTTACATAGGAATTTTCACTTTGTTTAAACTGATCTATAGAACCATCCCATTTAAACTTTCCATCGTAAAGCAAAATGACTCTATTAGCTGTCCTTTCGATTGTACTTGAAACGTGACTTACTACGATTGAGCAGCCCTGCGCAGCATCAGTTGTTTTAATAATTAGATCTTCAATTCGAGTGCAAGCTATTGGATCTAAACCAGCAGTTGGTTCGTCATATAGAAGAATAGGAATAGAGTCTTTCCCTTTTTTGGAGTCACTAATTAATGCACGAGCAAAACTTACTCTTTTTTGCATTCCTCCACTAAGTTGATTTGGAAATTTTTCTGCGACATCATATAGGCCAACTTTCTGTAAACAATTTATGACTTTTGTATTGATAATTTCTTCGGAAACTTTCTGCTTTTCAAGCAGAAAACCCACATTTTCCCTAACTGTTAATGATGCTAATAATGCTGGGTTTTGAAAAACTAATCTCACATCGGGAGGATCGTTTTGATCAAGCCTTAGATAATTTTGCTCAATACCTGATATTTTAAGGCTTCCTTTAGAAGGTAATACTAATCCAGCTAGAAGGCGAAGTATTGTTGACTTTCCTGCGCCAGATGGACCAACAATGGCCAGTCTTTCGCCAGCACACATGGAAAGATTGACTTCATTGAGAACTTTATTCGATCCCAGTTCAACACTGAGATCTTTCATCAACATAACTTGAGTGTTTTTTGGCACACACTCTCCTAAGGTCTGTTTATCTATCTCATTTTGTATGAGATAGGTAAATTGGGAAGTTTAATTAGAGTTTATATGAATTAATTATTTTAGGTTTCTTTGTTGAAATCTTCTCTAACTTGAATCCATTGAAAAAAAGAAGGAAAAGAAAATCAAGAAGATCTACTTTGCGTAAAAGCTTTTTCGCTAGTTTGTCTTTTCATCTTTACTCTCGCTTTAAAAGAGCTATTAGATGGCTTTTGCCAGGGCTGGTAGTCAAAAGGTGGATGATGACATCAGGATTGGGCTTGCTAATCGCTTTGATTGGCGCCTCAATTTGGGCTGATCTACGCCCAATCTATTGGGTAATTGAAATACTTTTTTGGTTTTTAGGATTCATAACTACTTTTATACCTAGAAATATTTCTGGGCCAATAGTCCTTTTGCTAGGCATATCTCTTTTGGTTTGGGGGCAGGGAAGAAGTTTTGAATCTATAAGGCAGGCTTTAGGTTCTAAAAAAGATACTTTTTTAGTTGATGCATTGAGAGCTAAACAAAAATTGAATAGAGGTCCAAATATTGTTGCTATTGGAGGTGGAACAGGATTATCTTCATTATTAAAAGGCTTAAAAAGATATAGCAGTCGAATAACAGCAATAGTTACTGTTGCAGATGATGGAGGAAGTAGTGGAGTGCTTAGAAGAGAATTGGGAGTTCAGCCTCCTGGAGACATAAGAAATTGTTTAGCAGCTTTAGCAACAGAAGAGCCACTAATAAAAGGTCTTTTTCAGTATCGATTCCCTTCAGGGAGCGGACTTGAGGGACATAGCTTTGGGAATCTTTTCCTGTCTGCTTTAACAGCAATAACTGGAAGCTTAGAGACAGCAATTACAGCATCTAGCAGAGTTCTAGCTGTTCAGGGTCAAGTAGTACCAGCAACTAATGTAGATGTCAGGCTATGGGCTGAACTTGAAAATGGTGATCGAATAGATGGAGAATCTGCTATTGGAAAGGCTCGCCTACCAATAATCAGAATTGGTTGTTATCCTCCACGACCTCCAGCTTTGCCAAGAGCATTGGAAGCAATTAGAAACGCTGAAATTATTTTGATAGGGCCAGGAAGCCTATACACTTCAATTCTTCCAAATTTACTTGTCCCCGAAATAGTCGAAGCTATTGAAAGGAGCAAAGCTCCAAAGCTATATATATGTAATTTGATGACTCAACCAGGAGAAAGCGATGGACTTGACGTTACTGGTCATGTAAGGGCTATCGAAGCGCAATTGGCATCAAGAGGAATTACTAGGAAAATATTTAGTTCAATACTTGCTCAAGATGAATTAGAGCCCTCCCCATTGGTTGATTACTACAAATCAAAAGGGGCTGAACCAGTCAAATGCAATAAGATTGATCTTTTGTCTCGAGGCTATAAGGTTTACTTAGCCTCTCTTCAGGGCTCAAAGGCTACTCCAACTTTGAGGCATGATCCTAGGAGTCTCGCTTTAGCAATAATGAGATTTTATAGAAAGTACAAAAAAAGTAAATAAATTAGTATGCATCTTGCATTTCATAGAAATCAGGCTGAACATAGTCCTTCCTAAGCGGCCAACCTTTCCAATCTTCAGGCATTAAAAGTCTTTTAGGATGAGGGTGGCCTGTGAAATTAACACCATACATATCGAATGTTTCCCTTTCTTGCCAATCTGCTCCTCTGAAAAGACTATATAAACTAGGAACAGATAAGTCTCCGTTTCGAGTTAGAAATACTTTTAATCTTACTTCGCGAGGAGAAATATCTTTCTTAAATTCACTCATTTCTATTAAGTTATAAAAGCAAACAATATTTAAACCAGGACCTTCATCGTATCCACCTTGGCATTGAAGATAATTAAATCCATCGTTTTTTAATGCTTCAACTATTGATAAAAGATTACTTGGCGTTATTTTTAAAACTTCAACTCCTAAGTGGTCATTTTGGAGAGGAACGTTTTCAAATCCATTTTCTGATAACCAATCGCTAATTGGACCTGAGATTTTTTCTTCAACTACAATTTCTGATTCTTTGTTCATTTTTTTAATAGAGATGCTTAATTATTTGAAAGTTCCTCAGATATTTTTTGAACCTCTTTTAAAGATTGATCAAATTCTTCAGATAGAGAAGGATTTAATGCAATTAATTGTGTTTTTGCATTTAAATATTGTCCATTAACTTTGGACTCGGATCTCTTCATTTTATGAGGGATAGTTAAATACCGATGAGTTTGAGTAATCTTTGATCTCTCAGAGATTGATTCGTTAGCAACTTTTTTTCTTAATTTGATAACAGCATCAAATATTGCTTCTGGTCTTGGAGGACATCCAGGGAGGTAAAGATCAACTGGTATTAATTTGTCAACACCTCTAACTGCAGTGGTTGAATCAGCGCTGAACATGCCTCCGGTAATAGTGCAAGCTCCCATGGCTATTACGTATTTCGGATCTGGCATTTGCTCATAAAGTCTTACAAGAGCAGGTGCCATTTTCATTGTGACCGTGCCAGCTACTATTAATAAATCAGCTTGCCTAGGAGAACTTCGTGGGACTAATCCAAATCTGTCAAAATCAAATCGAGATCCAATTAGAGCTGCAAATTCAATAAAACAACAAGCAGTTCCATAAAGAAGAGGCCACAAACTGCTTAATCTTGCCCAGTTGTGAAGATCTTCCAGACTGGTAAGGATTATATTCTCGCTTAAATCATTTGTTACAGATGGGGTCCCCACTGGGCCACAGGAAGCTTCCCTAAGATTTCTTACGGCTTCAGAAGAGGGAGAATTTTTCAAGGGATTTAACTCCATTCAAGGGCTCCTTTTCTCCATGCATATGCTAATGCCACAACCAATATTGTGATAAAAACAAGTGCTTCTATAAATGCTAATAACCCAAGTTTGTGAAATGCAACTGCCCATGGGTAAAGGAACACTGTCTCTACATCAAATATAACGAAAACAAGTGCAAACATGTAGTAACGAATATTAAATTGGATCCATGCTCCTCCAATGGGCTCCATGCCAGATTCATAGGTAAGCTGCCTCTCTCCTGCTTTGCTTTTAGGAGAAATTAGCTTATTTGTTGTGAGAGCAAGAATAGGTACTGCTCCAGAAATAAGAAGAAATCCTAAGAAATACTCATAACCCTGAAGGGAAAACATGAATGAATTACTGATTTCAATATCAGTCTGACAGTCATTTTCTAGATTAGTGCCATAGAGTTGTTATATGTGAAAGTGAAAACTGTGAGTGAAGACACCAAAACAAAATCAAATTCTTTGGGAAATTCGAATTCTGATGAAAAACAAAATCAAGTTTTTTCATTGGAACCAAAAAACTCAACCGAGGAATTTGATCCAAAAGGCAATCGGTTCGAATGTATGAGTTGTGGTTTTATTTATGATCCCGATGAGGGTGTGAAAAAGCTAAATATTGAGCCAGGAACAGCATTCTTAGATATAGATAGAGAGAAGTTTAGATGTCCTGTCTGTCGAGTAGGATTTGGTGGATATAAGGATATTGGACCTAAATCAAAGCCTAGTGGATTTGAAGAAAACCTTACTTATGGCTTTGGATTTAATAAACTTCCTTCAGGCCAGAAAAACGTTCTTATTTTTGGAAGCTTGGCTTTAGCCGCTGCCTGTTTTCTCTCTCTTTATTCTTTGAAATGAAACGCCTGTTTTCAAACGTCATTAATTTGACCCTTGTCTTAATAGTTGGAGTAGCTCTTAGTGGCTGTACTGTTAGCAATGCTTCCATTGTCTCATCAAGCCCCTGGTCATTAGTTGACCTTGATACTGAGGCAAATCCGTTAGATGTTGACTTCGTCGATGACAAAAATGGTTTTTTAGTTGGCACCGATAGATTGATTCTGGAGACAAATGATGGAGGAATAACCTGGAAAGAAAGAAATTTAGATATTCCAAGCGAAGGTAATTTTCGTTTGATAAGCGTTGATTTCAAAGGTCAAGAAGGTTGGATAGCAGGTCAACCAGGGTTAATTCTTCATACAAATGATGGAGGAAAAAATTGGACTCGTCTCGATTTGGGAAATAAGTTGCCAGGTGATCCATATTTGATTACAACCATTGATACTGATTCTGCTGAGCTTGCAACTACTGCCGGAGCAATTTATAAAACAACTGATGCTGGTACAAATTGGGAAGCAATAGTTGTTGATACTTCAGGCTCAGGAGGCATAAGAGAATTAAGACGGACAGAAAATGGTGGCTATATAAGTGTTAGTAGCCTTGGTAACTTCTTCTCAGTTCTAAACCCAGGAGAAGAAATATGGATTCCTCATCAAAGAGCGAGTAGTAAGAGAGTTCAAAGTGTTGGTGAACAGCCAAATGGTGATTTATGGATGCTTTCTAGAGGAGCTGAAATCAGATTTAATTCAGACCCTGATGATGTTGACTCCTGGTCAAAGCCCATAATCCCAATCGTCAACGGTTATAACTATCAAGATCTTGTTTGGGGTCCATCTAAGTCGATTTGGGCAGCGGGTGGAAATGGAACATTATTAGTAAGCAACGATAATGGAAAAACTTGGGGAAAAGACCCCGTTGGTGAATCTGTTCCAACTAATTTCATCAGAATTCAATTTGTGGACGATTTTAATAGTGACAGTCCTAAGGGATTTGTATTCGGAGAAAGGGGGAATTTACTGCGATGGCAGGGTTGAAATCTTAAATTTTTGATGATTTCCATAACTCTGTGTAACCACCTTGCAACAGAGATCGTTTCTTTTGATTTCGCTTGATAAGATCACTGAGCTGATTAAGTGAGGCTATGGCTGCCGGCTCTACCGGGGAACGCCCGTTTTTTGAGATCATTACTAGTGTCCGTTATTGGATTATCCATGCGGTAGCACTTCCTGCGATCTTCGTGGCAGGATTTTTATTTGTGTCTTCTGGGCTTGCCTACGACGCTTTTGGAACTCCTAGACCAGATACGTATTTTCAGGCTGGAGAAAGCAAAGCTCCTGTTGTTGTCCAGCGCTTTGATTCCAAAGCTCAACTTGACACGCGTCTGAAATAACCAAATTTCATCTGATTGCTTTATTATCCATGCAAGTCAATCCAAATCCAAATAAAGTTCCGGTTGAATTAAACCGAACCAGTCTTTATCTTGGACTCTTACTTGTTTTTGTAATGGGAATTCTTTTTTCCAGTTACTTCTTTAACTAAATCTCTTTATCATGAGCAAATTAAAAGGACCTGATGGACGAGCAGGAGATCGTCTACCAAATGGTATGCCTGCAGTCTCCTGGGAAAGGCGTTGGACAGAAGGAGCACTTCCTCTATGGTTAGTAGCTACTGCAGGTGGAACAGCTGTTATTTTTGTTCTTGGTATTTTCTTTTACGGTTCATACACTGGTATTGGTAACGCTGGTTAGTTATTAACTAGAAAGATACTATTTATTTGAAACAACTCAAAAACCAACAGACATTTATTGTCGGTTGGTTTTTTTATTTCCAGTATTTATCTGTAAATAATTTGATCTTGCTTTTAGTTGCATCTGACACATGCTCTTTTTGAGTGACCAGGGCATCTTTTAATGCATCATGAGAAGAGCTTAAAGGCCTTGATGATGAGATTCTTTTCGCAACAGCAGAAATAATTGATTTTGCAAAATTTGCATTTTCCTGAAGATTTTCAATGACCATTTCAACTGATACATTTTCGCAAGTTTGATTCCAGCAATCATAATCAGTAACCATGGATAGGCTTGAGTAAGCGATTTCGGCTTCCTTTGCCAATCTGGCTTCTGTGTGGTTTGTCATTCCTATTATTGAGCATCCCCACTCTCTATACAAATTTGATTCTGCTCTTGTTGAAAATGCTGGCCCTTCCATAGCAAGATATGTTCCTCCAATATGCATTTTTTTCTCTTTGGTCAAAAGTTTTTCTATTTCTTGCGAAAGTATTTGAGAAAGAATTTCGCAAAAAGGATTTGCCATGCTTATGTGAGCTACAACTCCATTGTTGAAAAAAGTCAATGGTCTTTGATGAGTTCGATCAATAAATTGATCGGGAATAACAATGTCGCACGGTTTAATATTTTCTTTTAACGATCCCACAGCTGATGCAGATATTAACCATCTAACGTTTAGAGAGCGCATAGCCCAAATATTTGCTTTATATGGAATTTCGCTTGGGTTTAAAGTATGTTTCTCTCCGTGGCGAGCTAAAAAAACAATCTCTATTCCGAATAGAGTGCCTATTAGAAACTTATTAGAAGGTTTTCCATGGGGAGTGTCTAAGTTTAACTCGACTATATTTTGAATATTTTCAATCCTATATAGTCCGCTTCCTCCAATAATTCCTAATCTTGCTTTTTTGAAATCATAGGCATCCGATTGTGTTCCAGAAATATTCAAAAAATCATGTTCAGTGATCATCTTGTTTTAGCTGGTGGTGGTCATACTCATGCCCTTGTGTTGCTGAGATGGGCAATGAATCCAAAATTGAAGCCTGCTGCAATGATTACTCTAGTCAATAAAGCAAGTACAACTATTTATTCTGGGATGTTCCCAGGTTTAATAGCAGGTAAATATAAGATTGATGAAATACTAATTGATTTGAGGAGCCTTGCTTCCAAAGCAGAAGTTTCATTTGTTAGGGCAGAAATAGAGGGGATAGATCTTAAGAAAAAAAAATTACTGCTCGCAGGTCGCCCAGAAATTGAATATTCTCTGTTATCCCTAAATATAGGAACAAAAACTAACTTAAATTCTAAATCTTTAATCAGAGGGGGTAAAGATTTATCTGTTCCAATTAAACCTTTCTATCAATCCTATAAATTTATTGTCGATCAGGATATACATAAAGATGATCCTTCTGCAAAACCATTCGTAATTATTGGCGGTGGATTCGCTGGAATAGAAATAGCTTTTTCTTTAAGAAAAAGATGGCCCAAAAGATCTATTCTTTTAAAAGTTAAATCCGGAAGAAAAATCAATAAAGATATATTAAGGAATTTAAAAGATTTAAATATTGAAGTTACACAAAAGAATTTATCTAATTTATATCCAACATTAATTTGTACCGGTAATAAATTATTTAATTGGATAAAACATAGTGGTTTGCCTATAGATGAGAATGGGAGGGTGTTAACAAAAAATACTCTTCAAGTCCTTAATCATCCTGAGTTATTTGCTGTAGGAGATTGTGGAGTCATTAAGGATCTTCCACGTCCTTCATCTGGTGTATGGGCAGTACGTTCAGCAAAACCATTAGCAAAGAATATAGAGGCTATTAGTAAAGGTTTAAAACTTGAGGAATGGAAACCTCAAAAAAAAGCAGTTCAAATTTTAGATATGAACTCTACAAAAAGTGAATCTAAAGCTTTTATTTCGTGGGGTGAATATATAATTGGACCTTTTAATTATCTATCAAGATTGAAAGAATTAATTGATAAAAGATTTATCTATAAATTTTATCTTATTAAAGATATGGATTCAGAGATACTTTCTAAGAAAGAGATGCTTAAATGCAGAGGATGTGCAGCAAAATTAGCTTTTAATCCATTAAACTCAGCCTTGAAAAAATTAGATTTAAAAGAATCTTCAACTGATGACTCTATTCATATAGGAAAATTAAATTCTAATAGGAAATTGATACAAAGTGTAGATGGATTCCCTGCTTTAATTAGCGATCCATGGCTAAATGGGAGGCTTTTGGCTTTTCATTCTTGCTCTGATATTTGGGCATGCGGAGGATCTGTAATCTCTGCACAATCTGTTGTGAACTTACCGTCCATTTCTAATAATTTGCAGAAAGAATTGTTATTTCAAGTTTTGGAAGGTATTAATTCTGCTTTAACTATTCAGGGGGCAAAACTTCTAGGTGGACATACATTAGAATCAAGAAAAATCTCTGAAGAGCCCTTTTCTCTAGAAATAGAAAGCTCATTAACTGTAAATGGGATTATTGATGATAAAAAATATTTTTGGTCAAAGGGAGGAATGAAAAAAGGAGATCAAATTCTAATTAGCCGTTCTATAGGAACTGGAATTGTTTTTTCTGCATTTATGAATGGCCAAGTAAAACCTTATATACTTGATAACATTTTAAAAGAAATGAATAGAAGTCAGCATGATATTGTCAACGATATTAATCAATTAGCAAATATCAATCCACACAAAAAAATTATTAATGCATGTACTGATATAACTGGGTTTGGCTTATTAGGTCATTTATCAGAAATGTTGCTATCTACCAATAGCGATCAATTAAAGATGAATTTAGAACCTTTGAAAGTCATTCTTGAGCTCGATAATATACCATTATATGATGGAGTTAAAGAACTTTTAGATAAAGGTTTTGAAAGTACTCTAGCCTCTGCAAATCAGATTTTTTTAAGAAATATTGATGGGGATAAAAACTTAAGATTTGAGCTCATATCTAATCTTTATCCTTCTAATAATTCGTTTTATAATACTATGCTAAAAATTTTAATAGATCCACAAACTTGTGGCCCTTTGGTTGTTTGTTGTTCACCCATTAATTCAGAAAAACTCATACAGCAAGGACCTTGGATTAAAATAGGCTTTATTTCTGAATAAATACTTATTAAATCTTTAAGAAATAACTTCTTCATCAATTAATTTCATTCTTTGCCGTTTTATTTCTATCCCTATTTCTGGTCCAGGTGACCAGCCTTTAGCTATTAAATCATCTCCTTTTATCGGAGATTCTATATCCTTCCACTTAAATAACCAAGATTTTAAATATTTTTTTAGTGAGTTTTCTCTACATATTTCAAGTATGAAAGAAGATTCATTGGCATTTATTCCCTCTAGAAAAGTTGTCCACTTTGATGGAGTCCACTTTTTATATAAATCATTATCTGTAAGATTTTTTAGATACTTATTTAATCTACAAGCTCCTTCTATTATTTCTTTTTGCTGTTGATTTAAGTGTAACCTTCTAGCTACATAAATAGGGTTTTTAGATTCGTAAACTAATGCTATTAGAGGTTCAATATTTGAGTTCTTTGCAGTGAATATTTTTTCGATAAGTCTCTGATCATTCTGTAATTTTGAATCTACTATTGTTAGACCACCCCAGCTTTGTAGATTTTTTAACGCATTTTTCCAATATTTACTTTTTAAAAGTAATTCAAGTTCCATTTTTAATCTTATTGATAATGCTGAAGGAGCTAAATCAATATCATCTCCAATATGCCATTTCCATGGCCAAAGTTTTACTGTATCTTTTATTTGTTTTAAGGCTTGATTTGATAGATTAAAATCTAACTTTGCAGAGTAGCGAGAAGCTCTAATAATTCTAGTTGGGTCATCTAGAACACTTGATTCATGTAAAAAGTCCATTTTCATATTTTTAATAGCATCTAATCCTGAAAATAAATCTATTAGCCTATTATCTTTTAGTTCAATTGCCATTGCATTTATATTAAAATCTCTTCTTACTAAATCTTCTTTGATGGTTGATAATTTTACTATTGGATTTTCTCCTGGAATGGGGTACTTTTCTTCACGAGCAGCTGCAATATCAACTTTTATTCCATTAATTAATATTTCTGATGTTTTATAAGCTGTGTTATTGCGTATTACTTTTACTCTTTTTTGCCCAAGCACTTTTTGCAATTCTTTTACATAGTTTGATGTCTCACCTTCAATAATTAAATCTAGATCATTAAAGATAATTTGAGAATGTTTATTTTTAGACTTTGTTATTAAGTCTCTAACAACTCCTCCGACTATCGCAATAGAGTTTATATTAACTGAGACTGCTGCATCTAAAAGAATTTTTAAAATCCCACTGGGTAATTCTCTTATCTCTTGTTCAATTTTAGATTTATCAAATAATTCCATGAGATATATTATTTTTAATTAATTAACTTTTTTATTTTAAATTTTCTCATCTATTAATTTTAATGGAGCTAGTCTGGGATCGAGGATTTTAGGTCCCATTCCTGAGAATTTTATAGCAAGTGAGATTTTTTCTCCTGAACCAAAAACATGTGTGATTTTGCCTTCTCCAAATGAGGAATGCTCAACTCTGTCGTTAACTGACCATCTTTTTCCTGGGGAAGGACCAGAATATGTTTTTCTTACTCCATTTTCAGCTCCATTCAGGAAAGACTTTTGCTTATTTTGGCGATCTATCCTAGTCAGTCGATCTAGATTTTTTTCTCTTCTGAGTGTAGCCCCACCAGATAAAGGAATATCCCCTTTGACAAGCTCTTCTGGGATTTCGGAGAGAAATGTAGATGCGATAGCAGGTTCTCTCATGCCTCCCCACATTCTTCTCTCAGATGCATGAAAGAGAAATAGTTTTTCTTTTGCTCTTGTAAGTCCTACATAGCAAAGTCGCCTTTCCTCCTCAAGTGAGGATGGATCATCAAGTGATCTATAACTTGGGAATAAGCCTTGCTCCATTCCGACAAGACAAACGACAGGAAATTCCAAACCTTTACTACTGTGAAGAGTCATTAAAGTGACTCGATTGGAGGCAGTGTCTTTATTATCAGCATCGCTTGATAACGCGGCTGTCGATAAAAAACCTTCTAAATTTGCTTCTTCACTTTCTTCCTGATATTGCAGCGCAGCATTAACTAATTCTTGAAGATTACGCCTTCTTTCTTCTGCCTCATCTGTTCCTGTCGCAATTAATTCACTTAAATAACCACTTTTTTCTAAAACTAATTGAACTAATTCAGCAGGGCTTGAAGAAAGAAGATGACTCTGTAATTCATTAATAAGCTCACTAAAAATCAAAAGACCTTTCGCAGATCTTCCAGCGAGAGATCTAACAGCCTCGGGGTCATTAACAACTTCCCAAAGAGGAATTTTTAATTGACTAGCAGCATCACTCAATCTTTGAACGGTTGTTTTACCAATCCCTCTTTTAGGAACGTTTAAAACTCTTAGAAGACTTACACTGTCAGATGGGTTAATTAAAAGTCTTAAATAAGCTAGTAAATCTTTAATTTCTCTTCTGTCATAAAAACGCAATCCTCCAACCACTATGTATGGAATACTCCAGCGGACCAATGAGTCCTCAATTGCTCTTGATTGAGCATTGGTTCTATAAAGAATAGCCATATCTCCCCAATTTAATTCTGGATTCGAGGCATCTAAAATTCTTAGCCTATGAATAACTGCCTCTGCCTCTGCTATTTCATCGTCACATCTTGTTAATTTAATAGGCTCACCTTCTCCCCTAGTAGCTCTAAGAACTTTATCTATTCTCTCTTTATTGTTTGAAATTAGTGAATTTGCTGCTTCGAGGATGGTAGAAGTAGAGCGATAATTTTCTTCAAGTTTTACGAGAGTCGAATCATTTTTATTGTCCTGGCTTTTCTTCCCAAAGTCTTCTTGGAATCCCATTAGAATCCTAAAGTCCGCAGCTCTAAAGCTATAAATACTTTGATCTGCATCACCAACAACAAAAACTGATCGATTATTCCAATCTTTAAAAGAAGATGGATTTTCACCATTGGTAACCAATTGTTTAATTAATTCGTACTGGGTCCAATTAGTATCTTGATATTCATCGACTAAAACATGCTTAAAACGATTGTGCCAATAAGTTCTAATTTTTTCATTTTGCTGTAGTAATTGAACAGGTATTAATAGAAGATCATCAAAATCTAATGCATTATTAGCAGCTAAAGCTTTCCTATAAAGTCTATAAGTTTCAGCGACTAATTTGCCTCTTTGACCTTCTTGACTCTTTGATAAATCATCAGGAAGTAAACATTGATTTTTGGCATTACTGATGGCCCAGCGGACTTTTTTGGGCTCAAATCTTTTAGGGTCTAATTGTAGGTCTTGTGTAACTATTTCTTTGATAAGACTTTGTGCATCTGTTTCATCATATATTGAGAATTGTCTAGTCCAGGTTAATCCTTCAGGATCTTTGAATTTGTCAATATCAAAACGTAATAATCTTGCAAACAAGGCGTGAAAAGTTCCTATCCATAATTCACGGCTTATTTCACGATATATACGATTACGGATTTGTCTTTGTTCTGCAACTTGTAAGGTTGACCAAGGCTTTCCATGAGTTACATTTGCTAATCTTTTTGCTAAAAGTAATTCAAGTCTATCTTTCATTTCTCTTGCAGCTTTATTGGTAAAAGTGACTGCAAGAATAGAGTTTGGATCAACTTTATATTCAGTAATTAAATGCGCAATTCGATGAGTAAGTGCTCTGGTTTTTCCACTGCCAGCCCCTGCTATAACTAATAATGGACCATGAAAATGATCAACAGCTTGAGACTGAGCTTGGTTTAATCCATTCAAAAAAATATTATTTGATTTTTTCATTTTATAGACTGAAAATAAATTAATTTAAATCTAGTTTTAGCCATATTAAAAAAGATCATTTTATATTATTTAAGCAGATAAAATAAAGTTATGGCATTAAACTAGAAGTCAGATTTTCTTTTTGTTTATTTAGTTTGGAAAGTATTATTTTGATTTGATTAAGCTCTGAATGCGATTTAATAATTGCGTTGATTTTTTTTTGAGGCATTTTCAGCCTATTTGAAATAGTTACCACTTCTTTCTCTAGACGATTTTTGTACTCGGTTAATTCCTTGATTGATTCTTCCAACTCTTCTTCTGTAGGAATTTGCATTTTTTATATCAACAATAGCTCAAATTAGTGATATCCCCTTTGCTTATAAGCTTTTTGAGATAACTCTACGAATGATTTTAGTAAAAATTCTTTTTACAGTTAAGAAGCATTGCGTTCTTAGGTCTCGTTCAGTGAAATTCGACTGTAAGTCTTAAGTTAAATAAGTAATGATTTAGAAGTCATTACTTTTTTAACTTTTTTACTTAATTAGAGCCTGGGTAGTTAAAAGATGCTTGATGCGTTCTCTAGAACAGTTGTAACTGCTGACGCCAAAGGTGCAGCAATTGGCAGTGAGGATCTTTCAGATTTAAGAAAGTACGTAGCAGATGCAAATAAAAGAATCGATGCAACCCTTGCAATTACTCAAAATGTTTCTTGCATAGCTGCAGATGCAGTAGCAGGGATGGTTTGTGAAAATACTGGACTTACTCAGCCAGGTGGACATTGTTATCCAACGCGTCGAATGGCAGCTTGTTTAAGGGATGGAGAAATTATTTTGAGATATGTAAGCTATGCACTTCTTGCTGGGGATTCTTCTGTTCTTAAAGATAGATGTCTAAATGGTTTAAAAGAAACTTATTTAGCTCTTGGAGTCCCAACTTCTAATGCTATTAGAGCAGTAGAAATAATGAAAATTGCTACAGTTGCAATTATGACTGAGACAAATACAGGAAGAAAAATGTTTAAGGGAATTAATTCTGGATCAGGAGCACAATGTCAAGATATTGCCGCGGAGGCAGCATCTTATTTTGATCTTGTAATAGAGGCTTTGAGTTGAATATTCAACTTTAATTTTAATTCCTCTTCTAAAGCACTTCAAACCAAATCTTATTAAGTCACTATGAAATCTGCAGTTACAACCGTTGTTAGCGCAGCTGATGCAGCTGGAAGATTTCCTAGCATGAGCGATTTTGAGTCTGTGAAAGGTTCCTTTGATAGGGCAAAAGCTCGTCTAGAGGCTGCAGAGAAGCTTGCTTCTTGTCTTGATAAATTTACTAATCTTGCCGTTGATGCTGTATATCAAAATGGCTCATATGAGCTGGCTAATAAAGATAAGTGCGTGAGAGATATTCATCATTACTTGCGTCTTATTAATTATTGCTTAGTAACTGGTGGCACTGGTCCCCTAGATGAATGGGGAATATCAGGCATGAGAGAAATTATTCGTATCCAGTTACTACCAACAGCTGCATACATAGAGGCATTTATTTTTATTCGAGATGAAATTAAAATAAATGATGTTATGAGTCAGCAAGCCGAAACGGAATTCAAAGGACTATTGGATTATTTAATAAACGCACTTGCATAAAAATAAATAAAATATTTGGGGTGGGGGTTAACTAAATTTTTTGAAATTCTAATGAGTAATTCTATAGATTTAAATAAATATATAGAACTTTATCAAGATTTCTTGCATCCAAATCCAAATATTAATTCTCAAGCATTTTTGATTTTAAAAAATGAATTTGAAAATAAATTTTTGGATAATCTTTTAGCTAATCTTAAGGAAGAAGATTTATTTATAAGAAGAAAATCAATATTAGCTTTGGGGATGTTTGGAGAAAAAACTTTAAATTTGATCGTTCCACTATATATCGATACGAACAATAAAACTGTTAAAGTTAGCTGCCTGAAAACTATGATAAAGGTTGTTGTTAACTGTAATTTAGAAGAATTAAATCAGGAGGAGATGTTAGTAGTGGACTTAGCACTTAAAGACGATTCGCCTGAGATAATATTGAGTGTTATTTCTCTTTTGAGGCAATTAGGAAAAACTGGTAGAAATATTTTAATCAAACTTTGTAGAGACAAAGACTTACTAAGAGCTAAAGCTTCTATTAGTGCTCTTCTAGAAATGAAAGACCAGACTATTGATGATTTATTTGATGAATTATTAAATGATAAATCTATTGATTCAATGATAAAAGAAGATATTTTAAGAGATAAAAATTTTGAATAGTCTTGATTATTTTTAAATTCATTTGGTTGTCAATTTTTTTATAGCTAATTTAATTATTTTTCGAACACTTTTATCCTGCTCAATCTGAAGGAGTTCTTTGAGAGGTCTTATAGCTTCGTAAATATTAAGTTGCATCAAAGACAATACAGAAGTTTTTCTAATGTCTGCACTATTGTTTTTTAATTTTGATATTAAGGTTGGAATAAATGAATTTATTCTATATAATTTACCAACTAATTTAATAGCTTCAATCTGGACATTTTCAGCAGTATCATTAATAGCACTTTTTACTAGCTGAATAGCTTCTTGGTCTTGCGACTGTCTGATGTGTTCTTCAAGTGCTGAAATTGCAGCTGATTTAACATTTGTATTTTTTGATTTAGCTGCTATTTTTATTGCATTTGGTGCTTTGGATCCAATAAATTCTAAACACCAGGCTGCAAGACCATATTGCATTTCTGTATATTCTTGACTCTCTAAAACAATGATTAGATGATTTACAGCAGCCTCGCCAAAAATCGCAATTGCACCAGCGGCAGAGAATTGCACTACAGAATCTGAATCATTGGTAAGTGCTTTTATTAAATGAGGTAAGGCTGCTGGATCTCCAACTAACTTTAGAGTCTTGGCTGCTGCTCTTCTTTGGATTACGTTTTTACTATTGAGAAGAGCATTAATTAACTCAGGTAAAGCAGCTGTACCTACTTGAGCTAAAGCTTCTGCATGACTTCTTCTAACTAAGCCATTTTCATCATTAAGACCTTTTATTAACAACTTGATGTCGTCTTGAATTGATTTGTTCTTACTACTTATATTTTGTTTGCCACTCTGGGTTTTTGATTTCTGTTCTTCTGTTGAAAGTTTACTTTTCGAGTAATTATCCACTTTTTTATTATCGACTAAAAAGCTTCTTATATAATCTAGATTAAAGTATTCGCTGAAATCTTATTACATGTATTTTCATAAATAATATCTTTTTATATTCAGAATCAATTTTATGCTGAATATAATGCTTATAGCTTATCTAGTAAATAAAGATTCTTAAATTTAAAGTGCAATCCAATCCATTTCATAATCTACCTAAAATTAAAAAAAGAGATGCTATCAATATTCTTAGAAAACCAATATCCGAAATTAAGATTTTAGCCGATTATTATAAAGCTGTATTTCACTTAGCAAATTACCCATGCGAAGAATCAGAAATGATACTTCTTGACTTTATTAAATATGACTACGAAAACCTTGAATATAAGATAGCAAGAAGAAAAGCGATAGAATTACTTGCTATTTTTGATTGTAAAAAGTCTATACCAATTATTGCAGATTTTCTAAAAAATGATGATGATGATTATCTCGTTGAGACAGCTATATGGTCATTAGGTAAACTTAAATGTGATGATATTGATATTATTAATAGTATTTGTTCGATATTATATAAGAAATTTAATAATAAAAGACTAGTAATACAAACCTTAACTAAATTGGGAGTTGAAAAAGAAATTGATAAGATCAGGTCATTATCACAAGATACGCAAATCTCAAATGGAGTGAAAGGAGCTTCTTTCGCCGCATTAATTAAACTTTGTGGTGAAGAGGATAAGCTTAATTATTTGAAGAATTTCTTGAGACTATCTAATCAAAATGATAGACATTGTGCAGTTCAAGATATTATAAATGCTGGTCACATATCTGTTTTACCCTTTTTAATTAAGTCCCCGATTTCCCCATCATTTAAATTACAGGCAATAGACTCTCTTTGGATTGATGAGATACTATTCTACAAAAATATAAATATCTTTAATTGTATAGATCCAGTCATCATTGATGACCCAAAAAAGATAAATACATTAGAAATTAATAATTTTAAAAAAGATATATCTTTTCTGATAGACCAACTTTTTCATACTGACTTTAATAGATGTTATCAATCTATGAAGGAGTTAGAAAAATTTCCCTCAGACGAGGTTTTGTATTACCTTAATAATAATTGGGATAGAGCTAAATCAGATTATGGAGCAATATATTTCTTTATAAATGTATATAAAACATTATTAGCTAAGCAATTATATGATAAATCAATTTTAGATAAAGTAGATTTTCTATTGTCAGATCATTGGCCTAATTATATGAAATTTAAATCTTCAGCCATACTGATTTTGGGTTGTTTAAATGATACTAAATTCTTTAATATGATAAATAAACTTTCCCATGAGAGTCATACGCCTTATTGGAAAAATAGATATACAGCCTTGCTTGTATTGCAAAATAAGCAAATACAAATTAAAAAAGATTATGCTAAATCATTTTTGAATGATAGTCATAGATTTGTTAGGTTAAAGGCACAAAGTCTTTGTTCTTAGTCAATTTCTCTTTTTAAAGGTAAATAGAATATCTATACCCAATTATCATCAATAAAACAATCAAAATTATCTAATTTTTTAAATATTAAAGGACCAAAATCTGACCCCCAAATTTTTTTATTAGTTTCTATTTCATATCCAGAGTCTTCAGTAATAAAAATATTTTTATTAACTTTTACTTCACTTTTTATATAAGTCTTATTTTTCTCATTTTGTATAATGCATTTACAACCTGGTTCTATATTTCCTGAAAAAGTCCCTGGATATGTTTCTCTAAAATGCATAGAGCAACCAGGCTTCTTATATAATTTATATTTTGATATTTTATCTAGAAGAGATATATCTAGAGCACCACCAGCGAATCTTTCTTTATCTTCAATCTTATGATTACTTAAAATAAAAATTTCTTTTTCTTGGGATAATTTATTTATCGACTGTCTATATGGATTCCATATATCATGTTGATATCTTTGTTCTGAGTAAAAAGCAAAACATTTATAAGTTTCAAAAAATAAAGGTCGAATATGTATTTGAATATGAGCAAAGTTTTTTGGATTATCTAAAGCTTGCTCTTTATTACTAAATATGCCTGAAATTATCTTTGCAAATTCTAGTAAAGCTTTGTTGCTCATCTTATAGATATAATTTAATTTTTTATATAACGAATTTCCGATGCATAAGATGTTTGCAGTATAGCTGATGAGGCTATTGCTCTTGTAACGGAAGATCTACTCCTTAAATTTTTGGAGACAAACCATATCCTTTCTTCAGTACAAATCTGACTATACTTTGAATAAATAATCAGAGTTCCATCATCAAGAATTTTATATAATGATATTACTTTCACTGCTTCAGTATATCCTACACTTCTAATTATCTTTCCTTCTTTTTTAGAAATTTCTATCGGAATAATTATACTTTCGCCAGAAGAGTTTTCTTCTTGATTCTCCTCACCCCATTCACTTTGTGCTTCCCAACTAATTAGGAATACTTTATTTACTGCATTACTAGTTATTAAATTATCTTTCAAAACTTTAATAACTCTAGAATCGTTTCTTTTTAAAGGAATTATGTTTATTTTACTTCTTATTTCTTCAAATTCTTGAAATACTAGTGAATGTTTGCTTCTCATTGAGTTCCATTCCCCAACACTTTTTAAGAAAAACTCTTCAATATTCATCTGATTTATTTGAGTTGAGGCTAATTTATTCTTATAAAATTAAATAATTTCACAAATGTCACTTGTAGCAAAAGCTTTTGTTATGGCTGAAGTTTCTAGAAAACTTTTTGTTTTAAAACCAATTGGAGAATTCCATGACCTCATGTATGGAACAATATCTTCACCAAAAATATTATTATATTCATCAGAATCTATTAGAAAATCAATATGAGCTTCAAAACCTAGGTTATTTATAATATTAGAACTTTGAGTTACTTCGACTTGACTTTTGATGGGCCTACCAAGAATATGCTTGTATCTTAATTTGATAGATTTATATTGGCTAATACTATCAAAGTAGAAATGTCTATAAATAGTCGATTTACAAATTTTTCTTGTAAATTCTCGTACTGTGATATCGCCATTTCTTAGTTTTCTTTCAATATCAATTGGTCGCTCTGATTGCATTAAAGATAGGTTTCCAAAGATGTTTTTATATAAAGCATTGATTGCTTCAACTAATGCATCATCATCATTAGGAACAAATTCATTTATTTTAAGCATATTTATGTCAGCAACTTCTTTATTTAGTATTTTGTAGTTATAACTTTCAATCTTATCTCTTCTGTAACTGCTCATAACATTATTATGAATCAAGTTTTCAAATTGTTTAGGTTTGGTTTTAGATGTGACTGTAAATTTATCTTTTTCTCCAGGCATCGAGGCCCCTCTTATATGTAATCCATATGTTGTTGACTTGCTACCAGATATTCTGCTTTTATTATACTTAACTGGACTTGTGTTAATAGTTTCCGCTCCTATTTTGAGCGCTTTAAATGGAATGCTTGACATATCAATATTTAGTTTTGCATAAGTTTAACAATATAAAGACATTAAATATAAACTTTTTCTTTTTAGTTATCTATATTATTTAATTTCTTAATACTTGTTTCGAATTCATTATCTTTTTGTTTGAGTTAATGAAACTCTATTTTTATTAAATCCAGTGATAGTGGCAAGTGCAAACATGCCAAGTAAAGCGCCCCCAAGCATTAGTCCTGCGCCCTGACTTACACCTGCTCCAACAGCAACAATAATTGAATCACTTATTAATAAACTGATTATTAGAGCGGGCGTGAAAAGCCTCCAACGTGTTCCCCCTATCCCTAGTGCATAGCTTAAAAAATCGAAAAGTCCAGTCATTAGCAGTCCGGTCATTAGAAAGAAATTTCCTTCTAATTGATTTTGATTAAAACCCTCAATTCTTTTCATTGCTTTTACGCCAACTAATTTTCGAACAGGAGCACGTCCGAAATTTCTAGCTATAAAAAATGCTATCTGGCAAAAAATTAAGTCAGATATGAATATAGTTATATAGCCTGTTTGGAAACCAAGTAATGAGCCAGCTAAAAGTGAATAAACTGAGCTAGGCAATGCTGGAAGGATTACGCTTATTCCTCGAAGTATAAAAATTCCCAGAGGTGCCCAAATGCCCATCTCTTTAACGGCACTTCTTAATGGTTCAATTCCATAAGTCTGAATTAAAAAGACAAGTAAAATGAAAGCACCTGTAAAGAATGCAATAGTAAGGGACTTTTTAAATTTTTCTTTTTTCAAATTGAACTCCTGGCTTAGAAGATAAGCTCTGAAAAGATTTCTAATTTAATTATCCTATTTTATATGTGTTTGATTTAGTTAATCCATAAAGATTTACGTGACATATAATTAATCAATTTCATGATTTTTCACTCGAGACTAAAATAAAACTTTAAAGCGTTAAATTTGATGCCCACATCTCCTGTGAAGAACTTGGTTACTGGAGGAGCTGGCTTTGTAGGTTCTCATTTGGTTGATCGTTTAATGAAATCTGGAGAAGAAGTTATATGCTTGGATAATTTTTTTACTGGAAGCAAAGAAAATATTGAAGATTGGATTGGTCATCCATCTTTTAAGCTTATACATCATGACGTTACCGAGCCAATAAAGCTTGATGTTAATAGGATTTGGCATTTAGCCTGTCCAGCTTCTCCAATTCATTATCAATTTAATCCTATTAAAACAGCTAAAACTAGTTTCCTTGGTACTTACAATATGCTTGGATTAGCTAGGAGAGTTGGAGCTCGAATATTATTCGCAAGTACTAGTGAAGTTTATGGAAATCCTGAAATACATCCCCAACCTGAAAAATATAATGGCAATGTAAATCCTATAGGAATTCGTAGTTGCTATAACGAGGGTAAACGTGCCGCCGAATCATTGTGTTTTGATTATATGAGAATGCATGGTATAGAGATAAGAATTGCTAGAATATTTAATACCTATGGCCCTAGAATGTTATTAAATGATGGAAGACTTATTAGCAACTTATTAGTGCAATCAATATATGGAAAGGATTTAACTATTTATGGAAATGGAACTCAAACCAGAAGTTTTTGTTTTATTGATGACTTGATAGATGGTTTAACTTTATTCATGAATTATCCAAATACAGGGCCTATGAATTTAGGTAATCCGGAAGAATTATCTATACTTGAAATAACTAAATTAATTAGAAATACATCAATTAAACAAGTAAATCTGAAATTTTTAAAAGAACTAGAGGACGATCCTTTGAGAAGAAAACCCTCAATCTGTTTTGCACGAAAAGAGTTAAATTGGGAGCCAAAAATAATGCTTAAAGAAGGATTAGAAATCACCAGAGATTATTTTGAAAAGAAATTAATCTTTAAAAAAACTAAATAAGTAATTAAACATTTTTAATTTAAAAGTTAATCAATATAATGCTATGATTATATTGAAATTGTTTATTTCTTTTAATTTTTAATAAAGTCATGAATTCAAAGGCTTGTAATAAGACAATCCTTGTAACAGGAGCTGCGGGTTTTATTGGTGCGGCTTTAGTAAAGTCTCTTCTTGCTTTGGATTTTAAAGTTATAGGTATTGATAACTTAAATGACTATTATTCTACTTCCTTAAAGAGATCTAGATTAACTGAAATTGAGAAAGTTTCCAATAAAAATGGGAAATGGTTTTTTTATGAGATTCCTATAGAAGATAATAAAGTATTGCAAGACATAATTAATAGATACAATCCAGAAGTTTTTGTTCATCTTGCCGCGCAAGCTGGTGTTCGTTATTCCATAACCAATCCTGCTGCATATATACAAAGTAATTTGGTCGGTTTTGCAAATGTGCTTGAAGGATGTAGGCGTAATAAGATTCCTCATTTGATTTATGCATCTAGCAGTTCTGTTTATGGCGGTAATAAAAATCTTCCTTTCTATGAAGAACAAGCAGTAAATCATCCAGTTAGTTTGTATGCGGCGACTAAGAAATCTAATGAATTAATGGCCCATACCTATAGCCACCTATATGACTTGCCAACAACTGGGCTTAGATTCTTTACTGTTTATGGTCCATGGGGAAGACCCGATATGGCTCCAATGATTTTTGCTAGATCAATTTTAAATAATGAACCAATCCAAGTTTTTAATCACGGTAAAATGCAAAGGGATTTTACTTATATCGATGATGTGGTAGAGGGGATAATTCGTTGTTGCTTTAAGAAAGCAAGTATTGATGATGACTTTAATCCTCTAATTCCTAACCCTTCAACTTCATCTGCACCTTATAGGATTTTTAATATAGGTAATTCTCATCCAACTGAACTCACTTATTTTATAGAGTTATTAGAGAAGAATTTAGGAAAGAAAGCTATAAAGAATTTTCAACCTATGCAGCCTGGAGATGTAGTTTCAACTGCTGCAAGGATGGACTTGCTTAATTCATGGGTAGAATACAAACCCACAACATCAATAGAGAATGGTATTAAATTGTTTTCTGAATGGTATTTAGATTATTTTAAAAATACTTTTTGAAGAATAGCCTTAATATTTTTTGATTAGTAAAACTAAGCTAGTCCTAATAATTTAATTCTGAAAAGTGCAACATTTTTTGATTGGATTGGATTTGAAATTAGAAAAGGATGGTTTTTAATTTTGCTAAAAGCTATTTCAATCTTTTGATCTATTTTTATATCCTTATTATTTCCTAGATCACAATCCTTCCAAGCTGCATCAAATGCCATTGCAAAACTATCAGCATTGTTATATGAATTTTCACTAGATACCTCTAAATTCATAAGAAAATAATCAAATGGCTAAGTCATTTTAACTCCTTAATGGGATATTAAAAATGAATAAGTCTTTTAATATATTTGATCATTATATATTTTTTTCGATAAAGCTCATTGCAGTTTGATGTCTGGCTTATAAGCTATCTAATGCATTTGGAGACAAATAATACGAAAACCAACATAAATTAAGATTATTGTTTAAAATAAATTTGATTTTCATTATTGATCTTGCCAGATATTAACGATCTTTTAGTCATACTTATTATTGTTTTCATTTTAATTGTGAACTTCTTTCGAAGAAATCAAAATTAGATATTTTAATCTTATTAATGGTTTAAGAAAATCATATTACTCTTGAAAATTATCAACTTTAGAAATTTACCTTCTAGTGTTTTTGGAAACTAGGAGTCTCTAAGAGTTGTTCCAAGTCTCAAAGCTAAAACCCCTGCAAAAATAACCATTAAAAATGTTATGCCAGCAAGATCAGGTGAATTTACACCTAAACCTGAGGAGAAATCTACTTTGGATAGGTCAAATGTACTTTGAACTCCAAGCAAAAGGTTCATCATCTCTTAACTACTAATTTCATTTATGCTAACTCAAGATTGAAATGATCTTTTGATTTTTGAGCTTCTAGTATTAACTCTTAAGCAGTTTTGTAATAATTGGGATTTGTCTGGTTAATAACTTTCGACTTGAATGCCTTTCGGTCCCCAAAAATATGAGTGCAACTAAAAGATAAAAGTATTACTAACAATTTTATAGGCATTAAAAAGCACCTTGCTGGAGGTGGTTTTCATATTCAATGTTTCTATTTGAATGGTGCCAGGACTTAGATTTGAACTAGGGAAAACTAAAAAAATAATGAAAAACACTATTTATGCCTGATTACATAGGGGCAAATGTCTAAATATGACGCCTTTTAAAAAACTTCCATACCATTTCCATACTGGTACCTTTCTTGAGGAGTTACTTTTTTGTTTCTTATTAAGAGTCATTGGTATGGAACTTCTGGGGGACTTAGTCACATCAGAAGTTCCAGAAGACCGGAGCAGTGGTTAGTAGTCATTTATTAGTTCTGTTGAGAAAAAGACTTACAAAAGAAGATTATTCAAGGAGAAGCAAGCAGTTCAAACATTCGTATAGGAGTTTTTGCAGAAGGGTTCAGGTCAATAGACCTTTAAGCAACTTCAGGACACGAATCAATTTCAATCATCCGCTTTTCCTTAGTAGTAAAATCGGAAGAACCAAAGGGAGAAAAGATAAGAAAAGATGGATAGTTCTAGTCCAGAAGGAAATGGTAATAAGAAAATTACTGAAGTAAAAACGTTTCAAGTTCCATTTTCTTTAGGAGAGATAAAAGAAAATATTACTATCACCAATACGAAAACTAATAAACCTTATAAAGAGCAAATAATTCGTAAAGCACTTAAGTTTCATTCGCAAGGAAACATCTCCGAAGCAGCAAAACTTTATCAAAATTTCATTAATCAAGGTTGTAGCGATCACAGAGTTTTTTCTAATTATGGAGTTATATTAAAAGATTTTAGAAGGTTGAAAGAAGCAGAATTATATACTCGCAAAGCAATTGAACTCAATCCTTATTTGGCAGAGGCACATTGCAATCTCGGAAATATATTGAGAGATCTTGGCAAGTTAAAAGAGGCAGAATTATCTATTCGTAAAGGAATTGAAATTAAACCTGATTACGCAGAAGCTTATTATAATCATGGAATTATATTGAAAGATCTTGGTAAATTAAATGAAGCAGTATTCTCATACCGCAAAGCAATTGAACTTAATCCTGCTTTCGTAGATGCTCATCTAAATCTGGGAAATATATTAATTGATTTTGGCAAGTTACAAGAATCTTTTGATTCATACTTGCAAGTCATTAAAATTAATCCAACATACCCTAATATTTATTCCTACATAACGGAATTACTAAGAGATTCCGATTTATCTCAGTTAAACAAATCTAATGTAAAAAATATATTAAACGTTATCTTTGAAAGAAATGACATATCTCATAAAGAATTAATAAGAGCATTTAACTTTTTCTATGCCAATGAAATAATAAGTAATCTAGAAAAATTAGATTCAGAATTTTCTCAGATAGAATCAATTAATAATGATAAATTCATAATTAATGCACTTAAAAAAATTATTTTTTGTGATGTTAAATTGGAGTTGATACTAACTAAAATTAGAAGAAATATATGCAATCATATTTCTAAAAATGTAGAGACTATTAATGATTCTGCTCTGCAATTTGTTATTGCTTTAGGAGAACAATGCTTCTTTAATGAATATGTTTACTCATTAACTGAAGAAGAAAAAATATCTATTAATATAATCATAAGTAAATGTAGAGATGGAGGAATAAGTGAAACAAATATTTCAATTTTATCTTGTTATTTTCCACTATATAAACTACTTGATCAAATACCATCTTTGAAATCTTTTCGTTCTTCCAATCAAAGTTTTCAAGAACTAATAAAATTACAAATAACAGAACCTCTAAAAGAAATTAAATTATCCCAAAATATAAAAAAACTAGGTTCGATTCATGATGAGGTTTCTCAAAAAGTAAAATCTCAATATGAAGAAAATCCATATCCCAGATGGAAATATGGAAAGACTTCAGTCCCAAAAAAGTTTTCTATTGAACAAAGAATTAATAATGAAATTAAACCTAATTTTATCAGTTCCAATCTTGGAGACAGTCAATTAAAAGTTCTAGTTGCTGGGTGTGGAACAGGTCAACAAATTTTACAAACAAAGATCTATAAAAATGCTTATGTAACTGCTATAGATTTAAGTTTATCTAGTCTTGCTTATGCTCAAAGGAAGATAAATGAACTTGGAATTGATAATGTTGAACTTATTGAAATGGACATCTTAGAAGTTAGTTTACTAGAAAAACAATTTGACATTATTGAATGTGGAGGTGTTTTGCACCATATGGATAATCCCTCAAAAGGGTTGAGAGAATTATTAGATAGTTTAAAAAATAACGGTTTTCTTAAATTGGGTTTATATAGCGAAGTAGCAAGGAAGGAGATTATTGAAGCAAGAAAGTATATAGCCGCTAAGAATCTCCAACCAAATGATGAAGACATCAAAGATTTTAGAGAGGATGTTTTTTCAGGTAAAGTTGAACAAATAAGTCATCTTAGGAATTGGGATAATTTTTATACGATGTCTGAATGTCGTGATCTATGCTTCCACGAACAAGAACATAGATTCACAATTAACCAACTACAAGAAACGCTCAAGTCTCATGAATTAAAGTTTCTTGGATTCTTGCTTCCTAAAGCAATTAAATCTCTGTATGAAAACTATTTTTCAGAAGATAAACAACAAACCAATTTACAAAACTGGGCAAAGTTTGAAGAAAAACATCCCAATACCTTTGCAGGCATGTATCAGTTCTGGGTTTCTAAAATAACTATCTGAATATTCAGAGAACATCGTGGCAGTAATAATTCATTAATCTGATAGGGCAACTTCCATACCGTTTTTACAGATGCTCAATTTGTGTCTTGTTGAATTAAAAATCCTGAAAACTTAACTATATATTGGTTTTGGTATTAAAAAAGCACCCTTACAGGTGCTTAATAATGGTGCCAGGACCCAGATTTGAACTGGGGACACGGCGATTTTCAGTCGCCTGCTCTACCAACTGAGCTATCCCGGCTTTATCCCCTAATAATCTACCAATTCGTAAGTACCTTATTGAAAAATAAATTGAAATCTCCTTAATTTTCTTTTGTCCAATTGCAAAGGCAACTTGAAAATCATTAGATCACTACCTTCCTAATGATTTGCTTGTAAGCAAATTTAATCAGCAGGAATAGATTTCAGCATCCTAACCAATGTTTTATGTGCATCTGAACAGTCTTGAAGAATATGATCAAATTCTATTTCTAATGTCTGGTCATCAATTTTAAGATGAATAGATTCTGGAGACAGGCTTATAATTGTCGCTGATTTGAAAGTTTTAATTTTTCCATAATATTTCGCATATGCATTGACTGCATCTTGATGGTCTTTGTTCATGTGATTACATATCCTTTTACTTGACTCTTGCGTGATTGGCTCGGAAGACATGAAATTTTTTTTAGAAGTGAATTTAGAAATTAATTAAAAATTTTATGAAGAATTTAATTTTTTATTCATAATAATCCCTGCAAAGCAATACTTGCTACTCCTGCGGCGGGGGGTCTATTGCATATTTTTATGGGTATACCGATTTCTCTTTCTCTAATCTTTTTCCAAGTAATATTTTTTGCACCTCCTCCAACAGTAATTATTTGCTTGGGTAAATCAGCTCCTAACTCATTAAGTTTTTGCCAGCCTCTTGCTTCTATTCTCGCCAAGCCTTCTAATAATGCATGAAGATAAAGAGAATCACTAATTGGTCTTGGCTCAAGTTTAGGTTGTAAATTTGGATCATCTATTGGAAATCTTTCTCCTTTACTTGATAATGGAAGAAGATTTAATCCTGTTGATTTATTAGGATTTATTTGTTTGCTTAATTCTTTAATATATTCAAGATTAAAGAAATCTAGTAGTATTGCACCTCCTGCATTAGATGCTCCACCAGATAGCCAGTTCCCTAATAATTTATGATTCGAGATGCCCTTCCCTGAAAGGGTTTTATTAACAAATTTCTTAATCACTATTGTACTACCAAGGATTGTTACACCATCATTTTTATTAGGGAAAGTGGCTAACACTCCAGCATTAGAATCTGTTGTTCCTGCTATTACTTGAAGATTCTTTGGTAAATTTAATTCATTTGCTTTTTCCGAACATATAGTGCCCATTATTTGACCTGAAGGGATTATTTTAGGGAGGCATTTTAACCATTTTAAATTTTGAAAATCTTTTGGCCAGGAACTATTTGATATTTCCCAACCCATCCTAATATTATTACCTTCTTCACCATATTCCCAATTATTCATCAGCCACCCACTAATCCAATCTGCTTGATGTCTTAGCATTATTTCATCACCATATAAGGCTAAGAGTTTTAGTGCTCTCCCAACACTTCCACTTATGCTTGAGCCAGCACATTCTTTAGTAAATAGCTTCTTAATCTCGTATGAATATTCTGAACAGGCTAAGAAATAAGGAAGAGCTTTTCCAGCTGCTGCACCATTTTTCTTGCACGCTAAAAGTGTTCCAGATGTTCCCGCGACTGAACAAGCAACCAACTTTTCTTTTAGAACTTTTGGAATTTCTTTTAATAGTGTTTTTAGGCTATTTATCCAGTCTTCTGATATCTCTAGACCTTGAGAGTATGTTTTTGATGATGTGAATAGTAATTTTTTTTTAGTATTAATGATTGCAATTCTTACACCTGATGTACCGAGATCTATACCAAGTACAAGAGAATTATTTAACATTCTTTTAGATTAGAATCTTTCTATATGAGCAAACTTATTTCTTTTGCTTTTTGAGTTACGTCCTCCCATGGGAGAAGAATATCCGTTCTACCAAAATGACCATATGCAGCAGTATCTCTATAAAAACGTCCACCTCTAATACTTGGTAAGTTTTGAAGATCGAATGCTTTAATAATTGCGCTTGGTCTTAAATCGAATTGTTCTTGTACAAGTTGTGTTAGTTCTGAATCTGAAACCTTTCCTGTCCCAAATGAATCCACAAGTATTGATATAGGTTTTGCTACTCCGATTGCGTAACTTAATTGAACTTCAACTTTTTTTGCAAGTTTTGCTGCAACTAATGTCTTCGCAACAAATCTAGCTGCATAAGCTGCAGATCTATCAACCTTAGTAGGATCTTTTCCTGAGAAAGCACCTCCTCCATGTCGAGCATATCCACCATAAGTGTCAACAATTATTTTCCTTCCAGTTAGACCTGCGTCGCCTTGAGGACCTCCAATGACAAATTTTCCTGTCGGATTAACCAGGAAGCGAGTTGATTCTTTAATAGGTTTTAAAGGTAGGTCTTCGGTTGCGGGCTCCACAACAAATTTCCATAGGTCTTGAGAAATTCTTTTCTGGATTTCCTCTTCAAGCGTTATTCCAGCAACTTCTGATTTGTGTTGCGTAGAAATCAGTATTGTGTCTATAGAGCAAGGTACTCCGTTTTCATAAGAGACACTTACTTGGGTTTTGCCATCAGGTAAAAGATAATCGATTAATTGTTGATGCCTAACTAATGCAAGCCTTCGTGCTAATCGATGAGCGAGACTTATTGGTAATGGCATTAGTTCAGGAGTCTCGTTACAAGCAAATCCAAACATGATCCCCTGGTCACCAGCCCCAACTTGATCTAGCGGATCTGTTGAATGGTCTTCAGCTTCATTTACACCTTGAGCTATATCTGAAGACTGTTGGTCAAGTGCGACTAGAACTGCGCAACTATTAGCATCAAATCCACCATCACTAGCACTTTTATAGCCAATATTTTTGATGACTTCTCTCACAAGCTTGTTAAAGTCAACTTCAGCTTTGGAAGTTATTTCTCCAGTAATTAAACATAAACCTGTATTTACAACCGCTTCACATGCAACTCTGCTGGCTGGA
>QCJR01000007.1 GCA_003215895.1 Prochlorococcus sp. AG-409-D14
GGAGAAGTTTTTTTAAGGAGATTATCTAAAATTATTTACCCCAATAAAATATTAAATAATAAATTAAGCGCTAAAGCCATGAGATCTGGAATTTTACTAAGTTCTTTTAATAACAATCAAAAAATTAATCTAATAGATTTTCTTAAAGCCTATCCAAATAAAAATGTTGCTATAGATCTAAACGAGTTAAGTAAAGCTCTTAAAAAGGTTGATTCATTAAAAGAATTAATCGAATTCTATTCAAATTCACCTTTTAAAAAGCTTAAAGATGGAAGGTCTAGCACTTAGATTGTTTGAAATTGATTAGTTAAGCAGTGGCATTTTCTAAAAAATTAAAGGAACTTTTTACTACAACCCCAAATAAGAGCAATTGGGATGGGCTCATAGAAGCATATAAAAAATGGTTACCAGTAACAAACAAAACACCAATCATTACTTTAAAAGAAGGGGCAACCCCACTAATAGAAGTAAATTCCATAGCAAATCGCATTGGGAAAGGGGTAAAAGTATATGTCAAATATGACGGCTTAAATCCAACAGGGTCATTCAAAGATAGAGGCATGACCATGGCAATTAGCAAAGCTAAAGAAGCTGGTTGTGAAGCTGTTATTTGCGCGAGTACTGGTAACACATCAGCATCTGCAGCGGCTTATGCAAGCAAAGGTGGGATGAGATCTTTTGTTATTATTCCAGACGGATATGTGGCTCAAGGTAAACTCGCTCAAGCTTTAGTTTACGGAGCTGAAGTAATAGCTATTAATGGAAATTTTGATAAAGCATTAGATATTGTTAGAGAGTTATCTGATAAATATCCAATAACACTAGTTAACTCTGTTAATCCTTATAGATTACAAGGACAAAAAACAGCTGCTTTTGAAATCATAGAATATCTTGGTAATGCTCCTGATTGGTTATGCATTCCAATGGGAAATGCAGGGAATATAAGTGCTTACTGGATGGGTTTTCAAGAATTTTTTGAGGCCAAAAAGTCGAAACAACTTCCTCGAATGATGGGTTTTCAAGCAAGTGGTTCTGCACCTTTAGTTGAAGGAAAAAGCATCAGTAATCCAGAGACAATTGCTACTGCCATAAGAATTGGTAATCCTGTTAATAAAGAAAAAGCCCTTTTAGCGAAAGAATTAAGCAATGGTAAATTTGCTTCTGTAACTGATACTGAAATAATTGATGCATATAAAATTCTCGGTAAAGAAGAAGGTATTTTTTGCGAACCAGCTAGCGCAGCATCAATTGCTGGTTTATTAAAGACGAAAAATGATGTGCCAAAAAATTCAACTATTGTTTGTGTACTCACAGGAAATGGTTTAAAAGATCCTGATTGCGCAATAAAAAATAATGATTCGATTTTTCATACGGGAATAGATCCAGAAATAAATTCCATAACAAAAATAATGGGGTTTTAAACACACAGGAACATCCAAAAAAATAACTGTCTGTTGATTTCGTTGATTTATCTTTCTTTCTTTGTGGAAAAAACATGAAAAAACTTCAGAGATTTTATGTTTTTATTCCACAAGCGGTTTTTTTGGTGAATAAGAACATTTTTGTCCACAGTTAAAAAAACTTTTCCACACATAAAAATTCTGAACTAGCTGACAGCTACTATGTTTCTTAAATTAACCACAGAAACCACAGCTACTACTACTACTAGTTCTATTTCATATCAAGAATAAAGAATTAGAGTAGAAATAAGAAATTTTGTTTTTTTTAACGGTATTGCTTTTTGGAAATAGCTATGAAATTCTTAAAGCATGGATTTTTATTTGAAATAACAGGATGAAATTAAATTGTTCTCAATCTGAATTAAATATGGCTCTTCAGTTAGTTAGCAGAGCTGTTTCCAATCGACCGACACATCCTGTATTAGCTAATGTTTTATTAGCTGCTGATGAGGTAACTGGAAAACTTCGTTTAACTGGCTTTGATTTAAGTTTAGGAATACAAACCTCAATATCTGCTTCTATAGAAAGTAGTGGTGCCATAACTTTGCCAGCTAAATTATTTGGTGAAATTATTTCTAAATTGTCTAATGATTCTCCTTTAGTATTGACATCAGATGATGCTAGTCACCAAGTCCAATTAACTAGTAAAAGTGGTACATATCAAGTAAGAGGAATGATTGCTGATGATTTTCCTGATTTACCTTTAGTTGAAAGTGGTACTTCCCTTAAATTAAATCCGCTATTATTATCTAACGCAATTAAGGCAACTTTATTTGCAAGTAGTACTGATGATGCCAAACAACTACTTACAGGAGTTAATCTTACTTTCGATGAATATGGAATAGAATCTGCTGCTACTGATGGACATAGATTAGCTGTCTTAAATTTAAACAATATATTATCCGATTCAAAAGATATAGATTCTTCTAGTGATCTTGATAAATTTTCTATTACATTACCTTCTAAATCTTTAAGAGAAGTAGAAAAATTTTTAAGTACTTGTGATATTAGTCAACCTATTAATTTTTTTATTGATAAAGGTCAAGTTGTTTTTATATCCGCTGATGAAATTATAACTATAAGAGCTTTAGAAGGTACTTATCCAAATTACTCTCAATTATTACCAGATACATTTGAAAATGTATTAGAGTTTGATAGAAAAGAATTTATTGCATCATTAGAAAGAATTGCTGTTTTAGCTGATCAACATAATAATGTTATTAAAATTACAACTGATAGCTCTGCGAGTTTAATTAAAATCAGTACAGATGCTCAAGATATTGGAACTGGTTATGAATCATTACCTGTTTCTTTTAAAGGCGAATCATTTCAAATAGCATTTAATGTTAGGTATTTATTAGATGGACTCAAGGTTATAGATTCGAATTTGATTAAACTAAGTTGTAATTCTCCTACTACGCCAGCAGTTTTTTCACCTGTTAATAGTGATCTTAATTTTACTTATCTAGTGATGCCCATACAGATACGAAATTAATTTTGGCTATTCCTACTAAATTATTACTAAGTGATTTATTAAAGCATAACGTACGTTGTGAGAATGGAATCGATCATGGTCCAGTTATTAGTCCATGGATGCATCCACCTGTTCATAGAATATTAGGATGGGTAAGCCGACCTTCTAATTTAAGACTGCAAAGAGAGGTATGGAGGTTAGATCAATTTAAAGGAATAAACCAACAAGAAGTTTATGTGAAAGGTCTATGTGCTCTCTCAGATGAACAAACTTTAGAACGTTTTCCTACTTTAATGAATGCAAATATTTTTAATCGAAGTGGTCAGAAATTAGGTTTAATAGCTGATTTTCTTTTTGATTTAAAGAAAGGAAATATACAATATTATTTAGTAAGTAGATCAAATCCATTAATACCTGGAACTAGTAGATGGCGTTTGCCCATATCTAAAATTAACGACAAGCAGCCTGGTTCTATTTCTTGTGATATTGATACATTTGAAGATTTACCAATACATAAAGCCAGTATAAAAGAAGAATTTCTTAGTAAGAGCAGAAAATGGAAAAGTCAGTTTCAAGATTTAACTTATAACGCTTCAGATAAGCTCGAAGGCTGGATCGATGATCAAATTAGCGAAAGCGATAATGAATTTGTTAACACTTCTTATGAGATTCCGAAGGATTCCGATTCTTATGATGATTGGATAGATAATCTAGATATAGATTGTTCTGAGGAATTTAATAGAATGAATAAACGTAAGAAAAAGACAAGTTCAATCAATGAAAGAGATCTTGATCCTTGGATTTAATTAATGACATCTTCTTCTGAGATTAGTGATTTCAATCAATTTATAAATTCACCAAAATTTTTTGTTGAGTACGATGTTCTATCTTCTCTTCAACAAGAAGGTTTAAAACAATCTGATTATGTAGAAATTTGTAGAAGACTCAATAGGGCGCCAAATAGAAATGAATTAGGTATGTTTGGAGTGATGTGGTCTGAGCATTGTTGTTATCGCAACTCTCGCCCCTTATTAAAAAAATTTCCTACAACAGGTACACGAATTCTTGTCGGACCAGGGGAAAATGCTGGTGTAGTAGATATTGGTTCAGGCCAAAAATTAGTTTTTAAAATAGAAAGTCATAATCATCCATCAGCTGTTGAGCCTTTTCAAGGAGCAGCAACTGGTGTAGGTGGAATACTAAGAGATATTTTTACTATGGGAGCCAGGCCAATAGCTTTATTAAATGCTTTAAGATTTGGTCCGTTAGAAGATGAAAAAAATATCAGTTTACTAGAAGGTGTTGTTTCAGGTATTGCTCACTATGGAAATTGTGTAGGTGTACCTACCGTAGGAGGAGAAGTTGGTTTCGATAGTAGTTATTCAGGTAATCCATTAGTTAATGCAATGGCATTGGGTTTAATGGAAACAGATGAAATTGTTTGTTCAGGTGCTAGTGGGATTGATTTTCCAGTTCTTTACGTAGGAAATACAACTGGAAGAGATGGAATGGGAGGTGCAAGTTTTGCTAGTTCCGAACTCTCTAAAACTTCAATAGATGATAGACCTGCAGTTCAGGTTGGTGATCCTTTTCTTGAAAAAGGATTAATCGAAGCTTGTTTAGAAGCATTTAAAACAGGACATGTTATTGCTGCCCAGGATATGGGAGCTGCAGGTCTAACTTGTAGCTGTTCTGAAATGGCTTCAAAAGGTGAGGTAGGAATTGAATTGAACCTTGACCTTGTTCCGGCCAGAGAAAAAGGAATGACTGCATATGAATTCTTGTTGTCAGAATCACAAGAACGAATGTTATTTGTTGTTAAACCTGGTTCGGAAAAAGAATTGAGACAATTATTTATGAGATGGGGACTATATGTTGAAGTTGTGGGGAAAGTTTTAAAAGAAAAAGTTGTCAGAGTAATTCATAAAGAAGAAGTTGTAGCAAATCTACCAGCATCTTCACTTGCTGATGATACTCCTCTAGAAGAGCATTCATTACTAAATTCAACGCCTGAATATTTACAAAAACATTGGAGATGGACAGAAGAATTACTACCTAAAAGTTTAAATAATGGAATTATTAATATCAAAAATAATCTATTTATTAGTTGGAATAATGTTTTATTAGATTTATTAAGTACGCCTTCGATAGCTTCAAAGAATTGGATATATAAACAATATGACTATCAAGTGCAATCCAATACTGTTGTTTCTCCTGGAGAAGCTGATGCAGCTGTTATTAGGATTCGTCCTCAAAATGAATTTATAACTACATCAACTCAAGATAGAGGTATAGCTTCAGTGGTGGATTGCAATGATAGATGGGTTTATTTAGATCCTCAACGAGGAAGTATGTCTGCTGTTGCAGAAGCCGCTAGGAATTTAAGTTGTGTGGGTGCGGAACCTATAGCAATTACAAATAATTTAAATTTTTCTTCTCCAGATAAACCAGTAGGTTTTTGGCAATTATCAATGTCTTGTGAAGGCATATCTAATGCTTGTAAAGTCCTAAATACACCTGTTACAGGAGGAAATGTGTCTTTATATAATGATACAAAATTGGCAGATAATACTGTTATTCCAATACATCCAACACCTGTGATTGGTATGGTTGGATTAATAGAAGATATTAATAAAATTTGTAAAAAATCCTGGCTTAAAGCTGGAGATCAAATATGGATGATCGGATTACCTCTGGAAACTAATATAAATAAAGACAAAAGAATTTCGCTAGCTGCTTCATCTTTTTTAGAGTATATTCATGGTCTAAAAACAGGAAGACCCCCAGAAATAGACTTAAATTTAGAAAAACAAGTTCATTATTTTTTAAGAACAATAATCAACAAAGGTATTATTAATTCAGCTCATGATTTAGGGGATGGTGGTCTAGCGGTAGCTGTATCTGAATGTTGTATTTCTTCTGGATACGGAGCAAATATCATGCTACCTTTAAGTCAATCAAGATTAGATAGGCTTCTTTTTGCTGAAGGAGGAGCCAGAGTTTTAGTTAGTTGTTCAAGTGATCAAAGCATAGAATTAAAAAAATATTATAAGAATATTTCTTCTAAAGAACCTAATATTTTTTCAATATCTAAGTTAGGTAATGTAAATAATCAAAAAAAATTATTAGTATATCAAGCTGACAATTTAATTATAGATATTAATATTAAAGATTTGAAAGATACATATAAAGATACCATCTATAAAAAAATAGCTAAATAAAAATCATCTATGATTTATAATCATAAAATTAAATTTAGTCTACTTAACCTAGGAATATAATTATGTGTGGAATTGTAGGTGTTGTTTCAACAGATCAATGCAATCAACAAATTTACGATAGCTTGTTACTACTACAGCACAGAGGTCAAGATTCAACAGGTATTGCTACAATGGATGGAAGCGTTTTTCATATTAATAAGTCTAAAGGTCAAGTAAGAGAAGCTTATAGAACTAGAGATATGAGAGCTTTAATTGGAAAGTCAGGATTGGGACATGTACGTTACGCAACCAAAGGTGCTGCTCATAGAGAGGAAGAAGCACAACCTTTTTATGTAAATGCTCCTTACGGTATTATTCTTGTTCATAATGGAAATCTAACTAATACAAGAGAGTTAGAAAAAGAACTTTTTAAAGTTGATAAAAGACATATAAATACTTCAAGCGATACTGAGATGTTATTAAATGTTTTGGCAACAGAATTAAATACTGCAATAAAAGGAAAAGATATAAATCCAGATGATCTATTTAATGCTGTTAAAACACTTCACGCAAGAGTAGAGGGATCTTATGCTTCAATCGCTTTAATAGCAGGCCATGGTCTTTTAGCTTTTAGAGATCCTTTTGGAATTCGCCCTTTGGTTATTGGTAAAAGGCTAATAGAAAACAATAAACCCGAATGGGTAATCGCTAGTGAATCATTAGTTATTGAAAATAATGATTATGAAATTGTTAGAGATGTGGAACCAGGCGAAGCAATTTTTATAACTTCAGATGGTGAGTTTTTTTCTAAACAATGCTCAAATAATCCTCAATTATTCCCCTGTTCATTTGAATATGTTTATTTAGCTAGGCCTGACTCAATAATGAATGGTATTTCTGTTTATGAGTCAAGATTAAGAATGGGAGATTTATTAGCAGAAACAATAAAAAAACAAATTTCTCTTGGAGACATAGATGTAGTAATGCCAATTCCTGATTCTTCTAGACCTGCTGCAATGCAAGTTGCAAGACAGTTAGGGATAGAATATAGAGAAGGTTTTTTCAAGAATCGTTATGTTGGAAGAACATTTATAATGCCAGGCCAATCTCTAAGAAAACGTTCAGTGCGTCAGAAGTTAAATGCAATGAGTACTGAATTTAAAAATAAAAACGTATTGATAGTTGATGATTCAGTTGTTCGAGGAACGACATCACAACAAATAGTACAAATGGCAAGAAGTGCAGGGGCTAATAAAGTTACTTTTACATCTGCTGCGCCTCCAATTAGATACCCGCATGTTTATGGTATTAACATGCCAAGTAGAAATGAATTGATTGCATATAATAGAAATATTAATGAAATAGAAAATAATTTATTTATTGATAAAATGATTTATCAAGAAGTAGATGATCTTACTAAAGCTATCGTTCAAGCTTCTAAAATTAAGGAATTGGATTTATCGTGTTTCACTGGAAAATATGTTACTGGAACAGTTACTGAAGAATATTTAAATTGGGTAGAACAAACATCTTTGTCTTAATCTTTTTCGGGAATTATCATTGAAAAAGAAGAGTTAATAAACTCGTTATTGTCTAATTTTATATTCAATTTTTTCTCTTTTCTGTATGAACTGTTATCAATTTCATCTGTCTTTAACTTTTCATATCTCTCTTTATTTGTTTTAATATAAACGTACTTATTATTTACAACACAAGTATTTACTCTGTCTTTAATTATTTTGTTATCCTTTAAATTAATTCCCATTATTCCTAACTCTCCTTTTTTTGATATTTTTATCTTTTGAGTTGAATGTTTTACGAAAGAACCTTTATTAGTTATTAAAATTAAATCTTTATTTTGTTCTTCTTTAAAACTTAAAGCTTCAATTATTTGTTCGCCAGGCAATAACTTTATAATACTTGTTCCTTGAGCTAATTTGCCCATAAATGGGAAGTTATTTTCTGTTATTTTAATTTTAAGAATTCTGCCAATATCACTAACTATATATAAATAGCTATTCTCTCTACAAAGAATGCAAGCCTTAAGCTTGATATTGTCTTTTAATTTTAAAATCGTTGTTGATCTATTAGAAATATCGTTAATTTCGTTGATTAAAATTCTTTTAAACTTTCCATCACTACATATTAATCCTAAACTTATATCTTTTACTTCTGTGAGTGGAATAAGATTTATTATTTTATCATTTTCTAAGCCTGCTGGTAAAAAATATTCCAAAGGTCCAGGTTTTTGGCCCGCAAATTCCCACTTTAAAAGACCTATTTTCCCTTCTTCACTTACAGCTAATATTTTGGGTTCATCTTTAATTGGCCATATTAGCTTTGTAGGTAGAATATCTTTTCTTTCGTGATCACTCTCTTTTAACTTTAATTTTTTTATTGTTATTGAAGGGATGATTTTTATTTCATTATTTGATTGTATAACAATCTCAGAATCTCTTGATAATTCTTTTAGAGCATTTATTCTTTGAAGTTCTTTATTTGGTCTTTGATTTGCCATTCTCTCAGCAATAAGAGCATCACCACCTTCTATTAATTTAGTTCTTCTTGGGCTACCAAATCTTTTTTTTAGTTCTTTTAGTTCTTTAACCATAAGTTTCATTAACTTCTCTCTGTTGTTAATAATTAACTCGAGTTCTGTTCTCTTATTTTTTAAATAACTTATTTCATTTTTTAGTGATTGTTTTTCAAGACTTGTGATTTTTTTTAGAGGCATTCCTAGAATTCCATCGGCTTGTCTTTCATTTATCTTTAAGCTAGTCATTAAGTTATCTTTTGCTTCAGCTGTATCCTTAGATTTTTCAATTAAATTTATTATTTCTCTAAGATTATTTATGGCTTGGATCAGAGCCTCAACTATTTCTTGTCTATTTTTAATATTTTTTAGCAAATAATTACTTCTTAGTAAAATAGTATTTTCTCTAAATTCTAAAAAATTATCTAGTAATTTTCGTAATGTAAGTTGTATTGGTTGACCATTGACTAATGCAAGTAAAATTGCACCAAAATTGCTTTGTAAAGCAGTCTTTTGGTATAAAAAATCTAGAATTTTTTTTGGATCAGAATCTCTTTTAACTTCAACAAGAATTCTCATTCCATCTCGATCACTTTCATCTCTAATATCAGCTATTCCCGATACTTTTCCATTATTTACAAGGTCAGCTAATTTTTCAATCCAACCAGCTTTGTTTAATTGATATGGTAATTCTGAAATAATAATGGCACTTCTTTTGTGTTTACCTTTTCCAGGATTAATTTCCTCAATGTGTGCTATTCCTCTCATGGTTATACTTCCTCTCCCTTTTGTGTAAGTTTCTTTTATTCCGTTACTTATTAAGATTTCCCCTCCTGTTGGGAAGTCGGGTCCAGGTATGAGTTCTAATAATTTTTCTTCATTCAAAGATGGTTTTTTTATTATTGCTATCAAAGCCTCTACTACTTCGTTTAAATTATGTGGAGGAATGCTTGTTGCCATCCCTACGGCAATCCCTGCACTTCCATTTAAAATGAGGAAAGGAAGTTGAGCTGGTAATACATCTGGTTCTTGCTGTGACCCATCAAAATTTGGTGAAAAATCAACAGTTTCTTTATCGATTTCACTTAATATTGCATCGTTAGATATCGGTGCTAGTCGAGTTTCTGTATATCTCATTGCAGCTGGCGGATCATCGTCAATAGATCCAAAGTTTCCATGGCCATCAAGAATTGGGTATCTTGAACTAAAAACTTGAACTTGTCTTACAAGTGCATCGTAAACAGCTTGATCTCCATGAGGATGATATTTGCCAAGTACATCACCTACAACTCGAGCACATTTTCTATAAGGCCTATCTGGCGTAAGTCCTAATTCGTGCATTGCAAAAAGAATTCTTCTTTGCACCGGTTTCAATCCATCTCTTGCGTCTGGCAATGCTCTTCCAACGATTACGCTCATTGCGTACTCGAGATAAGAACGCTGCATTTCTTGGTGCAACGATATTGGTTTCAGGCGTTCCTTGGCCATCTTTGAGTTTGTAAGAGGCCTAAATTTCTTTATTTAGGCTACTAACTAATCTGTTAAAAACCAGTTTTTTGTTAAACATTAATTCATTGACTTTTTTCTTTAGCTTCTCTAACTACTTTTTTCATTTCTTTGTCTTTAAATAAACGTTGTGCTGATTTTTGTAACTTCTTTCCCCATAATTGCTTTGCTTGATATTCTGTTAAAACATATTTAGGATTAGATTTTAAAGCATCTTTTGCTAAGCTTAATGATTCATTAGATTTATTATCTGAGGAATATAATACTACTGCTAGAGCTAGCATAGGTTCTGCATCATTGCTAATTTTAAGTGCAGATCTAAATTTTGATATAGCTTCTTTGGATTTATTTAATTCATATAAAACAAGACCTTCATTATTGATTGATTGCCAAAAATTGGAATTAATTGCTGAAGACTTTTTAAAAGCAATTAGTGCTGAATTATAATTATTTAACATAATTTCAGAATTACCGAGCTGAAAAAATACTTTCTCATTATTTTTATTTATTGATAATCCTTTTTTGATAGAAATTTTGGCTTTCTTTGGATTATTCATATTCATATATATCGATGCTTTTCTTAAATATATACTTTGTTCATCTGATCTTATTTTTATTGCTTGATCTAATGAGGATAATGCTTCAAGGTTTTTATTTAATCTAATTTGAGCTTCTGCAAGACTAGTCCAAAGTTCTATTTCCTGAGGATTTAATTTAACTGCTAATTTTAAGAGTTTGATTGCTTCTTCATTTTGATCAAAGTTAATGAGTTGTATCGCTGTCTTTCCAATTTGTAAGGCAGTAGATTCTAATTCTTGTTGATTTGGCTCATTTATTTTAGGAATAAAAGCTGATGTTTTGTTTATAAGAAAACATTCAAATAAACTTAGACAAAGTATAAATTTGTAAATCCTTGGGATTTTTTTCATTTTTATTAATTATTTGATATTGAATTTATATTTCTACGCCACATCCATGGCTTAATTCTTTTTAACGCTGATTTTTTCAAATTCTCTTTCCATTTTGAGTCACTCCATGATAATGCATCTTTTTTAGTTATATTTAATATCCATTCAGCTGGCTGTAGATCGGGTTCCGATGTGTTTGGGATGTTTTTATGATTCCAAGGACATACATCTTGGCAAATATCACAACCAGCAATCCAACTACCCATTTTATTTACAATATTTATAGGTAATTGTTGATCTCTATTTTCTAATGTGTGATAGGCCAAACATTTGTTTGAATTTACAATAAACGGTTCTTCTATTGCTTTGGTTGGGCATGCTTCAATACATAGCTCACATTCACCACAGATAGGTTTAGAAGGTTTGTCAGCGACTAAAGCCTCCGTGGATAAAAGGTGACCTAAGAACATCCATGAACCAATTTTTGGATTAATTACATTGCTATGTTTTCCTATCCATCCAATTCCAGCCTCTTCGGCCCAAGTCTTGTCTAAAAATGCGCTTGTATCAATACATATTTTCCATTTTGAGTTTGGTCTTTCTATTTCCAAAAATTTAGCAATTTTCTTTAATTTTTTTTCAATAACCTTGTGATAGTCCATACCCCATCCATATCTGGCTATTGATATGTCTTTAGGGATTTTGTCTGTATCTACGTAGTAATTAAGTCCAACAGCAAGGACACTTTGAACGCCTTTAAGCATGTGTTCAATATCTTTTCTTCTAGGGCTTTTCATCCATTCCATTTTTGCTTGATAGCCAGCTTGTAACCATCTTTCTAAGGAGGCAGTTCGAAGTTTGATCCTTGAAGATCCTGGAACTTTTGCAATTCCTACTGCATCAAAGCCTTCTTCAAAAGCTTTTTCTTTAATTTTTCTTGTTAGATCAATAGATTTTTTCAAGATCCGAGGTGGCTTCTAATGAATAATTTTTCCCCTTAATTAAAAGGTTTTTCAGTAAATTGCAACTTTATTAGGCGCTTCAGATGCTTTCTTTTAATGTTTTATTTCTATTAATAGCTTAAATTATTTAATTAATGGACTGAATTTGGTTAGATTGTATATGTATTCATTGTTCGGACTCTCTTTATTTGGTGCAGTCCTCTCCAAAGGAAGACCTGACTCTTGGCTCAAGGCTTCAGCAGGATCTTAAAAATGACCTTATAGCTGGTCTACTGGTGGTTATTCCCTTAGCTACCACTATTTGGTTGTCTACAATTGTCAGCCGCTTTGTTCTGGCAATATTAACTTCAATACCAAAACAATTAAATCCCTTTATTACTCTTAATCCTCTACTGCAAGATCTTATTAATCTTGCTTTGGGTTTAACTGTTCCACTCCTTGGAATTTTATTGATAGGTCTTATGGCCAGAAATTTTGTAGGTAGATGGTTACTTGAGTTTGGGGAGGGAACGCTATCACGAATACCTTTAGCAGGATCAGTTTATAAAACTCTTAAACAACTTTTAGAAACTTTTCTGAGAGATAATTCAACTAGATTTCGCCGAGTTGTTTTAGTTGAATATCCTCGTGAAGGCTTGTTTAGTGTTGGTTTTGTTACTGGTGTTGTTGGCCCGTCTCTTCAAACTGAGCCAACCCAACCTTTGCTAAGCGTTTTTATACCTACAGCACCAAATCCTACAACCGGTTGGTATACTTTAGTTCCAGAAGAATCTGTTAAAGATTTAGATATATCTGTTGAAGATGCATTTAGAACTATTATTTCTGCTGGAATTGTAAATCCTGATGATAGGAGTAATTCTACGAATACTTCTTTTTCTAGTTTATTTTCTCAGTTAAGAGCATCATCCTCGTAAGGTATTTTTGAATTATAATTATGCAATTAAAATCAATTTCTAGAGAATTAGCTCTTTTACTTTTAGGACAAATTAATAAAAAAGATATTAATAAAGTAAATGTTGAAAGTATGCTCAGCAAAGCTATTGAATCTCTAACTCAACATTGGCGAGAACAATTAGATTTATGTGCATCAATGGTAGAAAAAGCTAATCAGGAATTATTAGATAGTGAATTGCAAGAAGATGCTGGATTATTAACAAAATCTCGTAATCATCTAAAAACTTGTGTGATTGAATCGGAGAATATACTTAATTGCTTGTCTGAAAGTCTCGAGCTACCAAGATTACTAGCATTAGTGGATCAAAAGGAAATACGTGATTTAACTCTTAAGCGTGTTGATTTAGTTATTGAAAAACAAGATGCGATTGATAAGAATCTTGATAGCGTTATGGAGGGTTGGCGTTTAAAAAGATTACCTAGGATTGATAGAGATATTTTGAGATTGGCATCGGTTGATTTGATTGATTTTAATACTCCTATGGCCGTTACATGTAATGAAGCTGTAAATTTAGCTAATCGTTATAGCGATGAACAAGGACGCAGAATGATTAATGGAGTTTTAAGGAAACTTCAAAACTCGACTTTAATACTAAATTTAAAATGAAAGAAGATTTTTCTCAGGATGAAAAAAATTCGTATAGTACGAAGCAAAGTGAGAATTCTTTCTCTGTTAATGAGGACTCTTTAGACTGGGCAAAACAAGCTTATTTGCAACTAAAGCAAAAGCAAAAAGAGGAAAAAGATTTACGTCAAAAAGAAATTGAAGAAATAGAGAAATTAAATACTAAAAAAAATGTCAGTGAGGATATTAAATCAAATATTTTAGATGAAAATACACTACAAGTTAGTCAAGATTCACAAGTAGAAGATGAACCTAAACTAGGAGATTTTGATGATACTTTTACATGGTCAGCGGAAGTTTTAGCTGCACAAGGAAAAAAAATTGATCAATTTTCATTAGATGAAATTGATTGGCTTGGCAGGCTAAAACAAGGATTAGAAAAAACTCGTAAAGGTTTTGTTACTGATTTATTAGATAAATTAGGTGATGATCCACTTACGCCTGAAGTCCTTGATGATTTAGAGACTCTTCTGCTTAGATCAGATGCGGGAGTTTCTGCTACTGATCAAATTCTAGAATCTTTAAGAACTAAGTTAAATGAAGAAGTTGTTGAAGCTTCTGAGGGTTTGCGTTTTTTAAAAGAACAATTAGTTAACGTTTTAGAAAAGCCAATTAAAGATAGTGGTGTTGATTTACTTGCCCCAAAAAAAGGTTGCTTAAATATCTGGATGTTAGTAGGTGTTAATGGCGTTGGTAAGACTACTACGTTAGGCAAATTGGCTAGTGTTGCAAAAAGAAGTGGTTTTTCTGCAATGATTGCTGCTGCAGATACTTTTAGAGCTGCAGCTGTTCAACAAGTAAAGGTGTGGGGAGACAGGACAGGGGTTGAAGTGATTGCAAATGAATCTAAGAATGCGGATCCAGCATCGATAGTATTTGATGCTATTGGTGCAAGTAAATCAAAAAATATAGACTTACTATTGGTAGATACTGCAGGAAGATTGCAGACGAAAAATAATTTAATGGAGGAATTAAAAAAAATTAGAAAAATTATCGATAAACTTGCACCCAAAGCAAACGTTGAATCTTTACTAGTGCTTGATTCTAGTCAAGGTCAAAATGGGCTAAGGCAAGCTTTAGCATTTGCTGAATCAGCGGAATTAACAGGAGTTATACTTACAAAACTTGATGGATCTTCTAGAGGAGGTGTAGCGATGGCTGTTGCATCAGAAGCAAAACTTCCTGTTAGATTTATAGGAGCTGGGGAGAAGATTAGGGATCTGCGACCATTTAATAGCTTTGAATTTATTGAGGCACTTTTAACTGTTAGATGATTTTTAGATTTTTTTTGTATATGTTGCTAGGTTTTAATTTCTTGATTGTTGGAGAATCGTGAAAAAAAATTCTCTAATTTCTGAACAACTAAATCAATATCCAATTAACTCCTTATCAAGTTCTGCTTCCAAGTCTTTAAGAGATTTAGTTAATAGTCTTTCTCAAGAGCAAATTGTTAATCAAGATCTATTGCTTTCATTAAGCTTTGCTTTGCGCAGTTTTACTAATTTACAACGTTTTCTTGAACTCATTCCACTTCTTGTCACTCAATTAGTTGGCGTTAAAGGATCTTTGTTAATTCCATTTCAAGATAATGGAAGCCTATGGCGTGAACAATTACAAATGGTCCCTGTTGATGATGGCCAGGAACTCTTTAAACAATTATTTCTTTTAGAGGAAGGAAAGAAAACCGGTTTTGGGATGAATGAAAAGAATATTGCAATGTTAGATCGTTTGGTTCAAAAACATTTTGATTCTTCTAATTTAATTGCCACATCTATCGTTTCTCGAGGAAGACAGCGAGGTCGTTTATATGCATTTGATAAAAAAGAGATTGTTTTTGGAAGTAATGTTCATCGAAAACATATGCAAATAGTTGCTGATCTGACTGGAGTAGCCATAGAAAACGATGTCATATTTCAGGTGATTCGTAATCATGAAAAAGTTGATAGACAAATAAGTATTGGCGCTGAAATTCAATCACAATTATTACCTGATAAATGTCCAGTAATTGAAGGAGTTGAATTAGCTGCTTGCTGTAGGCCAGCTTTTCAAGTAGGTGGAGATTTTTATGATTTTATGCCAACTCGGCCAGATTTAAATGAAACAGAAAAAGCTAGTGGTAGTTGGGCTTTTGTGATTGGTGATGTTATGGGTAAAGGTGTACCCGCTGGATTGTTGATGACTATGTTAAGAGGAATGCTTAGAGCGGAAGTGTTAACAGGATTACCTCCTGATTCTATTTTGCATGATTTGAATCAATTAGCTCTTGATGATTTAACGCAATCACATCGATTTGTAACTTTGTTTTATTCGGATTTTGATGCCCAATCAAAAAAATTACGTTTTGCCAATGCAGCGCATAACCCTCCTTTGCTTTGGAGTGCTAAGTCAAAATCAATTAACAGATTAGATGCTCCTGGTTTATTGATAGGTCTTCAACCTGAAGCTGAATATGGATGTGGGGAGATATTTCTTCAGCCAGGTGATGTTCTTCTTTACTACACTGATGGAGTTACAGAGGCTCCTGGCATATCAGGCGAACGTTTTGATGAAAATCGTTTAATAACTTTCTTAGATAAATTTGCCAGGGAAGGCTTAGGAGCTAAACAAATATTGAATAAACTTTTTGAAAGATTAGATGGTTTTGTTGGCGTGAGTGATCATCATCTTGAAGATGATGCATCAATGGTGGTTTTAAAAGTCAATGAAGAATTAAGGGTTCCTGAATTAACTTAGTAAATGCCTGACAATTGTTAAGACTCTTGCTTTATTTATATTAGTAATTTGGAAAATGCATTGAGCAAAACCTGGAGCGATAGATTTGATAAAGGACTTAATCCTTTTATAGAAAAATTTAATGCTTCAATTGAGTTTGATATTTGTTTATTAGAAGAAGATTTAGATGGGTCAATTGCCCACGCACGTATGCTTGGAAATCAAGGGATTATTACTAAGGAAGAGGCTATTAAATTAGAAACTGGTCTTCAACAGATTAGGAAAGATGCCTCTGATGGCTTGTTTCAGCCTGTTATATCAGATGAAGATGTACATTTTGCTGTAGAAAAAAAATTAATAGATTTGATAGGTCCAGTAGGCAAAAAACTACATACTGGTCGTAGTCGTAATGATCAAGTTGGAACAGATCTCCGGTTATGGCTTAGAAAGCGTATTGATGAAATTGATATGGATTTGGAGCGTTTTCAAAAATCTCTTTTTTTATTAGCAGAAAAAAATCTTCATACGCTTATCCCTGGCTATACACATTTACAAAGAGCACAACCTTTGTCTCTCGCACATCATTTATTGGCATATGTTGAGATGGCTGATAGAGATAGAAATAGATTAAAAGATGTAAGAAAGAGAGTGAATATATCCCCTCTTGGAGCAGCTGCTTTGGCTGGGACTTCTATTACTATAAATAGACAGATTACTTCTTCAGAATTGCATTTTCAAGATATTTACTCTAATAGTTTAGATGCTGTAAGCGATAGAGATTTTGTTGTAGAATTTTTAGGAGCCTCAGCATTAATTATGGCTCATTTAAGTAGATTATCTGAAGAAGTTATTTTATGGGCATCTGAAGAATTTGCATTTATTCAATTAACAGATAGATGTGCTACTGGAAGTAGTCTTATGCCTCAAAAAAAGAATCCTGATGTTCCAGAATTAGTTCGAGGCAAGTCAGGCAGAGTGTTTGGACATTTACAAGCTATGTTAACCATGATCAAAGGATTACCTTTGGCATATAACAAAGACTTTCAAGAAGATAAAGAAGCAATCTTTGACAGCGTAAAAACAGTAAAGAATTCGTTAGTTGCCATATCAATATTGTTTGAGGAAGGTTTGATTTTTCGAAAAGAAAGACTCAATCATGCTGTTGCCTCTGATTTTTCTAATGCTACTGATGTTGCCGATTATTTAGTGGCCAAGAAAGTACCATTCCGAGAGGCTTATCAATTAGTTGGTCGAATCGTAAAGATATCTTTGGAAGAGGGAGTTTTATTAAAAGATATTCCTTTGGAAAGATGGAAAACATTTCACAAATTTTTTGAAAAAGATATTTACGAAAAGCTTTTGCCTTCAACTGTGGTTGAGTCGCGTTTGAGTTTTGGTGGCACTGGATTTGAGAGAGTTCAAGAACAGCTTGTTTTGTGGCGTGAGAAATTATTTAAGTAAAAAAATTCTTTTAAATCTTTTTGAGGGCTTTCGGTACTAAAGTGATTAGTGATAACTCATTTTAGAGTTATTAATTTTGGCTATTCGTAGCCTATTAGTTACATTTTATTTTCAGTCCAATTTTCAAGTGAGTATTTTTGTAGGCAACTTACCCTTCCGCGCTGAGCAGGAAGATGTCATTGAATTGTTTTCTCCCTTTGGGGAGGTGGCAAATTGTTCTTTACCTTTAGAACGAGACACAGGACGCAAAAGAGGTTTTGCTTTTGTTGAGATGGCTGATGAAGCAGTTGAAGCTTCAGCAATTGAATCTCTTCAAGGCGCTGAGCTTATGGGTCGTCCTTTAAGAATCAACAAAGCTGAGCCCAGAGGCAGTGCTCCTAGAAGAGGCGGTGGCGGCTACGGCGGTGGCGGTTACGGCGGTGGCGGCCAAGGCGGCTACGGTGGCGGTCAAGGCGGCTATGGCGGTGGCGGCTATGCTGATCAATCAGCTCAAGATAGACCTTCTGGAGCTAAAGGTTGGGAAGATCGCAGTCATGGAAGTGCTTCTCAAGACGCAAATAGCTTTGATCAAGGGCGTAGTAGAAGAAGAAGAGGTGCTTCGCCTGAAGGGGGAGACGATTCTACTGCAGATTATGGTGGCGCAGAATCTTAAAGATAGATTTCCCTGATTTTATTAATGCCCAGCATCTTCAAGTTGTTGGGCAATTTTTTTTAAAATCGAAATATCATTGTACTTAGTTTGGGATTTTTCACTTAACTCTTGTCTTAAAATTTTTGCATTAGGTATATTTTCTATCAGATTCATAATATGTTTAGAAATTTGCCAAAGACGCCCTTTATTTTCCAAATGTTTTTGAGCAAAGGGAATAACTTGTTTAATTATTTTTGATCTAGATAGATTTTTTTCTTTCTCTCCGTAAATCATTTCATCTATTTTTGTCCAAAGAAAGGGACGTGAGTAAGCAGCTCTACCGACCATTGCACCATCAAATACTTCCAGAGCTTTAATACAATCATTTATTGTATTTAATCCACCGTTAAGTTCGAAAATTAATTCAGGTCTATTATTTTTTAATTTTTCTACTCTTTCATATTGCAGAGGTGGAATTGTTCGGTTTTCTTTTGGATTTAATCCATTTAGCCAAGCTTTTCTTGCATGAACTATAAATCTGTCTGCTCCTGCAAGTGAACAACTATCAACAAATTGCATGAGGTAATTATCGCTGTCGAGATAATCAATACCAAGTCTGTGTTTGACGGTTATTGGGATATTGCATGATTTTTTCATTTTTTCGATACAGTTAGCTACTGTTTTTGGCTTCCCCATTAGACACGCTCCAAAATTGCCAGATTTTACTTTTGGACTTGGGCATCCAATATTTAAATTAATTTCGTCATATCCCCAATCTTCAGCCATTTGAGCCGCTTCAGCTAAAAGATTTGGATTATCCCCTCCAAGTTGTATTGAAATTGGATGCTCAATCTCATCAAAATCTAATAATTTATTCCTGTTTTTGCTGTAATGAAGTGCTTGGGCCACAATCATTTCTGTGTATAGAAGGGATTTTTTTGTGATTTGCCGCATGAGGACACGAAAATGCCTATCTGTGCAATCCATCATTGGAGCAATACTTAACCTGTAGTTAGCTATTTCATTTGTTTTTAAAGAGTTGGAACTCATTTTTTATCAATTAATTTTTTTCAACTATTAAGGAGTAAATTTTATTAAGATTCATCGAATTGAGAAATTACTTTGAAGCGTAGATTTTTTATGTTTGGATTCTTGAATACGCTTTTTGGTTTTACTATCAAACCAAAAAGCGCTTTTGCTGCACCTAAACCTATGGAAAACTATAAAACTTTAACGGATAAAGAATGGGAAAATCGTTTACCCAAAGACGCTTTTTACGTTTTACGTAAGGAAGGAACAGAGAGACCGTTTTCAAGTCCTTTAAATGATGAAAAAAGGAAAGGAGTTTTTCGTTGTGCAGGATGCGGGCTTGCTTTATTTTCCTCAAAAACAAAGTTTGACAGTGGAACAGGCTGGCCAAGTTTTTTCGATCATTTACCGGATGCAATAGAGACAAAAACAGACTTCAAATTAATCGTCCCCAGAACTGAATATCATTGTCGACGATGTGGTGGTCATCAAGGGCATGTTTTTAATGATGGTCCAAGGCCAACTGGTAAACGATATTGCAATAATGGTGTCGCTCTTGCGTTTGAAGTTGATTCGTAAATGATTTTCTTTTCTATTGAATAGGTGTGGGCTTCCGTAGCTTGTACAAAAAACCCTTTGCTATCAACATGGTCTAATAGCTGATTGAATTATATGAATTCAGACGTTCCCTCCTCCGAACATGAATTATCTAAAGATGGTTCATCACAAGATAATTCCAATGAAAATTCTGTAAGTTCTCATACAAGTAATGAATCACTTAATCAAGTTGAGGTTTCTGATAATCCCGAAGTTGAGCCTCCATTGAACAATGATTCAGTAGATACAGCAAACGAACAATCTTCAACTATCTCTGATTCAAATATTAAAGGTCCAAATACTGAAGCAAGATTACAGCAATTAGAAAAAGAGCATGAAACTTTAAACAGCCAATATATGAGAATAGCTGCTGACTTTGACAACTTCCGAAAGCGTCAGACGCGTGACCAAGATGATCTAAAAATTCAACTTACATGCACTACGCTTAGTGAAATACTTCCTGTTGTGGATAATTTTGAAAGAGCAAGACAGCAATTAAACCCTGAGGGCGAAGAAGCTCAAGCATTACATCGCAGTTACCAAGGACTTTATAAGCAATTAGTTGAAGTTCTTAAGCAACTAGGTGTTGCTCCAATGCGTGTTGTTGATCAGGCTTTTGATCCTTCTTTGCATGAAGCTGTTATGAGAGAGCCCAGTGATGAAAAGGCTGAGGATATTGTGATTGAAGAATTACAGAGGGGCTATCACTTGAATGGTCGCGTTTTAAGGCATGCTTTGGTCAAAGTTTCTATGGGACCAGGACCGAAAGCAGTTAATGAAGAGATTCCTGATCAGAGTGCTGTTAATCAAGAACAAAGTCAATCATCTGACGACTTAACTAAAGATGAGAATTAACTACATGATGATCGAAACGGAATTGAATTTGTTTAAATGAACTAATGGCTGATTTTTACGATCTATTGGGTGTTAGCAGAGATGCTGATGCTGACACTTTAAAAAGAGCTTATAGACAGCAAGCTCGGAAATATCACCCTGACGTGAATAAGGAAGCAGGTGCAGAGGATAAGTTCAAAGAAATAGGTAAAGCATATGAAGTTTTAAGCGATTCTCAAAAGCGAGCACGTTACGACCAATTTGGCGAAGCTGGAATAGGTGGGGCTGCTGGCATGCCTGATATGGGAGATATGGGCGGTTTTGCAGATTTGTTTGAGACTTTTTTTAATGGCTTTGGTGGTGCTAGTTCCCCTGGAGGTTCTCGCCCTCAAAGACGCGGACCTCAACAAGGAGACGATTTACGTTATGACCTAACGATTGATTTTGATAAAGCTATTTTTGGACAAGAAAAAGAGATCACGGTTCCTCATTTAGAAATTTGTGATGTTTGCAGAGGGACTGGGGCGAGAAAAGGCACTGGTCCTGTTACTTGTTCAACTTGTAGTGGTGCAGGTCAAGTAAGAAGAGCTACTCGTACACCTTTTGGAAGTTTTACCCAAGTCGCTGAATGTCCAACTTGTGGTGGTACTGGACAAGTAATTAAAGATCCTTGTAATGCTTGTGGAGGAAAAGGAGTTAAACAAGTAAGAAAAAAATTAAAAATTAATATTCCTGCTGGAGTAGATAGCGGAACACGATTAAGAGTTTCCGGAGAGGGTAATGCTGGATTAAAGGGCGGTCCATCTGGAGATCTATATGTTTTCTTAAAAGTAAAAAATCATCCTAATTTAAAGAGAGATGGATTGACAATTTTGTCTGAGGTTAATATTAGTTACCTTCAGGCAATTTTAGGAGATACTATTGAAATAGATACTGTAGATGGCCCTACAAAGTTACAAATTCCAGCAGGAACTCAACCTAACTCTATTTTGAATTTAGAAAATAAAGGAGTGCCTAAACTAGGTAATCCTGTTGCTAGAGGTAATCATCAAGTCTCTGTAAAGATTAAATTACCTACAAAATTGTCAGATTCTGAAAGAAATTTATTAGAAGAGTTAGCTGGACATTACTCTGCACGTGGACCTCAACATCATTATCATAAAAGTGGCTTATTTAGTAAGCTATTTGGCAAATAATAGTGGAGAAAAAAATCTTTATTGATCATTATTTAGATTTGTGTGGTCTTGCTTGTCCAGTCAATTTTGTTAAATGCTGCTTGGCTTTGGAAAATTTATCTTCAAGAGATATTTTAAAAGTAGATATAGATATAGGGGAAGCTGAAACTAGTGTGATCGATGGTTTACAAGAGAAGGGATATAAAGTAAAAATATTGAATAAAGACTCTAAAAAAGTAACTTTGATAATATCGAGTGAATAAAAATAAATTAAAAGGTATTGTTGTTGCGCTTAAGGCAAATTTTTTAATCGTAGAGATTGACTATAAAGATTTTAAAGATAATTCATTGGATCAATTTCCTGGAAAGATTAGACTTTTATGTACACGAAGAAGTAAATTAGATTATCAAGGTTTATTTATAAATGTAGGAGATATAGTTTGTGTTGAGTCTATAGATTATAAAAACAAAAAAGCTGTAATTTCAGAAGTGGAGCCGCGAAAAAGTTTTTTAAAACGTCCAGCGGTGGCAAACATTACATTAGTTGCTATTTGCATCTCAGTTGATGAGCCTTTAATTGATATGGAGCAAACAAACCGTTTTTTATTAACAGCTGAATGTGCCAATATAAAGCCTTTGATAATTTTAACTAAAATAGATTTAATTACAAAAAATAAGTTGGAATCATACGTAAATAAATTAAAATCTTGGGGATATGATTGTATACCAGTATCTATACATAATTCTAAGGGTATTGATTTATTAATAGAGCGATTTCGAAAAACGAAATTAACTGTACTTGCGGGTCCTTCTGGAGTAGGAAAGACAAGTTTAATTAATCATTTAATCCCAACAGTTTCACTATCTACTTCATCTGTTTCAAAGAAATTAAAGAGAGGTACACACACAACCAGGCATGTGGAACTTTTTGCTATTGGAAATGGATCACTTCTTGCTGATACACCAGGGTTTAATCGTCCAGAAATAGTATGCGAGCCAACTGACTTTGCTTTTTTGTTCCCAGAGTTTCGAATGCAATTGGCTAAGTCTCGATGCAAGTTCCGGAATTGTTTGCATAGAGATGAGCCTGGTTGCGTTATTGATAAAGATCTTGAAAGATATCCTTTTTATCGAGAGAGCCTTGAGGAAATGATTAATTCTCCTCTCCCATACCAGGGAGGTTAAGCTTAAATCCACCGGTTAAATCTTCCATGCGTTCTTTCATGGTCGAAGTTGAAACTTCATGAGCAGATTTCATAGCATCTAGTATGGCGTTTTCGATTATTGCTTTTTCTTCAGAAAGAAGAGATGGGGCAATTTCTACTCGTAAAGGCTTTTGATTTCCTGACATCCATATTTTTGCTCGGTTGTCATTATTAGTCCCCTCTATTTCCATAATTTCAAGCTCTTCTTGCAGTTTTTGAGCATTTTGCTGAATTTGTTGTGCTTTTTTAAAAGCCTCAGTGAGTTGTCCAAAATTTGGTAGTCCGAATCCAGCCATGAGAATTTCCTATTGTTATAGATCTTAGGGTTTAAATTTAAAAGCCACATTGTTTGACTTCTGTTTCTAACAAGATTCCATAAGAATTAAAAACTCTTTTTTGGATATATTGGATCAACTCTCTTACGTCATAAGAGGATGCTTTGTTTGAGTTTATTATAAAATTTGAGTGTATTTTGGATATTTCAGCTCCGCCTAAACGAAATCCTTTTAAACCTAGCTCTTCAATTAATTTTGCAGCTTTCAAAGGTTCAGGATTACGAAAAACACTGCCGCAGGTTTGTTCTTGATAAGGTTGAGTTTTTAATCGATGATTTAAGTTTTCGCTTGTGACTCGTCGAATTTTGTCTGCATGACCCGTTTCTAGCTTGAGTCGAGCAGATATGACAATTAATTTTTCATTTTGAAGAAGACTGTATCGGTATCCAAAATTTAGATCTTTTACCTTCATGATTTTGTATTCACCTGTCAAAGATAGTGTTGTAATACTTTCCAGGTAGTTAGATATGCAATGTTCTTGTGCTCCTGCATTCATAACTACTGCTCCACCAATTGTTCCCGGTATTCCTACAGCCCATTCGAGCCCATGTAGTCCACTTGCAGCTGCTTTTCTGGCTAAAGTCGGAAGCATTTCACCGCTAAGGACTTCGATGATTTCACTACTTTGATCAATTTGAATCCCTTTGAAATTACGCATGCATATCGTTAAACCTTTGATTCCTTTGTCATTGATTAAAAGATTTGATCCAGCACCAATAATATTGCAGGGAATTTTTTTCTTATATACCCAATTAATTAAATATTTTATTTCTTCAATATTTTTAGGTTGAGCAATCCATTCTGCAGGGCCTCCTATTCTCCAAGTAGTAAAATTTGATAAAGAAATATTTTTTTCTAATTGAATAGAATTCATTTATTAAGCTGCCAAATCACTGTTAATTGATTTATTATTGATTAATTCTAGAAATAGATTTGTACATATTAAATTAATGTCTCCAGCACCCATGATTAAAATTAAGTCTTTTTCAATTGTATGTTCTTTTATTAGCTTTAATAAATTTTGATTATGATCTGGAGTATATATTTCTAGATTAGGTTTTAATTTTTTTAATTCATATCCAATAGTCTTATTATTTATTCCTTTAATTTCATCTTCTCCCGCAGAATAAATTGGAGTTATGAATACTAAATCAGATTTACTCAGACTTTTAGCAAATTCTTTTTGAAATTTTTTAGTTCTACTATATCTATGTGGTTGAAATATCGTAACTAATCTTTCTGGTGATATTTTTGAAACGTTATTTTTTGTTTTAATCATAGTAGAGGCAATTGATATTGCAGCATCAATTTCACTAGGGTGATGAGCATAATCTTCAACTAATAATCTGTTTTTCCATAATCCTTTATATTCAAATCTTCTTGAAGGTAGCTGTAAATTTTTAATTCCTTTTTTTATTTCTTTAAATGGAATTCCAGCTACTCTACATGCTGATATAGCAGCTACTGTATTGCTTAAATTGTGTATTCCAGGTATAGGTATTTTTATGATATCAATAAATTTTTCTTGTTCATAATACTCAGAAATAATTTCACATCCATTAGATTCTTTTGGGATGAGTGCGAAATCTATATTACTAATTTTTTGAATCGAAAACCATTTAGTTCTCTGTATGTTTTGTTTAAGATTTTCACAGTCAAAATTGCTAATTAAGCATTCACATTTTTGAGCAAATTTTTTCATAGTTTTTATTAAATCCTCTAGATCTAGGTAGTGATCAACATGTTCAAGCTCTAAATTGGTTATCACTCCAATACTGGGATTAAATTTTACTAATGATCCATCCGATTCATCTGCTTCTGCAATTAAAAACTTACCATCACTATATTTATAGTTTCTTTTATAAAGAGGTACAATTCCGCCTATAATAGCTGTTGGATTTCTGTTTGCATAAGAAAATAATGTTGTAATATAAGTACTTGTTGTCGTTTTACCATGAGACCCTGAGACGACTATTGATCTCTTTTTCTCAATTAAAAAGGCTAATATATCAGAACGATGATTGATGGTTAAATGATATTTTTTGGCTTTACATAATTCTAAATTGTCTTCACGTATTGCTGAACTTCTCACAACTAAGATATTTTTTCCATGAACTCTAAAAATTTCATCAATATTCGATTCTTCTTGAGTTTGAAAGATATGGATTTGACTTTCAGCTGACTCTTTTAAGTTGGAGCTTTTTTTTTGGTCAGAGCCAGATATGGAATAACCATCTTTAGCGAGAATCATTGCCAAAGCAGACATCCCAATACCTCCGATTCCAATAAAGTGAATATGGGGTGGTAACTCTTGTGAATTCTTCAATTTCGCTTCAGTGTCGATTGAAAGATAACTCTTCAGCAATCTAAAGGCACATTTTTTAAAGAATTAGGGAGTTTTTGTGCTTTTCATGTCCTTAACACTTCAATTATTTTTCAAAATGCACAGAAAATGATCATTGTTCTGTATGATCAGCGGCCAGTAGCTTGTGCGGTTTTACCGTTTTTGAAATGACTTTGCGTGTAGCGATTAATGGATTCGGAAGAATTGGACGCAATTTTATGCGTTGTTGGCTCAGTAGGGGTACAAATACAAATATTGAGGTGGTAGGTATCAACGTCACTTCTGACCCGAAAACCTGTGCACATTTGCTCAAATATGACTCTATTCTCGGTGCAATAAATGACGCCGAAATTTCACATACAGACGATACATTTCAAATTAATGGCAAAACTATAAAATGTTATTCAGATAGAAATCCATTAAACCTACCTTGGAAAGAGTGGGGAATTGATTTAGTAATTGAGTCAACAGGTGTATTTAATACAGACGTTGGTGCTAGTAAGCATTTACAAGTTGGCGCTAAGAAGGTAATTCTTACTGCACCAGGCAAGGGTGATGGTGTGGGTACCTATGTAGTTGGTGTTAACGCCGATTCTTATTCTCATGATGATTTTGATATCCTTAGCAACGCAAGTTGTACTACTAATTGCTTAGCTCCAATAGTAAAAGTTTTAGATCAAAAGCTAGGAATTAATAAAGGTTTGATGACCACTATTCATAGCTATACAGGAGATCAAAGAATCCTAGATAACGCTCATCGTGATTTACGTCGTGCAAGAGCGGCTGCAATGAATTTGGTTCCTACTTCAACTGGAGCTGCAAAAGCTGTTGCTCTCGTTTATCCAGCTATGAAAGGGAAACTTACTGGTATTGCGATGCGAGTACCTACTCCTAATGTTTCTGCAGTTGATTTAGTTTTTGAATCAAGTCGTAAAACTAGTGCTGAAGAGGTGAATTCATTGTTGAAAACAGCTTCACAGGGGGAAATGAAAGGAATAATTAAATATGGTGATCTGCCTCTCGTCTCTACTGATTATGCTGGTACTAACGAATCAACTATTGTTGATGAAGCTTTAACCATGTGTATTGATGACAATATGGTGAAAGTTTTAGCTTGGTATGACAATGAGTGGGGTTATAGCCAAAGGGTTGTTGACTTGGCGGAAATTGTTGCTCAAAAATGGAAATAAAATTTAAGTTCTATTTTGAAAAATGTTGAAATAAACTTGATTTTTCAACATTAATTTGTTCTAAGTTTTCCCAGAGAATATTGGGTTTACCTTCTTGTATAAAACCAATGATTTGGGCTGATTGCAATTTTTTTGAAAATGCTTCAGCCCACTCTTTAGGAAGACTAAGTATTAATTCATAGTCTTCTCCCCCATTTAGGATCCATTCATCCCAAATTGAATCTTTAGGCCAATCAGGGTCTTTAAGAATAGAAGTTTTTGACAGAACTGCTTGACAATTACTGCTTTGGCAAATTCCTCTAATTGATTCAATAAGTCCATCACTGCTATCAGTTCCTGCAGCTCTCCAACTGGTTGATTCAGGTTTGCACTCTCTTAAGGCTTTGAGTGCCTTAATAGCTGGATATGGACGTTTATGTGCCTTGATGGCTTTGTTAGCAAGCTCACGACTGACGTGGACTTCACTTGGTAGTTGTTCGGATGTTAAAAGTGCTAAACCTAATCTACTTAATCCATGGAATCCCGTGCTAACAATATAATCTCCTGGCAAAGCATTTCCTCTGTGTAGTCTTGGGGGGTTCATTTCTCCAATTGCAGTAACTGAAATCATTTTTGTTTCTCCACAAGAGCAATCTCCACCAATTATTTCTCCTCCAAACTCTTGCATTGCTTCCCGCATCCCTTCATATAGGTTTTCTACCCATTCCCAATGTGTTGTTGGTGGTAAAACAAGCCCAACAGTAAAAGAAATTATATTTTCTGAGCCGCTGCAAACCAGATCAGAAATATTGGTTGTAATACATTTCCAGCCAATATCTTTGGCATTAGATATTTTTTCAGAAAAATGAATTTTTTCTACAAGTAAATCAGTATTAATTAATAAGCTTTTATTGATGCTATTTATTTCTGCCAGATCATCATCTATCTGTCCATATCGCATAAATCTTTTTAAACGATTCAGCAATTCGATTTCACCTAAATCTTTAATTGTAGTTGTCACTTTATTAGAAATTTAAGCTTTTAGTTTAAGATTTTCCGCCCCATTTAATACTTTAATTGAGATAATTTTATCATCTACTCCAAGTTTATTTAATATTTCAGAACCTTCTATTACATACCCAAAAGCTGCATTTCTTCCATCAATAAGATTACGTCCAGCTGGATTTAATTCAGCTTCATATAAGAAGAAGAAAAACTGAGATGAACCATCATTTAAATCTGTATCAGAGTGAGCCCAGCCAAGTGTTCCTAAAGTTGCAAATGGAAGGACTGGGGTTTCTGTATACAGGCCAACTTCCTCAAAAGTTTCGCCATAAAGTGTATCTTCCAAATTTGGAGTTCGTATTTCTAATGGCACTTTTCTCAACTCATTACTATCTGGATCTATATATCCAATTGCTTCACCTTTAGGGTCCCCAGTTTGAAGAATAAAAAATTCTTCAGCTCTATTAATTGGTAAATCATCGTAAAAACCTTTCAACGAAAGGTCTATAAATGCACCAGCTGTTAGAGGAGCATTGTAACCATCAATTATTGCGCTCAGATTTCCTTTTGTAGTTTTTATTTCTACATTTGCTCTACCTAAAAGTCTTGGTAAACTGTCATATTCACTGGGTATTTTATATGGAAAATTACTAGTGATTAAAAGAGACTCTAAATCATCAATTGTTTTTAAACTTTGACGCCTGACATCAAGAAATGAGAGTTTATTTTTTTCGTTTGCTATTTGCCTTAATTCATCAAGCTCTTCATTTAAATTAGTGAGCAGATTAACAGCTTTTTCTTTGTTTTCGTTTGGTATTGAATCAAGAATTTGATTTTTTTTATTGCTTACTAAGAATTGACTTCTTGAGGTGGCTTTGTTAATTGCTGACCATCTACTTCCTCGAAGATCTTCGCTGGTATCTTCCAGTTTGTTTTGTAATTCACGTAATTCTTTTTGCTCAATCGGTAAAGAATTTCTTAATATTGCATATGGATCTTTTAATCGATTACCATTTGGAAGGCTTGCAACAGCAGGGTCAATCCATGGTGAGCCCAAAGACAATAGGATTGTTATCAGGGCAAGAATGCAAATCTTTTTTGCCATCTTAATTCTATGTTTTGCATGACTTTGGCACAGACTTATGATCGTTTGGTATCTTTTGTGTGAATGATTTCAAGTAACGACTTTCGCACTGGCACTACAATCGAGTTAGACGGTGCAGTTTGGCGTGTTATCGAATTTCTACATGTCAAGCCTGGTAAAGGTTCTGCGTTTGTCAGGACTAAGTTAAAAGCTGTTGTAAGCGGTAGTGTCGTCGAAAAGACTTTTAGAGCTGGGGAAATGGTTCCACAAGCTCTTTTGGAGAAATCAAAGTTGCAACATACATACATGGATGGAGACGATTTTGTATTTATGGATATGACTTCTTATGAAGAAACACGTCTAACAGCTAAACAAATTGGTGAAAGTAGGAAATATCTAAAAGAAGGGATGGAGGTTAATGTAGTGTCTTGGAATGAAAAACCTCTTGAAGTTGAATTGCCTAACTCAGTTGTTTTAGAAATAAAAGAAACTGATCCTGGCGTCAAAGGTGACACTGCTTCAGGAGGGACAAAGCCTGCAATCTTGGAAACAGGAGCGCAAGTAATGGTCCCATTATTTATTTCAATTGGTGAGAAAATCCGAGTAGACACTCGAAATGACAGTTATCTAGGCCGAGAAACACAATGACAATGAATCTTGATCACGAAGAGCTTCATCGCTTGTTAGCAACTTTAGCTGAGAGCGATATTCAAGAGTTTCGACTTGAGGGGGAAGATTTTTGCTTGGAAGTTAAACGTAATCTTGGTACTTCTTCAGATTCATTAGCTTCTCAAAAGAAAATTACTTCAGAAGAGATTGATTCACCACCACCTCAACGTAAAATTGAGTCTTCTCCAGTACCAAGCACACCTCCTCCTTCAGTGCCAGGATCACGCTCTGATTTGGTTGAAGTAACAGCTCCTATGGTTGGGACCTTTTATCGCGCACCAGGCCCAGAAGAGCCACCTTTCGTGGAGATTGGATCGAAAATTAGTGTGGGCCAAGCCGTTTGTATTCTCGAGGCAATGAAATTAATGAATGAATTAGAGTCTGAAGTCAGTGGTGAAGTCATTGAAATTCTTGTTGAGAATGGAACACCAGTTGAGTTTGGTCAAGTTTTAATGAGATTAAAACCTGTTTAAAAATTGTGAGTTATTGAGAAAGAAGCCAAGCATTATTCATTGCAGCAATCATACTTTTTTCTCTTGCCTTGTATTTGCCTGCAATATCAAACGCGGTTCCATGATCAGGTGATGTTCTTATAAAAGGTAGGCCAAGAGTTGTATTAACAGCTTCATCAAAGGCAATAAGTTTTACCGGGATAAGACCTTGATCATGATAAAGAGCAAGTATTCCATCTGGTGCATTATTTTCGCTTGCGGTGCTATTCCATGCATTTGCTGATGAAATCCAGCATGTATCAGGAGGTGTCGGCCCATTAATCTTTATAGTTGGATTATCTAATTTCCATTCATTTAAAACAGGAATAATTAATTCTTTTTCTTCTAATCCAATTTTTCCTTCTTCTCCAGCATGTGGATTTAAGCCGGCTATTTGTATTAATGGATTCTCTTTAAATGTACGACAGAAATTTAATAATGTATCTAATTTATATTTAATCAAATCTTTTGTCAAAGTATCATTGACTTTATTAAGTGGTATATGAGTTGAAGCTAATAAAGTATTAAATCTCCACCCATTATTTGGTGAAATTGCTGTAAAAAGCATAGATGTTTTTTTATTAGTTAATTGCCCTAATAATTCAGTTTGCCCTGCAAATGTATGACCAGCTTTATGCCAAGCAATTTTCGAAATAGGTGCTGTCACTAGAGCATTAGCTCCTCCTTCTAAAAGTATGTTAGTTGCATTTAAAAGCCATTTAAAGCTTATTGATCCAGCATATCTATCAACTTTTCCAGGAATAATTTTTTTTTCTAATGGGATATCAATAATATCGAGCTTATTCGGATCAGGAATATTAGTTATTCCATGATCAATTAATTTTGAAAAAGTGCTATAAATATTATTTTTGCATCCTACAAGTAAAGGCTCTATGTTTTTATTTAATCTTTTAGAGCCAAGAGCTTTTAAAGTTATTTCAGTTCCTATTCCCGCAGGATCGCCTAATGAAATTATTAGCTTATTTTTATTATTTTTTGAGGTTTTAAATTTTTTCATTATCTATGTGTTTTTTGACATTTTAATTTTTTTGCTTTGATAAAGCTTGAAGCAAGAGTTTCCAATCAATATAAGGAAGATTTTATGATATTTGGTTTTACATCATTAGACTATAATTACTCATTAAATTTATGCGAGTTTTTTCAAAGAACTTTGAATAAAGATAATTTGAAAAAATAAAGAGCACCAATTCATTTTAAGTATGAGAAACAATTAGTTAATCCAGATTTAAAATCCGGGTACATAAGAGAATATCCAAGTTTTTTGCATAACAATTTGTTATCAACTTTTCGATTCTCTTGCCAAAAAGATAGTGCCATTGGACTCATCGTTTCTTTTGCAAGTTCAAAAGGTATTTTTGATGGTAAAGATTTTTTAGCTATTTTTGCTGCGAAAGCAATAACTTCAAGGTTATTTGTTGGCAAGTTATCAGCTATGTTTACTAGGGATGGATTCTTTCCTTGTGAATAAAGATTAATTAAAAATAAGACAGCCCCAGCAATATCATCGACATGAATTCTTGAAAAAACTTGACCAGGCTTATCGATCATTTTTGTTGTTCCTGCCATTAGGCTTTCAAATGCAGATCTTCCGGGCCCATAAATACCTGGCAATCTAAATATTTGAACAGGCAACTTTGTTCCTAACCATTGTTGTTCACAAGAAAATCTGCGAATGCTTCTTTCTTGTTGAGGATTAGGAGATGTATTTTCATCTACCCATTCTCCTTGTGTGTCTCCATATACACCAGTAGTAGACAAATAACCTACCCACTTTAAAGTTTTTGAATTCAGTAATTGAGTTTTGAGTTTATTAAGCACAGGGTCTTCTCCAGTTAATGAAGGAGGGATACAACTCAAAACATGAGTCACCCCCTCGAAAACTTCATTAGAGACTTTTTTATCAGTGTTAAATATGAAATCAGCTCCTTCACTGCTTTCTTTTCTTCTGCTGCATAAAACTTTTGTTCCTAAACGTCTTCCTAAACTTGCGATTCTTTGACCACTAAATCCACCACCAAATATGATTAATTTTGATTTAGGAGGTAGAGGATCCAATTGCTTGACAATATGTTGAATCATTAGTACAAATGTATTATGTTGATTATTTAGTCATGATTGCTTCTTATTTGAATCCTAGTCTGAATTCCATGAATGGTGATAGAAGAGTAAGTAAGTATAAAAGATTATCTGTACAAAGAAAAAATCAAAACTTGATAAAACCTTTTCTAGCCTCTAGTTTTCTTTTACTTTGCATCTTTGTTGTGCCTCAAAATCACTCTAATTTACCTTCTACATGTGAAAAATATAATTCATCTCTAGCTTGTCAAGTTTGGTAGAAGTTTAAGCTGCTTGCCAAGAATAATCTTTATTTAATGGAGATTCTTGATTTTCAAAGCTTTCGCTCTGTTTAGGCTGAGCCCATTTTAAAAGTCTTAGAGCTAATCGTATGTCTCCTTCAGTCCATGCACGTATAGCCATAGACCGTCTAGGGTCGTAAAAACGTTGTTTTCTATACCATTCAAAAGCATCTTTGTCTGTTTTGCTTCCATTACATGAGAGGCATGCTGGGACACAATTTTCAGTGATGCTTAATCCACCTTTACTTCGGGGTAAGACATGGTCAATTGATTCTGAATTTTTCCCACAATAGATGCAGCTCTTGGCGGTGTATTCATGTATTGATTTTCGCCATCTTCGGTCACGTAGCTTTGGGCAGAGATCTTCTAGGAAAACCGCGTCCCTATTGTGCATATGTATGAATTAACTAAAGCAATTTTGCCTTGATAGGCGAATAAGTCAATGTATCGAAAATTGCATTTTTAGATTTTATAAGATTTCCTTTTTATTGATTTAGAATTTTGAAGAGTCTTTTTTATTTATATAAACTTGATTTAATTAATAATCATAACGATCTATATATTTGCCTTTAGGACTTTTGTCTTTGTTCTCATTTATTGAATTTACTTTATTTTCTAATTTTTTTTTGCTATTCACACTTCCTGAGCTTGAGTCACCTGTATATAGATCCCCTAAGTAATTTATGCAGTCTTCATATTTTCCAGGATCTTGAACTACTTCTTCAACAATTAACGAAGCTGCTTGCTTAGGAGAAGTTTTGAATAAACCTTGCTTTTTATTTTTTATAAATTGATAGGCTGCTTCCCAGCTGGGTTCATGTGTGTTGCCTCCATTCCTCATAAAGCAATATATATCTGCTCCGTTTGTGACTGCCGCATTAATTTTTAATCCTAAATTGGAACCACAGACTAAACAAATTATTGAAATCGGTAAGAAGTTTCGCTTTATCCCAATTGGCATGATTTTAAGAGAATTATCAACTTTAAATTATCTATTTTTCTTTCTTCTGTCTAGCTTTAGTTTGTTTTAGTGTTTTCGTTTTATTACTAAATTCGATGATTTTTGATCTCAAAAGATTGTATTGTAAAATTAATGAATCAAATTTTTAAATTTTGATCTTGCTTGTTTTTATAATTCGACTAAAGTTATCTTTCTTTTGATATAGTGATTTAACAAAATTGTTTGTATTTACAACTTTAATAATGAATGCAGTTCAATTGAAAAAAAAAGCATTTTTAAAAGAGGCTTGTTATTTTTTTCAGAATGCATCAGTACATGCTGAAGAAGGAGATTTGCAATCATGTGCTGGTTTAATTTTGAAAGCACTTGATAAAGAGAGAAGGGCTGGCAGTATCGGTCCTCAAGTTCTTCATCTAATAAAAACTAGATTATGATTTAATCGATTTTTAAAATTATTATTAATTATTTAGGACTGATATTGTTTTTGCAATACCGTGGCCAATAGGAACATTTAGTTTTCCCATTTTATCAAGAGTGCTTTCTAACGCGGATATGACACTAATAATATCTCTATCATTTACAAATCCTAAATGACCAATTCTAAAGATTTTCCCTTTTAGGTGATCTTGTCCTCCAGCAAGGAGTATATCGAATTCATTTTTCATTATTTTTCTTATATCTTCCGCATCTATATTATCGGGCTCAACTGCTGTTATCGCTGGACTGCCAAAAATTTCTTGTGTAAATAATTTTAATCCCATTGCTTTTACTCCTGCTTGTGTTGCTTTTTGATGACGATTATGTCGGGCGAATATATTATTTAAACCTTCTTTTTGCATCATTGTAAGTGATGCTTCTAAAGCAAAGTATAAATTTATTGCTGGCGTAAAAGGATTGCTATTTTTATTAACTGTCTTTAAATATTGCTTTAAATCTAAATAAAACTTAGGTAAATTTGATTTTTCATTGGCTTCCCATGCTCTTTGACTCATGGCAACAAAACTTAGCCCAGGTGGAATCATATAACCTTTCTGAGAACCTGAAGCTATTACATCGATTCCCCATTCATCCATAGGAATATTAGATGCACCAAGACTGGTTACGCAATCAGCAATTGTAATTGCTTTCCCATGATTTTTTACTTCGTTATTTATTTCTTTAAGATCATTAATTACTCCTGTTGAAGTTTCTGAGTGAGTTAGGATTACAGCTTTAATTGTTTTTTTAGTGTCTTCTTCAAGAATCTTTTTGAATTGATTTGGATCAAGAGGTTTTCCCCATTCTGCTTTTATTACATTCACCTCTAGCCCATATGCTTTTGCAACCTTTACCCATCTTTCACCAAATTTTCCATTATCACCACAGATGACTCGGTCACCTTTGCTTAATGTATTGATTATTCCTGCTTCCATTGCGGCTGTCCCACTTCCTGTGATTGTTAGAACATCAGCAGTTGTTTGATGTAGCCATTTGAGTTGCTCAGTTGTTTTTTGAACAATTTTTTGAAAATCTCCACTTCTGTGCCCTATGGGGTGTTTGCTCATGCAATTCAAAACATTTTCTGGTACTGGTGTTGGTCCAGGAATCATTAGATTGAGTTTGTCTTGCATTTACTTATTTAGCTTTAGATTATTATTTTAAAAAATTATTTAGGGAATTTCTTCGATCGTCAGCTCTTCCAATGATTTGAATGAATATACTCTGCCAGTTTGGGTAGTTGCGGCTGCAAAGTCTGCAACAAATATTCTGATTGGTAATAAATTTAAAGATACTGAGATAATTGATCTACCAAATCAACAAGGATCAATTAGTGTTCCTGTTTGTTCTTCTGCATTACTTGATAATGGTGACAGATCCTTAGCCGTCACTCATTGTCAGTCTGGACTGCCCCTCGATATTACAAGGGGAGTTGAAATCTGGGCTTATATTCAATTTACTAAAGCAAGTTTTCAATCTGAAAAAATAGTTGAAAATGGTTTTCCTCATTGGCTTGATTTCCATCCCGGTTATGGAGTAGGTAAGTTTGCATCATCTGGTCAACCATGTATATCTAAGTTTGCGCGTGATTTGTTATGTATAAACCTCTACCCCCTCTTACCCAAAGGCAGTTCAATCAAAGTAGAAATTGTTTTGCCTGAAGGGAAAGACCGTGCTTTAAAAACAAGCAACGAAGCATTTGGAGTTGTAGATGGATTGTCCCTCATTGGTACACAGGCTGAAAGTCAAATTAGTGCTTCTCCTGATCAGTTGAAAATTTGCAAAGAGATTTTGCAGAACAAATGCTCGAAATCAACATTTGATGGATGTCTGACTTTTGTGATTGGTGAAAATGGAATGGATTTAGCGCTGAAATTCGGACTTCCAGGAAATCAAATTATTAAAACGGGTAATTGGTTAGGCCCTCTTCTTGTTGCTGCTGCAGAAAATGGTGTAAAGAAACTTTTATTATTTGGTTATCATGGAAAGTTAGTCAAACTCTCTGGTGGCGTTTTTCACACCCATCATCATCTTGCAGATGGGAGAATTGAAATTCTTACTTCACTTGCATTTCGAGAAGGTATTTCTTTTGATTTGATTGATTTGATAAGTAAATCAACTTCGGTGGAAAATGCTTTGTTAACCCTTGAATCAAGAAATCCAGAGAGTGTTGCTCGAATTTGGGGCAGAATGGCACAAGAAATTGAAATTAAAAGCCTGAGCTATGTAAATCGATATATGTATTCATCGATGAAAATAGGATCTGTTTTATTTGATCGTAAAAGACAAATTCGTTGGGCTGGTTTGCAGGGTTTGAAACAAATCAATTATTTAGGGTTAATTCTTAAGTCATAGGCATATACCCATGCTCTTAATTAGTCTGTTTGATAAAGATGTTTTTTAAAGCATTTACCTGGTGATATGGTTTCAATGAATTCAGAGAAAAAACGTAATCCAGCAATCGTCATTCTCGATTTTGGTTCTCAATACTCAGAATTAATTGCTCGAAGGATTAGAGAGACAGAGGTTTACTCATTAGTTATGAGCTATACAACTTCTGCTGACCAATTGCGCTCTCTTCAACCTAAAGGAATTATTTTAAGCGGAGGACCTGGGTCAGTTTATGAAGAAGGTGCTCCGTACTGTGATCCGGAGATTTTTGAGTTGGGTATTCCTGTACTTGGTGTTTGTTATGGAATGCAATTAATGGTTCATCAGTTAGGAGGATCTGTCATACCTGCTACTGGAAAATCTGAATATGGTAAAGCTCCGTTAGAAGTTGATGATCCAACAGCTCTATTAACCAATGTGATGAGTGGATCTACTATGTGGATGAGTCATGGAGATTCAGTTCAAGAATTACCAAAGGGGTTTATCAGATTAGCTCATACTTCAAATACGTTAGAAGCAGCTATTGCTTTGCATGAAAAAAGTTTTTATGGAGTGCAATTTCATCCTGAAGTTGTTCATTCTACTCAGGGAATGGTTTTAATAAGAAATTTTGTATATCATATTTGTTCATGTGAGCCAGATTGGACAACAACTTCATTCATAGACGAAGCTGTTTCCCAAGTACAACAACAGGTAGGAGACAAAAAAGTTTTATTAGCTCTCTCTGGTGGTGTTGATTCATCAACTCTTGCATTCTTGTTAAACAAGGCAATAGGTTCTCAATTGACCTGTATGTTTATTGACCAAGGTTTTATGAGAAAAGGTGAGCCGGAATTTTTAATGTCTTTCTTCGATGAAAAATTCAATATCAATGTCGAATACATTAATGCTAGAGAAAGATTTATTTCACAGTTAAAAGGAGTAATAGATCCCGAGCAAAAGCGTAAAATTATAGGTAGGGAATTTATTAGGGTTTTTGAAGAGGAGAGTATTCGTTTAGGCCCTTTTGATTATTTGGCACAAGGGACTCTTTATCCGGATGTAATAGAAAGTTCCGGAACAAATATTGATCCCAAAACTGGTGAACGAATAGCGGTTAAAATTAAAAGTCATCACAATGTAGGTGGTTTACCAAAAGACTTACAATTTAAATTGGTAGAGCCCTTAAGAAGTTTATTTAAAGATGAAGTTAGGAAAGTTGGTAAATCACTGGGATTACCAGATGAGATTGTTCGAAGACATCCATTCCCAGGTCCAGGATTGGCTATAAGAATTTTAGGAGAAGTTACCAATGAAAAATTGAATTGTCTAAGAGATGCAGACTTGATTGTGAGAGAGGAAATTAATGATTCTGGCTTGTATAATGAGATCTGGCAGGCTTTCGCTGTCTTGCTCCCGGTATATTCAGTTGGAGTTATGGGAGATCAAAGAACCTATGCATGGCCTATTGTCGTTCGTTGTGTTTCAAGCGAAGATGGAATGACCGCAGATTGGTCTCGCTTACCGGATGAGGTTTTAGAGAAAATCTCAAATAGGATAGTTAATGAAGTTGAGGGGGTTAATAGAGTTGTTTTGGATATAACAAGTAAACCACCAGGTACTATTGAGTGGGAGTGAATATAACTACTAAAAGATAGTTATAGGTTAAAAGTTGTAGTTCCACGTGAGTCAAAAGTAAAAATTGACGAACCTAGTTCCAATGGTTTTGGGAGACGTGTTCCACGTGAGTTCCACGTGTCCCCTTGTCACCTTCTCTGTAAAGACATCGTAGAAAGTTTGTTTTCTCTACACTTGTCCTTTATTTCTAAGATTAATTTCCTCAGAATCTATTAATGACTTCTCTACGCATTAAAAACTTTGTGATATCAAAAAAGCACCTTGCTCACTGGTATTACGCAGGTGCTTGATGAGTTAGGACTGCTTGTGTGAGGAATGCCCTAGTACAGATATACTAATAATTATTTTTCTTCTCGTCAAGTAATTTAGATAAAAATCTTGCAAGATCGATCTAGGTTATATGTATGAATGATCGACTTGCGTTCTCATGAATAGTTTTCGGCGACAACTCAATAACCAAATCACTAATCAGAATGAAGAAAGTGGAACGTCGTTATTCAATAAGGTCAGTGGGATTGCTATCGCGATTTCAATTTTATTAGCGGTGCTTGAGACTGAGAGTCATATTGAAATTCATTTTGGGGAGTTAATCCGAAAAATAGATCTAGTGATTGGTTTTTTGTTTTGTATTGAATATCTCTGTCGCTTGTGGGTTTCTCCTCTTCAGCATCGTTATGGAAGAGGTTTAAAAGGGGTTATTAGATATATGCTTTCTCCTTTAGCAGTTATTGATGCTGTAGCAATATTTCCAACATTTATAGGTGCTCTAGGTTCTCAGTTTTACGTTTTAAGAGTTATTCGTCTTTTGAGAATTGCAAAAGTAGGACGATCTAAAAGATTTCAACAAAGTGTGTCTCATTTTAATTATGCAATAAGTTCTAAAGGGCGAGAATTGCAGTTAGCAGCGATCTATACGGGACTCTTATTACTTGTGAGTAGTACATTAATGTATTTTGTTGAATCAAAAGTTCAACCTGAATTATTTGGTTCTATCCCTAGATGTATTTGGTGGGCAATAACTACTGTGACAACAGTTGGATACGGCGATGCTTTCCCAATTAGTGTTTTAGGAAAAGTCCTCGCTTCAATTACCGCACTTCTTGGCATAGGTGTTGTAGCAGTACCAACAGGTATTCTCGCTGCAGGATTTAGTGAATCTATTTCTAAGGGCAAGATGAATGATAGGTAATTAAATTAGATCTTTGAAGTTGTTAATTTTAAGAATGAATGACTTTGCTGAAGAGGCATTGCTAAACATGTATTTCTCATAAACACCTGTTTCTGATGACAGCGTAATTTCTCCATATCCCATCACTGGAAGTTGTTTGTTTTCTGAATATCTTTTATCTCTACTTCCATCTTTATTTGATTTCTCCCAGACTGATCTAATGTGTTCTGCATCCTTTGGTGTTACTTCAGTTTCTACAAATTCAGTATCTTCATAATTCAATTCAAGTTGACTCATTTCTACAATCCCAAAATTTTCTGGTGATTTATACATAACGACAAAACCCGGATAGAGATATATATCAGCACCGTTCATATTGGTAAAACAAAGTGCCCTATAGATGGATTTGATACCAGGAATTTCTGTTTGCCTGAGTGATGTTTGCGTCCTTTCGACTGTTGTAGGGATTGCGGATCTTGTCTTCACCATATCGACATCAGTAGATGAAGTTACATCCCATATGAAATTGCTTTTTCCCAATTCTTGAAATGCAGGAATCAAGTCCTCATAGGCATTTTTTGCTTCTTCCTTCATATCAAGTTCTAAATCTACAAATGATTCTTGAATACCTTGAGTAACTTCTTTTGATGCTTGGAGCATTGAAGCAAGGTTCTTATTAACTGTTCTTTTTATCGCTGGGAATATGTAATAGAGAAGAGTTATTTGAGAGAGAAGTTTGAGTAGTCGAGTTGAAATAATTGAATTTTTGATTTGTGATAAATCACCCTTTAATTGCATCCGTTGTCTATTTGCAGCAATTACTGCTTCTTGAATTGCTTGAAGACCTTTCGAGGTTATGTCTAAAGGGTCAGCACTAACAAATTCTTCATCAGGAGTAGAGAAACTCTCTTCATAAGTTTTACCATTAAATGAGTTTTCTTCCTCGAAAGAAGAAGAATTTTTTTTGCTAATTCTCCGCCTTGAATAAATCCCTGTTCCGGGAATTCCAACGTTTGCATATGTTCCTCCTTTCCCTCCAAGAGTTACAGAACCACCTCGCACTCCAACGGAAGCAGTCAATCCACTCTTACTGAGATTTAAGCGAACTCCAGGAATGACCCTTATTCTTCGGCGAAATAACCAAGACACATTCTTCTGGGGTATTTGTCTCTAAGGTTAGATAACTATGTTCAACTAAGCATTACAGAAGAAATTGACATTCATATCAAATAACGGAAAACCCTTTAGCAAAGAGGAAGCAATAGATTTAATGGTGTCATTGAGTGCAACTGACGCTAATTCAGAAAAGAAGTGGAGAGGTTTCTATAACTCTTTATCTCAGACAGAATTGCAGGATGAGTGGGATGAGTATTGGAAACCTTAATTCCTTCCATTAAAGAAGGGGGCAAGATTTTGGTTGCCCCCTTTAAGTTCAGCACTTGTTTATCCGTGTGAACAATCCATTTTCTTTACTAACCACTTCCCTGACCTACGGGAAGACAAGTGCTAGAACTCCAACCCAGTTCTAATCAAACCTCACGATCAGAACATGAGAAAAAACACCTGTTCTCATTGGTGTAATGGTTCATCAGACCAAAGTGAGTTAAAACAATAATGAGCAAGTAGTTAATTGAAAATGGATAATAAAGAATATGATTGGATTTTTGTTTATAAGATTCGTGATTCAGGTGACGTGATTTATAAAGTCACTATTCCATCAGAACGAAAAGAAGATGCAGTTGAAATATTTAAGAGAGAACATCCAGATGGATTGATCTGTAGTGGCATCAGGAGAGGCGATTTTAAATTGATACCATTCAAGGAACTTCCTTCACATGATCCTTGGGAAGAGATTGCTTCGTAAGTGTATAAAAAAGCAAAATATTTTGTACACCTTCTCAAATACCAAATATTTGTTTAAAACAAGTTCCACGTGAGTTCCACGTGGTAAATTAGGGGGGCAAATCCCTGTCCACCACTCAGTTTTTTCCACAGGTGCTATTGAGTGGGAATGATAAAAACGTCTATATTCTGATAGTTGAAATTTTTTGAATGATTATATCTTTATATTTTTTTTTGTACCATTGTTATACTTCCTTGCCTTTTTTTGTGGGGTTCAACTATGTCAAGCATAACGTGATGTCCTTTGATAAGATCTCGAATGGTTTTATGGAGAATATTTGGCTTCCCGTCTGAGTAAGTAAAATGAAAGAATACATAATTTGAACAATAATCCCAGTATTCTTTGATAAAGTTTATATATTCTTTCTGTCCTCCACAGTCAAACCAAACGAAATCAAAATGACCATATTTTTTAAATAATTCTTCTCCCTTCTCTTCAAAATTTCCTTCGATAAAATCGGTATATTCAGAATTTATTATCTCTTCCATACCTTCAACTGTTGATAATTCACCTAAAGATTGATTATCTATAATAATTAATTTTGGATCATAAATATAGTTTTTGAAATAAGACTCACTGAGATTTCCATCATCAAATACTCTTTCATTATTTATCAATGCTTCAACTAAAAAAGGAGTTGTATAACCTGCGCCAATTTCCAATATTCTCTTTGGTCTTAACATCATTACCATAGATCTAAGAAAAGCTCCCACATTTTCTGTACCCATGCCTGGTCTATACAAAGTCGAATATTCAATTGGACTCGGCCTTTTTAATAATTTATTTTGCTCCTTTCTTTCAGATTCAAAGTTTGAGTTAATACTATTTTTTAAATGTAAGACTTTTTTAGAACTTTCTTCTGCTTCTTCTTTTCGATCTAACTTTTTCAGTATCGAAGCAAGAGCATTGTGTGCTTGAATAAATCCAAATTTTAATTTTATGGCTTCTTTGAAACTAATTTCTGCCTTCTCTAATGTTTCATTATTTGCCTGTATTTGACCAAGAATGTAATAAGCCTGTGCGAAGTCAGGTTTTAGTTCAATTGCTTTGCGAGTAGATAATTCTGCGTCCTGTAATTTGCCAAGATTTCTC
>QCJR01000008.1 GCA_003215895.1 Prochlorococcus sp. AG-409-D14
CATTGTGTCCTCACACAAATTAAGAGCACTTTATTTTTATAATTAGATGGTGATTTTGGTGTAGTATTTTATACGTAATACTTAATTAATTTGTATATTAAGCTACATTTTAGAGTCATTCAAAGCTTTTATTTTGTTTGATTTAAATTGTATGGGTTATTGCTTAACTATATCTTAACTATATATTTAATTAGCTTATATCTAATGATAAATATTTCTGATTAGGGATGATTATAAATGATTTCAAGGTGTCTGATTAGAGGTTTGGTTGTAATCATTTAACAATTAGTCACTATCTATAGAAGATGCTTCTGCCCCTAGCGCAGATGAAATCCATTCAGATACTAAGGGAGAAACACTGGATAATTTATTAAGGAAAATTCTTTCTTCTAGAGTAACCACTTGATTAGTTTCTAATCTATAAAGTATATTTTTTATTCTTATTCTTGTTTGTGATGAGATCATTATTTTTTTTCATTTTTTATAACTAATTAGTCCTTGTGGGGGCGTTCAATTTGGACAAATTAATAAAATTTTAATATTTTTAACTCTGTCTTTTGTATAAAAAATCACAAATAAAAAATTATTTGTTTGTTTTAATTTCGACAAATAAAAGTCAAGTATGGTTGATTTCTCCTATAGAAACATTACTTCTGGTATGGTCGTGTTGAAATGCATTGGCCCTGACAGATTTTTTCTGGAAAGAGCTATTTTCCCTCAAGAAGTTTTCTCATCTACGGCGCCTGAAGGCTCACAGTTGGAAATCTGGGGTATTGAGTCATATGGCCCAAATTTGGAACAACGCCTAAGGATCTCTTCTAATGAGGTAGAAGATCAGATTCCAGCTTAATATCTTTTGTTTTTAGAATGAATTAAAGCAGTAGATATCTTTGCGCAAGTGGTAGTGATTTGGCTGGTTCACAAGTTAAGAGCTCTCCGTTTGCGAAAACTTCGTATGTTTGGGGGTCAACCTCGATTTTTGGTCTTGCATCGTTTAGTTTCATCGACTGTTTAGATATTTTTCTTGTGTCTTTAACGGGAGCATAAGAGCGTTCCAATTTGAGACGTTCAGGAACTCCAGCATCTATTGCGCTCTCACTTAAGAAAGTCATGCATGTAGGGTTCATTGCCTTCCCGAAGGAAGAAAACATAGGACGACCATGGACTGGTTGTGGAGTAGGAATGGAGGCATTTGCATCTCCCATCTGCGCCCATGCGATAGATCCTCCTTTGACTACTAAGTCAGGTTTTATTCCAAAAAATCCAGGCTTCCAAAGTACTAAGTCTGCAAGTTTCCCAACTTCTATCGACCCAACATGACCACTAATTCCATGTGCTATGGCTGGATTAATAGTTACCTTTGAGATATATCTTTTCAAACGATGATTATCATTCCTTTTATTGTCCTCTGGTAAGGCTCCTCTTTGAACTTTCATTTTATGAGCAGTTTGAAAAGTCCGACTAATAACCTCCCCAACCCTACCCATGGCCTGAGAGTCACTAGCTATAATTGAAAAGGCTCCTAAATCGTGGAGTATGTCTTCAGCAGCAATAGTTTCACGACGTATTCTTGATTCAGCGAAAGCAACATCCTCTGGAATTTTGGGATCTAAATGATGACAAACCATCAACATGTCTAAATGCTCTTCAAGAGTATTTAGAGTGAAAGGCCTGGTGGGATTTGTACTGCTAGGGATTACATTTGATTCCCCACAAATTTTTATAATGTCGGGAGCATGACCACCTCCAGCTCCTTCAGTATGGAAAGTATGAATTGTTCTTCCCTTTATTGCTCGAATTGTATCTTCAACAAAACCGGCTTCGTTTAGGGTATCTGTATGAATACAAACTTGTACGTCTAATTGATCTGCAACACTTAGGCAAGAATCAATACAGGCTGGTGTGGTTCCCCAGTCTTCATGAAGTTTTAATCCACAAGCACCTGCTCTTACTTGTTCCTCTAATGCTGCTTTGTTAGTTGCATTGCCTTTTCCAAAGAATCCCAGATTAACTGGAAATCCCTCTGCTGATTGCAGCATTCTTGAGATGTGAAATGCTCCTGGCGTACATGTTGTTGCATTAGTACCTGTCGCTGGACCTGTTCCTCCCCCGAGCATTGTGGTTACCCCACTTGCTAAAGCAGTTTCTATTTGTTGTGGACAGATAAAATGAATATGACTATCAATAGCTCCTGCAGTAATAATGTTTCCTTCTCCTGCTATTGCTTCTGTACTGGCTCCTATAATAATGTTGACCCCTTCTTGAGTATCAGGATTTCCAGCTTTTCCGATACCTGAGATTTTTCCGTCTTTAATGCCAATATCAGCTTTAACAATTCCCCACCAATCTAAAATTAGTACGTTTGTGATAACTGTATCTACTACTCCATTGTCTCTAATTTGTTGTGATTGTCCCATCCCATCACGAATAACTTTACCTCCACCAAATTTGACTTCATCTCCATAGTGAGTATGATCTTGTTCAACTTCGAGTATTAAGTCTGTATCTGCAAGTCTAATGCGATCTCCTTTAGTAGGACCATAAGTCTCTGCATATGCTTGGCGAGGAATTTTGAAAGGCATTTTATTGTTGAAGTGAATGGTTTATAAGTCCGTTAAACCCAAAAATTTTACGATCTCCTGCATAAGGGACAAGATTAACATCTCTTTTGTCACCTGGCTCAAATCTGATAGCAGTACCAGCTGGGATATCTAACCTTTTGCCGAGTGATTTTTGACGATCAAATTCTAGGCCTTTATTTGACTCATAGAAATGATAATGAGAGCCAATTTGTATTGGTCGATCAGAAGTGTTAGCAACTTTGAGAGTTGTGATTTCTCTTCCTTTGTTGAGTTCAATAAAACCATCTTCGGGAATAACTTCTCCAGGAATTAAATAAGACATAACTGCAGTTAGCTAATTGGATTGTGAAGTGTTACCAGCTTTGTTCCATCTGGAAAAACAGCTTCTATTTGAACTTCATGGATGAGTTCGGGTACACCTTCCATGACTTGTTCTTTTGTTAACCATGCCGTTCCCTCGTTCATCAAGGTTGAGACACTCTTTCCATCTCTAGCTCCTTCAAGTACTTGAAAGCTAAGCCAAGCAACGGCTTCAGGATGATTTAATTTCAAACCTCTATTTAATCTTCTCTCTGCCAAAAGAGCAGCGGTGACTACAAGTAATTTGTCTTTTTCTTGAGGGCTTAAGTACATTTTTTAATAGATATAACAACATTTTACTAGCAAAGAAATGCTTAAAAGTTCATGATGGACATTTTGTATGCGTTGATGGATTTTCTTGCATTGGCCAAATCCTCATGTATTCAGGCATGCTTAATTTTCTAAAAACTCTAGTAAGACTCCAAATTCTATAAAACCAAAATCGAGCTGATTGTGTTGATGAGCCTTTGTATCTTGCTGATATGCCATTTTCAAGAAGACTACAAGTCATAAATCCCTCAAGTCCAGCTCTTTGTTGTCGGCATTTTATTAATAAGTCAGACAAATCTTTTTGCTTTATTTCTGTGGGTGTTATCCAAGTTAAGGATCCAAATACAGGTTTTTGCTCTAATCCATGAATAGATTTTAGAGCTTCTCCAGATAGTTCTAAGCGATCACTAAATTCATAATGTTTTCCTTGAGTATTTTCCCTGAAAATTTCCAAAGATGATCTCCATATTCCACTACCAAGTTTTTCGCCTGCAGCAGTCCTTCCCAAACGAACCAAATCAACGCATAAAAAGCTTGATGAAGGATCAAGATTAACAGTCATATTTTGTTCGAAAAGACCTCCTTTATAAATAATTAATTCTTGAGGTATCCACTCAAAGTCAGAATTTTTTTCAATTTGAAAAAAACATTTTTGATTTGCCCAGCTCCCTTGAGGATTTAGTTTTGATCTGCCTCTACTTCCATAAACTTTTTGAGCTGCTACTGAAGAACATATAGCCCTGCTTTCTTTTTCAGCCTTTACATTTATTGTGAGTTGATCACCGCCAACAATGCCTCCAGCACTGTGGAGAATTGGTATTTCACATCTTCCATCTTTTTTATCATTGAATACTTTCATTAATTTTAATGGTGCAGTGCATTTTGCTTGATGAATTGTTTTGAGACTATCGATCTCATTAGGACTTGACTTCTTGAAAAGCCTTAGATCACAAGTTCCATGCCATTGAGATGTCATTGAATGGTTTTATCGATTTTGCTCATTTAGTATTGAAAAAATAAAAATTGCCTTGTCTGGTAGATATAATCTTTTAAATGTATATCTACAAAGAATTGAAGCTTGTTACACGAATCAATCTATCTCACTGAGAGAATTAGTGCTCGAGGGATAAAACATTGTCTTTTACTTCCCTTATCTGCAAAAGAGAGGACTCAGCTTCGGGGAAAGCGGTCAACTTTAGATGGGATAGATGTTATTTTAAATTTGCCTAGAGGAGGAGGTAGGTTAATGCCTGGAGAGGTATTGAAAAGTGACAATTCAAAAGTTTTTGTAAGTATCGAGGCTGCTCAAGAAGATGTAATAAGAATTAGCTCAGAAAATAGATTGAAATTGTTAAAAGCTGCTTATCATTTAGGTAATAGACATGTTGAGATTGAGTTGCATGATAAAGAGTTGTATTTACTCAATGATGTCGTTATGAAAAAGATGTTGGAGAGACAAGGTTTTGCAATAGAAAGTTTCAAAAGACCTTTTTCTCCCGAGATTGGAGCTTATGACTAGCGGTTGAATTAACTCCATTTATGAAACTTGAATTTTTACAGTTAATAAGCCCATCATTACCAGTTGGAGCTTTTAGTTATTCAGAGGGATTGGAGTGGCTTGTCCAAAATAAAAAAGTATATGATGAAATCAGTCTTTTCAATTGGCTTGAGAGCGAACTTTATCGAGGTCAAATAACAATTGAGGCAAGCTCAATTGCGCACATTATGAAAGATTTAGTTGATTGGAGGGATAAGAAAGATGAGCAATATAAGTCACTTATTGAAGAGTGGAATTCTTGGCTTACTTCGCTAAGAGATTCTCCAGAACTTAGATCTCAACAAACACAAATGGGCGAATCTCTTTTGCAGCTTCTCATTGATCTTGATCACCCTCTTCCTAATAATGAAAAGAAATTTATATGGCCGATAGCTTGGGCTTGGGCTGGAGTCTGCTGGGAAATACCTCAAATAGATTTAGTGGAGGGGTTTTTATATGGTTGGGTGGCTAATCAATTAAGTGCAGCGTTAAGACTTTTGTCATTAGGGCCAACAAAAGCTCAACAGCTTCAAAAAAAATCTCTAAAACTTATCAAGTCTCAAGCAAGTTACTTATTGGAACAGAATCCCAAAGAAATTTGGGTTGGCGATGTCGGCGCTATTATGGCTCAACAGTCCCATGTAGAACTTTATTCAAGATTATTCAGAAGCTAATGGAAAGTAAATTAAGGGTTGGAATAGCTGGTCCAGTAGGATCTGGCAAAACGGCTATTATTCAGAGACTATGTGAAAATCTTAAAGATCAATATGAGATCGCCGTAGTAACAAATGATATCTATACACAAGAAGATGCTAAATTTTTGACTAATTCAAAGGCTTTAGCACCAGAACGTATAAAAGGAGTTGAGACTGGAGGATGCCCACATACAGCGATAAGAGAAGATTGTTCTATAAATCGTATTGCTGTTGAAGAGCTAGAACATAGATTTGCAACTCTAGATTTAGTATTTGTTGAAAGTGGTGGTGACAATCTCGCTGCAAGTTTTAGTCCTGAGTTAGTAGATTTGTGTATTTATATAATTGACGTTGCAGCTGGAGATAAGATTCCAAGAAAAGGGGGACCTGGCATAACACGCTCAGATTTATTAGTGATTAATAAGATTGATCTTGCTGAAAGGGTAGGTGCAAGCTTGAAAGTGATGGAGAGAGACACCATGTTAATGAGGGGAGATCTTCCATGGTGCTTTACAAATACCAAGACAGGGGAGGGACTTAACATCATCGAAGCTTTTTTGTGTAATCAAATACAAAACGCTTGAAGAAGTGTAATGGACGATACCAAAAATTATTTTCGTTCACTGAAATAGTAGAAAAAGTCACATTGGCTACAAAAAGATGTGTGTTCAGTTGGATACCTTCCGTTGACCCCCCCAAAGTGGGCAATCAACTAATTTAGTTAGTAATTCATGAAGCTTTCAAAGCGTATTTTTGCAGGTCTAGCTACTGCCTCATTGGCTGTAACTGTAACTGCTTGTGGTGGATCAGATTCCTCAGGCAACTTTGATGACACCGTCACTGTTGGAATTCTCCATTCTCTATCAGGGACAATGGCAATTTCCGAATCAACTCTTGTTGATACAGAGAAAATGGCTATCGAGGAGATCAATGCAGCTGGTGGTATAACTGTCGACGGTAAAAGCTATAAAATCGAGTATATCGTTGAAGATGGTGCTTCAGACTGGCCTACCTTCGCTGAGAAGTCTAAGAAGTTAATTGATCAGGATGGAGTACCAGTTGTTTTTGGTGGCTGGACATCTGCAAGTCGTAAGGCAATGCTTCCGGTTTATGAATCTAAAGATGCATTCCTTTACTACCCAATTCAATATGAAGCCCAAGAGTGTTCTAATAACATTTTCTACACTGGAGCAACTCCTAATCAGCAATCCGAGCCTGCTACAGATTTTATGTACAAGCGCTCACCAGCTGCCGGAGGAGATTTCTTCTTAGTTGGTTCTGATTATGTTTTCCCAAGAACCTCTAATACAATTACTAAAGCTCAAGTAAAGCAACTTGGTGGTAAGGTCGTTGGAGAAGACTATCTTCCTTTAGGTAATACAGAGGTAGCTCCAATTATCTCGAAGATAAAAGTTGCTCTTCCTGACGGTGGAATCATAGTTAACACTTTGAATGGTGATCAAAACGTTGCTTTCTTCAAACAAATCCAGGACGCAGGAATTACTCCTTCTAATGGTTACTATGTAATGAACTACTCCATTGCGGAAGAAGAGATTAGTACGATTGGACCTGAGTTTCTTGAGGGCCATTATGGTGCTTGGAACTATATGATGTCTATTGATACACCAGCTTCTAAGAAATTTGCCAAGAGCTTTAAAAAGAGATGGGGTAGCGATCGTGTTGTAGCTGATCCTCAAGAATCGGCTTATAACATGGTTTATCTGTGGAAGCAGGCAGTTGAAGATGCCGGCACATTTGATGACAATGCTGTTAGAGAAGCTTTGGTTGGTCAGACATTTGATGCTCCACAAGGGCCTGTAGAAGTAATGCCTAATCATCATCTATCTCAAACAGTGAGAATCGGTGAAATCAACTCAGAAGGTGGATTTACAATTCTTGAAGAAACAGGAGTAGTGGAACCACAAGCATGGAACCAAAAACATCCAAGTTCAAAGGGTTACGCTTGTGATTGGACTGATCCTAAGAAAGGTGAAAAATACAGATTATAATTCGTTTTTGACTTATAAATAGATTCTAATAAGGAGCCCTCGGGCTCCTTATTTCTTTAAAAACATCAACTAAGCTAGTGCAACTTATTCTTGAAAGCCTATTTAATGGGGTTGCTATTGGCTCAGTTTTGCTCGTTGCAGCACTGGGACTAGCAATTGTCTTTGGATTAATGGGTGTCATCAATCTTGCTCATGGTGAATTGATGATGCTGGGAGCATATTCAACATACATAACCCAATTAATTTTTAAACAAGTTTCTTTTTTAAAACCTTTTTATGATTCGTACGTCATTGTTGCTATTGGAATTGCTTTTTTAGTTAGTGGAACAGTTGGAATTCTTTTAGAACGAACAGTTATTAGACGTCTCTATGGAAGTCCTCTCGAAACGCTTTTAGCTACATGGGGTGTGAGTCTAATACTTCAACAATTTGTCAGAAGTGTTCCCCTGGCTTATGGAAGTGGACTGGTAATAGCACTTTTCTTTGGACTATTTTCACCACTTTTTATTTCGGATGACTTACTTCATGGTGCAAAAGGTAAATTAATAAGAGCATCTACTTGGGGCTTTTCAGCATTATTAGGTGTGGCAACAGGAGGTATCTTATCGTCTTTAGTAAGCAAACTTGGTCGTGCTAGTGCAAGGAATGTTGATGTTACGGCTCCTTCTTGGATGAGAGGTGGAATTGATTTTGTTGGAATTACTTTTCCTAAAACTCGTCTTTTAATAATCCTTATTACCTTGATATCTGTTTTAGTGGTGATTTTCTTTCTTGATAAAACAGCTTGGGGAATGAGAATTAGAGCAGTCACTCAAAATCGACCTATGAGTGATTGTTTAGGTATATCAACAGAAACAGTAGATATTATCACTTTTGGAATAGGTTCTGGTTTGGCTGGTGTTGCAGGAGTTGCAGTTTCACTACTTGGCTCAGTGGGGCCAAATGTTGGTGGGAATTACATTGTTGGATGTTTTATGGTTGTTGTTCTTGGTGGAGTAGGCAATTTATTAGGAACAGTACTTGCTTCTTTCTCTATTGGAATAATGACTGATTTAATAGGAGCAGGAAGACTACTTACCATTTGGCCAGATATGCCTTCCCCTCTTTATTCAACAATAGATTTTTTTGCGACAACAAGCATGGCTAGAGTAATGATATTTGCTCTGATAGTAATATTCCTTCAATTTAAACCAACTGGGATGTTCCCACAAAAAGGAAGAATGGTGGAGTCTTGATTGATGAGTATTTTTTCTACAAAAAAAAGTTGGATTAACTTAACTATTTGGGTATTACTCATTGCCATAATTATTGCTGCACCCTCAGTGCTTCCTGTTTTTAGATTGAATCTATTAGGAAGATATTTATCGCTTGCAATAGTGGCATTAGGAGTGGATTTGATTTGGGGATTCACAGGAATGTTGAGTTTAGGGCAAGGGATTTTCTTTGCACTTGGTGGATATTGTGCTGCGATGTTCCTTCAATTGAATAGTTCAGGAGAATTCCCAAATGGTATCCCCGAATTTTTTGGTTTATATGGAGTCGAAAAACTTCCATTTTTCTGGGAACCTTTTAAAAGTTCAATTTTTACTCTTATTTCCATTTGGTTTATACCGGCAATAATTGCTGGCCTTCTTGGTTATTTAGTGTTTAGAAACAGAATAAAAGGTGTTTATTTTTCAATTCTTACACAAGCGGCTCTTTTGGTTTTTTTCAATTTCTTCAATGGACAGCAGAAATTGATTAATGGAACAAATGGTTTAAAAACAGATGTGACTCAGATTTTTGGACAAATGGTAGGTTCAGAAATAATGCAAAGATGGTTCTTTTGGATATCAGCTGTTTTAGTAATACTTGCTTGGTTCTTTGCCCGGTGGATTGTTCGAGATAGATTTGGAAATATCCTTATTGGAATTAGAGACGATGAAGCTCGAGTTCGGTTCACTGGATATAATCCAGTAATTTTTAAAACAATAATTTTTTCAATAGCAGGAGGATTAGCTGGTATTTCCGGGGCTTTGTATACAGTTCAATCTGGAATAGTTTCTCCTCAGTTTATGACTGTCCCTTTCTCTATAGAAATGGTTGTTTGGGTTGCCGTGGGTGGTAGAGGAACTTTACTCGGAGCAATCCTTGGGGCTGTTTTTATTAATTATGCAAAAAGTCTGGTGAGTGAAGCCTTGCCAGCAAGTTGGATGTTTATTCAGGGTGGATTATTTATTCTTGTTGTAACAGCGCTCCCAGAAGGTGTTTTAGGCTGGATTCGAAAAGATGGTTTAAAGAAATTACTTTTCTTGATTGGGATTAATAAAAAACTAGAGACCTATCCAAGTCTTGAAGTTAATGAACAAGGGGAGGTGAAATGATGACTACTCCATTACTAGAACTGAAAAAAATTTCAGTTAGCTTTGAAGGTTTTCTTGCTCTTAGAGACCTTGATCTGGTTTTGAATCAAGGTGATCTCAGGGCAGTTATTGGGCCAAATGGTGCAGGTAAAACTACATTTTTAGATGTAATCACTGGGAAAGTAGTACCTACCAAAGGTGATGTAATTTTCAAAGAAAAATCTTTGATTGGTCAAAAAGAGTTTCGTATAGCGCGTAAAGGTGTTGGGAGAAAGTTTCAAAGTCCAAGGATTTTTGAAAATTTAACAGTACAAGAAAACTTAGCTTTAGCAGTTAGTAGACCTAAAACTCCTTGGTCGTTGTTGATGAATAGTTTAAAGGTTAAGAAGTTAGATGAAATTCAACGCTTAATGAGTATTGTCAACCTTCAATTAAAAGCCAATATTAGGGCTGGCGCGCTTTCTCATGGTCAAAAACAATGGCTTGAGATTGCAATGTTAGTTGGACAAGATCCTGATCTTTTACTTGTTGATGAACCCGTTGCTGGCTTAACTGATGAAGAAACAGATTTAACTGCTGATCTTCTTAAATCTTTAGCGGGTGATCATACTGTTTTAGTCATTGATCATGATATGGAATTTATTCGTAGACTTGATTGCCCTGTTAGTGTGTTACACCAAGGTCATGTATTGAAAGAGGGTTCGATGAGCGATATACAAAAAGATCCATTAGTGATAGAGGTTTATCTAGGTAAATCTGAGGAGGAAGAATAATGACTATGCTTCAGATAAAAGGCTTGAATACCTACTATGGCGAAAGTCATATCCTTCGAGATGTTGATATGAATATCAATCAAGGTGAGATGATTTGTCTTATAGGTCGAAATGGAGTAGGTAAAACAACTTTGCTTAAATCTTTAATAGGATTATTAACTCCACGGCGTGGAGAGATTGTTTTTAATGGAGATTTGGTTAATAGAAAGCCACCTCATCAAAGGGCTCGTTCCGGAATTGCGTATGTTCCCCAAGGACGAGAAATAATACCTTATTTGACTGTCGAGGAAAATCTTCAACTTGGATTGGAAGCTTTACCAGGAGGTTTAGCAAAGCATAAACAGATTGATGAATTGGTATATGAACTTTTCCCAGTCTTAAAACAATTTCTATCTCGTAAAGGAGGTGACTTAAGCGGAGGGCAGCAGCAACAACTTGCAATTGCTCGAGCATTACTTGGGAAACCAAAGTTGCTTTTACTCGATGAACCAACTGAAGGAATACAACCGAATATTGTTCAAGATATTGAGTCTGCAGTTAAAAGGATCATTAGTGAGACTGGTGTTGGGGTTTTATTGGTAGAGCAACATCTGCATTTTGTGAGGCAAGCCGATCGTTATTATGCAATGCAACGCGGAGGCATAGTTGCAAATGGACCAACTAGTGAATTAAGTAAAGCTGTGGTAGAGAAATTCCTTAGTGTTTAAGTCTATTTTGTTTGAGTAAAAGCAGTTTCTTGCTCTATTTTGTCTTGGCAAGTAGAGCAAAGAATATGACCTTTTTTTTTCCAAAAAGTCTTTGTTGACCTTTCGATATTTTGTCCACAGCCAAGGCATTTGAAGAGTGGACTCATTTATTACTGAATCTTTTTTATATATTTATTTATCATACTATTTTCATTCTGTCTTAACAGATACAAGATTTTTTGTCCGTAGACTTTGATTCTTAAAGATAATACTAATTTATTTAATTAACATTAAAAAGCATTTTTTGATACTTGCTCTATTTATTTAGTTTGTTATAAGTTGCTCAAGTGCTTCTATTGCATGTCCTTCGAAAGATTAAGTAAAACTGAGATAGTCAATGGCAGAATTGCAATGTCAGGTGTATTAGTTATTTTATTGCTAGAAATACTATCTAAGTTAAGTATTGCTTAGATACTATTATATATGAAATTAATTTGGTTTTAATAAAACCTACTTAAATTAAGCTACTTTTAAAAATAGAGAATCTTTTATTCTTTTGATTTCTCCATCTTTCCATAACCAGATAATAGGCTCTGTAGATTTTGCTTGTTGTAAATCAACTCTGTTTTCAATACTTATAGGATTAAATTCTGTATTCGATTCAAATTGTTTATCTCTAATTGCCTGATTGATAACAATACTTCCATCTTTTCCAGATATTGATCTATGAAATGTACCGATAGGTATTTGAAGTGCACCCATGAATCTATGGAGATAAATTATGTGATGGGGTTCATCCCAAAGAGGATTTAATAGTGTGAATGTTCTATCTCCCTCAAGTACAAGATTATTATCTGTTTGATGATGGTGTACATAATATTGCTCAAAGCCATTTAAATCAGGTGGTGAAGTTGCTCCTCCTCTATGGATAACGACATCACTACCATTTGAACCTTCAACACTGGCATCTAAAAAAGTTACTTCAGGAGTCTCTCGAAAAATATTAACCGGTACAAAATTGAGTTTCATCAAAAATTTTATTTGTTCCAAACATTACTGGAATAAATATATCTAACTGTATTAATTAATTCACTTTTAGCGAATTAATTATCTTTTGGGCAAGAAAAAGAGTATTTGATTTTACTAAAAGAAATCAAATATGATTTGTTCTATTTAGCTCACAAAGCAATTAATGATACATAAGATTATGAAAAATATTAATAAGTTAGATCAAATAAAAAATTATTAAGTCATGGCTAAATCAACTATTAAAAATAAGAAACTTTTGGTTGATGAAATGATTAAAACCTTTAAATCTATCCCCGCAACAGCGATAACTTTTTCGAACATAAAAAAAAATTAAATTCATAACTTACGATATATTTTTGAGATACTTCGCTAGCGGATTATTTTTATTATCACATGGCCTTTTGGTTTTAGATCATCTAGGAGTAGGAGCAGCTCTTCATGGGATTGGTGAGGTCTTTTTTGCCCCATGGGCTATTAAGCAGAAGGCATGGGACTTGGTTCTTATAGCTTTTTTATTTGGCGCATTTGATCTTTGGGGAACTTTGAAACTAGGATTTAATTAGTAAATTCATTAGATAAACTTGTTTTTTCTTTAAGATTGGGGAGGGAGGTCAAAACCCTTCCCAGTAGTGGTGACCTCCCTACAGAAAACTTTGGAACGGGTTTTCTGATAAAATAGTTATAGGAATTTAGTTCAATAAGTTAAGACTTAATTGATACAGAATCAAAAATCTATCAACAATTTGTATATCTTATAAATCTATTTAATCAATTCTTTATTAGATAGTATTTTTTTTTGTTTGACTTTTTTCAACTCGTGCATACCTTCTATTTGTTGGTAAATAGACTGTAGTTGATCGCAAATATGTTCAGTATTTTCTACTTTGTTTAATCTGAGTAGCATTTTCTCTATTTGCTCTTTGCATTCTAAGAAGATATGACAATCTATTGTACCTGGCTCGTATTGCATGTTGGAAACTAAAGAATCTATAAATAAAGGAATCAAATAATTAAATCTGTATATGTTGATTCAAATAATCAAATCTACTTTGGTTATTTATTTTTAAAAATTATAAATTAATAATATATAATTAAAAATTCTAATATGCATTAGAAGCTAAGTTTTTTGGACTTTATTTATTAACCCATCTCTGCTTTCATTGCTTCGTGAATTCTTTTACTCATGATTTCATGACCACAATATTGCAAGTGAAGTTCTTGTGATCCCTTGGAGGATTTAGTTTGTGTGTACTTAAGTCCTCTGTAAGTTAGCTCAGCCATTGAAGTAATGTTCATTGTTCAAGTCCCCGTTCCATGGCTTGAATCTAACTGCGACTCAAATTGAGTCGAACGTTGTCTGATGATACACAATACATTCCCGATCTGTTGAATCTTCTTCAAAAATTATTATCAATCTAGATCTGAGCTCCTGATTTATAAAAGAATTAGATGGGATCAGAATGAATCTTCCCAATGAGAGATCTTATTAAATGAATAAAAGAAGTAATTTACTAGCGAGCAAGTCTAGAAATGTACGAATCTCTTGAACCTGCATTGATCCATCCAGTCGCAATTGTTTTTGGATGAGTTTTATTGACTCGGCCTCTATGAATATGTGTAAGACCAGCGGGGAAAATAACTAGTTTTCCTCGTTCAGCTTCCTCATGATATTCCTGCCAGTGAAACTCTGTCCCTCCTGAATCGACATCATTGCAATAAATAATCCATGCTAGGACCCTATGAACTGGTTCGGTGGCTTCTTCGTTAATAGTCCAGTCACAGTGCCATTTCTTAAAACCCTCCCCAGGAGCATAACGTTGCAAGTTGAAAATGGGATTAACAAAAAGGGATTGTTCAGGAGCGCATTCGCTAAAGAGTGGCCGTTCTTGAAGGTATTTTTGAAGAGCAGCATTGACTCCCCTTACTATCACTTCAGACAAAGCAAATGATTCTGGATCCGTTCGATCTATTGCAACAAGGCTGATATCAGTAGAAATCTTTGCAGGATCTGAATCATTATTTGATCCATTACTAAAAGCGATTCCATGGCGATGCAAATCTGTGCGACGATCGAAAAACGACATGACACCATCCGCAACGGATTCAAAACCTTTGTTTCTATAACTAGCGATTAAATTCATTCGATTTTTTGATCTTGGGATAATTTAAATCTCTTGAAAGTACCAATTTTATAAAAATTTGAGATGGACTTTCCACATCCTGATGGGCTATCAGTTGTGTTTATTTAGTTGAATTTATTTTAGTAAATAGGCTATAAATTAAGCGGCAACCTTGTCTTTTAGAGATCTTAAATATCTCTTTCTTTGACCACTACCTTCTACTTCAAAACGCCAGGTGGGTTTTTTGTTGTCGGTTTTTTTTAAGTTAACGCCAGGATTGCTAGTACTTAACTTCTTCTTAATAGGTGTATTCATTGGATTATTAAAGCATATTTTCTAATTCTTTATGGTTCGGTCGTTACTTTTTTCTTCTTGTAAAAAGCTAAAAAAAGAGAGGTCCACTTGGACCTCTCTGTGAAATTAAAAAAAATTTAGACCTTGCCTTACGCAATTCCTCGGTTTTTATATGGGTCATCTCTGAAGGGCTGTGCCTCAAAACTTGGAGGTGAGTTATCTTTATAAGGATGAAATAGAGCATTACCCATTGAAATGAGTAATTCTTGAAGCCAAAGAATAGTTTTTTTCATTGAGTCCTCTGGTGGCATATAAATATATATAAGTTATGTGGAATATTTATACATCAGTAAAAACTCCTCTTGTTGAATTTTTAATTTTCTAGCCAATAGCAATCCAGTAGTTCTCGAGTATTTATTTGAAATGAAAGATTTTAACTTTATCCAAATCCCTGAGGAACCGTTTTCGTCCGAACCTTAAACTCCCAAACCTTAATTCCTCCATTTGCATTTATTGCAGCCAAGGCGCTGTCATCAGGTCGCCAGGAGATTTGGCTTACGAGGTCACCTGCAAATGCACCACCAACTGGATCACCCTGACCATCTTTTTGAAGAAACCACGAAAAAACCGAACCATCTCTTGCCCCAGAAGCTAGAAGCATCCCGCTATTTGAGAAAGAAAGGCATGAAATGGGTTCCGTATGAAGCATTAACTCTCCTGGCACAGTACCCTCAGGACCATCGCCTTGAAAACTCCAAACCGTCACTCGATCACTACCCCCGGTAGCAAGGACTGTGCCGGTTTGATCAAAAGCTAGGTGGCTTGGCTTACCTGGATAGCCTGTCATCTCTGAATCTTGATCAGTTGAACGACGCCAAAAATGAACAGAATTATCTTGACTGCCGCATGCCACTATGTCTCCATCTGGGCTAAGCACCATAGATACTAGTGAGCCTCGCCACTCCAACTTTTGATTGATCTTGTCGCTTACTACATCAAAAAAAGTTACTTGGCCATAGCATGCTGTTGCTAATTCATTGGAATTTGACCAGGCAATCGCGCTTACAGTACTCGGGTGTTCCTCTGATCTCCAGTGTTCTCTACCTTTTTCATCAAAAACGTAGACGTATTTAGCATAAACTACTGCTAAAAAGTTTCCGTCTGGAGACCACTTGATGTGCTCAACCCATCCTTTCCCAAGTTCCAAATTTTTAGTTGACTCACCTTCTTTGCTTTCCCATATACATACATGTCCATCCTGGCCGGCAGTTGCAAAAGTATTCCCATCTGGATGAATAGACATTGCTAGTAAACCACCTTTATGTATGTCTTTTGTTTGCCATATGAGCTTTCCAGATTCCCCCTCGAATGCGTAAAGCCCACCAGCGACATCACCTACTAAAAAGGTTTTACCTTGTAGTGCCCAGCCGCAAACAATCGCGTAGTCGTCAACTTGAGCAGACCAACCTTCGTGAAGCATTCCCTTGGGACTAAATGCTTCTATACCAGACATTTATCAAACTCCTGACTCATTTCTGCTTCATTAAGATTTCTACCGATAAAGACGAGTTGGTTGCGGCGAGGTTCATTGCCCCATTCTTTATCAGGTTGAGCTGTGAAGAGCATGTGAACTCCTTGAAAAACAATTCTCCTAGATTCACCTGCATAACTAATAAATCCTTTGGTGCGGAAGATATCCACACCTTTCTCTGACAGGAGTCGACTGAGCCACCTATTGAGTTTCTCGGGATCTACATCACCGACTCGCTCAATAGCGAAAGAACCTACTTCATCATCGTGTTCGTGTTCTGCTACCCAAACCCTCTCAGCTATTGGAGAGATTATGGAACCGTTTTGATCATTATTTTTTTCGTCAGCATATGAGGCTTTTACCTTAGTTATTTTTAAATTGAATTCCTCGGCTGTATGTTGGGTGAATAGACCTATATCTCTTGCCTTGTCAACGTCTATGAGGAAAGACTTAGTACCTTTGGATTGAAGTTGAAGACTCACATGTTTGCCGCCTGAAATTATATCCCCTGGATTCATAGGTTGTTCTTGTTCGGCGTAGAGTCTCACGCATGATTCAGCACCTGTGTTCAGAGATGTCTCATCCTTACCTTGGTCCAATAACATGACTAGAGACATGGTAGGGTCGGGTCCCTCTTCTAGAGAAAGTTCATAGCGACCTTTTTCAAGCGAATACACGCCTGTCCATTCAAATGGATACTCTGGTTCAAGAAAGGTGGGACGACGTTTTAGGACCTGATCAAGATCAAAAGCACTTAAATTAAGTACAGTATCGATTGAGACGTCTGCTTGTTTACTTCGTATAACACGAGCCATACGATTCATATCGCGCAGTCGAGCCTCTAAATTATCGAGTGATTCATCTGTAACTAAGTCAGTTTTATTTAGGACAAGTACGTCAGCGAAGGCAACTTGCTCCGAACTTTCATCACTACGTCCAAGTTGTTGATCTATATGGGCTGCATCAACAAGTGTAACTATGCCATCAAGTGAAAACTCCTCACGGATTTCATCGTCCATAAAAAATGTTTGAGCTACAGGACCAGGATCAGCAAGACCAGTAGTTTCAACTAATACATAGTCAAATTTGTCTCTCCTCTTCATAAGATTTCCAAGGACACGAATAAGATCTCCCCGAACGGTGCAGCAGATGCAGCCATTAGACATCTCGAAGACTTCTTCATCCGCATTGATTACTAATCCTTGATCAATACCAACTTCACCATATTCATTTTCAATAACAGCTATTTTTTTACCGTGCTCTTCACTCAGGATTCGATTAAGTAAAGTTGTTTTCCCAGACCCTAGAAAACCAGTCAGAATTGTAACTGGTACTTTTGGCTTGTTGTTCATTTTCTTTCATTAACGATGTGTACAATGAGCGATTTCAAGAGACATATCAGTTATCCAATTCTCTTGTATACCAAGTAATTCTAGTGACTTTGATTGAAAGTCATCGAGCTCATCATAATTGTATGGAATCTTTACTCTTAATGTATTTTTCCCTTTCTCTTTTTTAAGCGAATGATTTGAAAATTGAAGTTCTTTTAGATTGTCGCTGAAATCAGCTGCAATTATCAGTTGTAAAATTTTATCTTTATCCCACGGTGGTTTATCCATGAAATTTGCTTGATCTTCCCAGTGTTGTTTATAAGCTTTAAAGCCTTTAGGTGGAGACATGGTGAGGAACTGTCTAGTTGATTAAACCTAGATATGATTTTAACTGTGTAAGTTAAGGATTAATTAAAGTATTCCATCTGCCCTCAAGTTCATCGCCCTCTTTCTCATCACATTCTCCATCAAGTGAATTAACAATTGTGCATGTGTTGTGTACTGCTACTGAAACAATATTCCCTTCTAGCATTAGTCCATCAACATAGATTTGATTTCTTGCGATAGGGGTTGAAGTTTGTCGGCTCAAGTTTTTTAATAGCTTGGAAGGAGGCTTTTGCTCAGCAAATAATACATTTACGTTTTCTTCTTTAAGCTTGGATATTACTGTTGAAATTGTTTCTGGTCTAAGACTGGAAGAATCTCCTAGATAATCTAATAGACTCAAAGTCTGTAAGCCAAATGCATCTCCATAATATTCCATTGCTTTATGCTTAGAAACGATAGTCCTTTGATTGCTAGGAATCGTGGCAACTTGTTTTTGAGTCCATAAGTCGAGATCTTCCAAAATAGAATTAACAGATTGAGTTCTGTCTTTTAAAACTTTTTTAGTTTCTCTATCAAAGAAGGAAATTTTCTTATTGATATTTTTAGAAATGACATTTCCCATCTTGATGATGTTATGAGGGTCATGCCAGATATGAGGATCTAAGCCACCATGATCATGGTGATGATGATGATCGCCTTCATCTGGGACTTGAGCAATCGGTTCAACATCGTCGCCTGAAATATCCTTAAAGAAATGTTCGTCGGCTTCAAACTCAAAAGGCATATGCTCAGTAAAGAACGCATATTTACCAGCTTTTTTGATTTCTACAGTAAATGTTGTGATGTCTTTCTTCTCATTAAATGAAAGAAAATATGCTTTTTCCTGCGCAACAAGTTTGTCATTATTGCGCTTAGTTTCTGAATTCTGAGACCCTAATAATTCTTTAGCAAGCTCTTCTGATGCTTCAATATCACCAGAGTTGAGAATAACCATTTTCATGGCAGGATCCGCATAGTCTCCATCGACTTTGGCAAAAGACCATTTGTATGTTCCTGCTGAAAGTTCAAAAACACCAGCCCATTCAAAATCTCCCTCTCCATGGGCATCGCCATGATCATCGTGGTCGTCATGATCGTCATGCTTAGCAGCTGAATGATCGTCATGATCATCGTGGTCGTCATGATCGTCATGTTTAGCAGCTGAATGATCGTCATGATCATCGTGGTCATCGTGATGGTCGTCTATTTCTATTGCGCTTACGCCAACAACGACAGTTAAGGGATTATCTAACCACTTTTTGATTGCAGGAGTCATCTCTGAACCAAGAGTAAATACTTGATTCGCACTTCTTAGGGTTTGGGCTTGCCTTGGAGTGATTTTAACGTCATGGACATCTTGTTTTCTGTCAATTAAGCAGGTTACGGGCGTTGAGGGTGGCGCAATTGCAGAAACGACATCGCAGACTAATGGCTCTACAGCAACAATTGATTTTGAATTTGCCTGTGCACTTTGATTAATTCCTGAAAATAAAAATGCTCCAGCAAGAAAAGAGCTCTTTAGAATTGTGTTGTTGAATATTGATTTCCTCTTAACTGCTTGACTAGATAACTTCAACATTGAAACAGAAACAAAGTTATTTAGAAACGATAATCGTTTTCATTCGGTTTTAGGAGTATATTATGTCTCTTGTCAGGAAACCCTCTAATTAATGTCTAGCTTGATTGCTGAGAATCTGACATATTCCTATTCAAGCAAAATCAAACCTGCTTTGAGCAATGTTTCTCTTGAGCTCGAGCCAGGCACTTTGACTGCTCTTGTTGGCCCGAATGGTGCTGGAAAGTCCACATTATTAAATTTGCTTCAAGGGAACTGCAAACCAGATCAAGGAGAAATCACAATTGGTGGAAAACCATTATTTAATAATCGATTTCAAGTTGCTTTAATGCCTCAAAGGGGAAAGTTGAATTGGAATTTTCCAATCACTGTTGAAGGATTAGTTTCTTTAGGTCGAGTCAATCATTCGAAATCAACTTGTTGTGAGTTAGAGGCTGCTCTTCAACGGGTTGGAATATCTCATTTAGCAAAAAGGAGGCTTGATGCTTTATCTGGTGGTCAGCAACAAAGAGCATTGCTTGCTAAAACCTTAATGAATCAAGCCAAAATATTTCTTCTTGATGAACCCTGTTCTGCATTTGATCCCCCTGCAAAAGAAGATTTCCTATTAATCATTCGTCAGTTAGCCGATTCTGGCTTGACTATTTTTGTGAGCAGTCACGATTGGGGTGCATCTTTAAATTCTTATGACAAAGTTGTTGTTCTCGATAAGATAATTTTGGCCTCTGGTAATCCTCAAGAGGTTCAGGCAAAACTTAGTTCAATTAATTATCTGAGGTGGAAGTTATAGTCGTGATTGATCATTATCTATGTTTATCCAGCGTTCAATTCTTGGGAACAATTTTGACATAGGCCGAAGTATTCAAGGGTATGAAACAACAGTTCAAATTTTTGAGAGGCTTTTTTGGGGATTTCCATGGTCTTTACAGGACATCCTTGCAATCGAGTAGTTTCTCCACAGCTTACACAAGTTAAATGATGTATATCTCTTTCCACTGGCGCATAAAGCACTTCACCATTAGGCAGATGCCTCGAGCGGATCAAACCTTGCTTTACTAGTAATTGCAGGTTTCGATAAACAGTCGTAAGCCCCATTGCTTTTTCACCTTTATGAAGTTGCCTATGCAGTTCTTGTCCACTCAATTCATCAGTACATCTCTTGAGTTCATTGAGAAGTTGTTGTTGGCGCTTAGTGATTTCAGGTTGACTTGTACTCATTATCAAGATCTGAATTTGATCTCTCTTACTGACCATACTGAATCATTGGCTTAATGTCTTATATCAATACAAATTGGTGGATAGTTCCTCTTTTAATGACTTCCTTCACAGGAGTGCTTTGCCCTGCTATGGGAACTGTATTGATTACTCATAAAAGGCTCCTTCAAGTTAATTTGATTTCGCATTGTGTGCTGCCTGGACTTGCCTTGGCTCTGGCGCTTGGGATGGATCCTTCTATTGGTGGTGTCATCAGCGGCTTGGTGGGAGCTATTGCAGCAGAAGGTTTGACAAATAAAAAAAATCAAAATTATGAAGCTGTTATGAATACAATTCTTGCTGGTTCGATGGGATTTGGAGTTCTACTAATACCTTTACTTGGAATCAGAATTGATTTGGAAGCTGTTTTATTTGGAGATTTATTAACTGCAAATTTTAGTGATCTATTAAGAACTTTGATCGCTTTCTCTGCTTTTATTTGCTTATTATTTTTTGGTTATGACAAGCTTGTGCATATTGGTCTAGATCCTGAAGGTGCAGCTTCAAGTGGAGTTAATGTCTCTTTTTTAAATTTAGCTCTTGGTTTTACGACTGCACTTGTCATTGTGAGTTCAATGTCAGCAGTGGGAATCATTCTGGTGATTGCTTTGCTTTCAACCCCAACTTTGTTGGGGCTTCAGAAAGCAAGTTCTCTGTGGATTGCTATAGCTCGATCTTCAATATTTGGATTAGTCTTATCCCTCGTAGGCTTTTCGCTAGCTATCGTTTTGAATTTGCCTCCTGGACCTTTAATTAGTGTCCTTTGTGTATTGACATTGATTTTTCTACCAAAAAATACATAGTTTTATTTTGTAATCTTCTTTTACTAAAAGTACTCTCCGATCAAATTTTAAGCGATTGATTTGATCAAGAAATCTGAAAATTTTAACGATATTGTTTTGAATTTAATAAAATAAATCAATTGGCTTAGTACATTTCCACCCTCTCATTGATTTACTCATGAAGAGAACTCAACTCAATGTAAGTATTGACCCAAATCTCCTAGAAAAGATTAAGGAGAGTGCCAGGATTTCTGGTAAATCATTAGTTAGTTATGTTTCTGAATGTTTTGTCAATCAAATCGAGAATCTTCCTGTTGAATCGATTGATTCGCGATTTCAAATGATTGAACAAAGGCTTCAAGCAATAGAAAATAATCTTCAATTACTAAATCCTCAAGCTCAAAAAACACCACCTTTTACATCTAAAGAGGTTAGAAATTTTAATGAATTTATCAAAGCTGTTTTCAAAAAAGAGTCGAAAAGGAAAGGATATAAATCAATAAAAGAAGCATGGAATGATTTCATCAATCACATCAACTGTTTTGATCAATGGGATGAGACGTGTTCTTTTAGACTTAAAGAATCTCTTTTTTTTGAAAATGGCGATCCTTTAACAGGCGATGAAATTAATAATCTAAAAGAGGGAGAGATATGCCCTCAGCCAATTAGAACAGGAATAATTAATTGGATAAATAATTCATCTAGAGGGCAGTGTTGCTGTTCCGTTAAGGATTTTCCCTCGCAGCAACAAATTTGCGAAAAGGGGCAAACTCTTGTTGAAGATATCTATTCTTAGGTACAATTTGATCACTTTTTGAACGCTATTAAAACCTAGGTTTTAATGAAAAGTTTAATAAGTTTCCTTTTGCTTTACATGTATTTCTAATTTGATAAAAGACTATATATTCAATAGCTAAATATCAGTCAGGATTGATATGGGTTGCACAAGGCATCCATAATTGACCCATCTTATGAACACCAATGCACCCGAGTTTTTTTGCTTCTATTTCTGCCTGAGATTTAGTTGGATAAGCATATATGTTTTTTAAAGAAGGAGAATGTGAACGACTGATTGACTCCTGAATAGAATTATTATCTGGACTCCATACCTTCAGTCCCATAGTTGTTATGCCTGCAGAAAATATACCCATTCCCACTATTGAGGCATTAACGACTCCCATAGCTACTACGCCTATGGAAACGACACCCATGGGAACAATCCCAATCGTAATAATTCCCATCGGAACAATTCCAATAGATATGAATCCGAGTGGTGCAATCCCAAATGCAATTTTTTTTGGCTTGCTTCCACAATGTGAAGGACCTTGAGGGTTTTGCTGATCGGTGTTATTTAACGTTGTCATTACCTAAAAAATATCAGTGATGATGGTGATGACCATCGTGAGAGCCATGTTTTTCTGTCTTTTCATGATCTGAATGACTTTTGCAAGGCATCCATTTTTCTCCCATTCTATGAGCTCCAGTGCAATTGAAATCTTTTGCAGCTTTTACGGCTTCTGCTTTCGTCTCAAAAAGTGCAGGAGTTCCATTTGTTTGGGAATTCCCAGAGCATCCCATTAGTGATAAAGATATAGAAAAAATGAGGGTTGTGAAAACAGGTCTTAGATTGTTCATTTTTCTAGGCTTATCTAGTTCGTCTAGTTTCAGGTTACTTAAATAGGTAACTTTGTCATTAAACAAATTACTCAACCCAGAGATAAAGATTAGTTTGAATAATCAATAAAATTGGATCTTTCTTTTCTCTCACTTAGATTTTGACAAGAAAGTTTTTAATTTCCTACCGAGAAAACTAAATTCCTTAAAAATTTGTCCTGAAAAGCTCGATTGTTTGTATCGAAAAGCACATTGTTCAGGCTTTCGCTAATTCCAGAGGGTATATTTCACGACATGCATAGTGTTACTAGTTTGGCTAGCTTTTGATGTTTATGAAACTCTTTTCGCAATTACTTCTTCTTCCTGCTTCTTTGTGTCTTTTAGCTCCAGCAGCTGTCGAAGCTGGAGGTGGCGATCATAAAGGTCATCATGATCACCATAATAGTCACATGAATATGGGGGATTCATACCCTTCAACTATGTTTATGGGAAAAACGACTTTTGTTTTGGGTGGAGTTGATGGCGTAAGTGATTCTGGAATGGGTGGAATGGGTGGAATGGGTGGAATGTCTACCTCTGAAGAGAAGGATGGAACAGTTTTTCATTACGATACAAAGTTAATGTTTATGACCAGTTTTACTGGTCAAGACATGCTTAAAACGGCTGTTCGTATAGGTAATTTTGGGATGATGGAGCCCTTCGGAATGATGGGTGAGGCAAGATTAAATACTGCTTTTAGTAGTAGTGATTCGTTAGAGCTTCACAAGGCTTATTATCAATTCCCTGTTGGAGACGATATTCAAGTAACGTTTGGCCCCAAGCTTCGTCAAGATGATTTACTTGGTGTATGGCCGAGTGCTTACCCAGGCGATGGAGTCTTATTTGTACTAAACCAGGCAGGAGCTAATGACACTTATTCAAAAAAAATGGGAGCGGGTGCTGCTATTACTTGGTCCCATGACAAATTATTTGCTTCTGCACTCTTCGTTTCAGAAGATGCATCAAATTCTGCGATTGGCTTTTTAACTGATGAAGGTAAAGATCACATGACAACTCAATTGGCATGGGTTGATGAGAAATTTACTCTTGCATTGGCATATACTCAAGCGGATAACGGGAATACTGATGACTCTCCTGATGTGAATGATTACTCTTCTTATGGAATTAGTGGTAGTTATCAATTCGGTGACGACTACAGCTTGAGTGCTGGTATTGGTTGGAAGAATCCTGAAAACGAGGATCGCCCTGATACTGCAATGAATAAGGTGGAGGATGGAAATACATGGTCTGTTGGATTTCTATGGAATGATGCGTTTGTTGAAGGGAATAAGTTTGGGTTTGCTATTGGAACAGCTGAAACTCATAGAGATGATGCTGGCTATGATGATCCTTTGGCTTGGGAAGCTTTTTATGACTTCATGGTGAACGATAGCGTGACCGTTACTCCAGCTATTTTTGTTATTGAACAAGATGCTAAAGAGGACGTTAATGGAGCTTTAGTGAAAACTACTTTCAAGTTCTGATGTAAATGCTTTGTATTTTCGGGTAAGCTATTTGCGTAGTCAATATTAAAGTGATTATCTCAATTCTAGAGATTTAATTTCTAATAAGTGAAAACAACAACTATTTGATGTAGAGATCTTTTATTAAACTTAAAAATCGTTCTATTCAGCTATGACTAAGGTTTCTAAATATATTTTTATTATGATTTTTTGTTTTCTTATCCAAGTTTTTTCTCAACCAGTAAATGCATGTGTTGAAGGTTTGAAATGGGGAATGGATCTTTCGAACGTAGAAACTCATCTTGGTGTCTCTTTGATTCCTCTTGAAAGCAAAAAATCAGAATCTGTTCGAAGTGAAAGATATTCAAATAAGTGGTTTACCTGTAGAGGCTCTTAGAGTACGAATTTAAAAGGAGTCTGGATTAAAACAACTTGCTTATGAAATTGAAAACGAAAACATGACTGAGGTCTTAGCTGGATTACGTTTACGTTTTGGTCCTCCAGTTGGAACAAACGTTGATATTGAGAGTGGTTCATCATCTCAACAACAATGGATTTGGCACACTGGGGAAGATGTGATTGTTGCAGTTAAGAGCGACCAAAGGCCATTTTTGCTTTCTTATCGACCATCACTTTTAGATCCCTATTTTCTCTAGGAGAGCTTTATTAATAGTCTTAAGTAAACTATCAAATCCTTTTAGTTGATTTAGTAACTCTTGCCGAAATTTGATTGCTGTTTGACAAGTTCGAAGAACTCTTGCTTCAAGCTTGCATCATGGCGAAAATCGCCCCTAACGATTGAGTTGATCATGCTAGTTTCGGGTTCTTTTACTCCTCGCCATTTCATACAATAATGTTGAGCTTTGACAAGGATTGCTAGGCCTTTGGGTTCACACAAACGTTCTATTTCATCAGCAAGAATCATCACAGCTTCTTCTTGAATATGTGGCCTAGAAAAGACCCAATCAGCTACTCTCGCAAACTTAGAGATTCCAATAACTTTTTCTCCAGGTTTTATTCCTATCCAGCAATCTCCCAGAATTGGCACAAGGTGATGAGAACATGCAGATCGAACAGTGATTGGTCCAAGGGTATAGATCTCATCTAAATTTCTATCGTTAGGGAAATTGGTAACCTTAGGTTGTGGGTGATATCTGCCTTTAAATACTTCATTTATATACATTCTGGAAACGCGTTCAGCCGTTTCTTGAGTGTTGTGGTCATTATCAACATCAATTAATAAAGTTTTTAGCAAATCTCTAACTCTAGTGGCAACTTCTCTCTCAAGAGTTTCTAGTTCTCCTGGTTGAATGTAATCAGAAATATTATCATTTGCATGGAATCTTGCTCCTTTTGCTTGTATTCGTTCGCGAATTATTTCTGAGACTAATTTGCAAGAAATTTGTTCTTTTAAATTATCCTTTACATTCTCATTAGAAGCAGTAGAAGTCATAACCTTTGTTTGTAAGGGGAAAAACCGATGACATACATTTAGAGCGCTAAGACCCTAACATATCAAGATGACTTTCGTTATGAACAGAATACCTAGGCGCTTTCCTTTGAATCATTCGTCAAAGTTATTTTCGAAGGGAAGGACCCTATTTATTCCAAGAGGTTTACAGTTCTCACGGAAGAAAGAAATAGTTGAATAAGTCTTTATCAGTCTCCTTCTTCTGAGGAGATTTTCCTTAAAGCCATTTAATAGGTTTATGCCGATGAGTGGAATTGAACCACCGACCTACTGGTTACGAATCAGTTGCTCTACCCCTGAGCTACACCGGCATTACAATCAAATTATCATCTTTCAATTTATTTTTTTGGATAATTCTACTAAGCCTGAATCCAATTTGGATCCCAATTTAAGAGCTCGACTTTTGATGGAGTCAAAAAATCCATATAGAGGGTTAAGGAGAGCGGTTTGGATAGCGCTTTTTGGGTCAGCTGCTCTAGGTTTTTTTATTATGGTTACGAATATAATCGCGGGAGATACTGTCTCTATTAATGATCTCGCAATCCAAAGCTCAGCATTATTAATCCTTGGTTTTCTATTATATAAAGATAGAAATAAACAAGTTTAGGATTAGCTTTTCCAGTTTAATTAATTTTATTTATTCAGATTTAAAGGTGAAATAACAACCTAATTTAATTGGTTAATTTTCTCCTTTGGGTTACAAGTTTGAATGCTTCTATTTGATCTCCTTCTTCCCAGTTCGCAAAGCGATCACAACCTATTCCGCATTCGAATCCTGTTGAAACGTCTTTTACGTCATCTTTATTTCTTTTCAGTGAATCTAGATCTCCTTCAAAAACGATTTGCTTTCCTCTTTTGACTCTGGCCCGACAATTCCTTTGTATTTTGCCATTAGTAACGTAACAACCAGCAACGGCACTTTTGCCAATTGAAAATATTGCTCTAACCTCTGCAACACCTAGAGCCTCTTCTATCATTTCTGGTTCTAGAAGTCCCTCCATCGCTAATTGGATATCTTCTAAAAGTTTGTAAATAACCTCGTAATCTCTTACGTCAACACCATTTGCATCAGCTGCGCGTTTAGCTCCGGATGCCATTGAAGTGTTGAATCCAACTATCACTGCACCGGAGGCCGCTGCTAAGTCAACATCAGTCTCGGTGATTTCACCTGGAGCTGATAGTAATACTCTTACCTGTACCTCGTCTTTAGGAAGCTGTTCTAGAGAACCAAGTATTGCTTCTAAACTTCCTTGGACATCAGCTTTGAGGATGATATTTAGTTCTTTAAGCTCACCCTCACTGGCTTGTCCAGACATAGAAGAAAGTGATACTCGCCTAGATGCCATTTGCTGAGCAAGTCTTGTTGCACGAGCATCTGTGGCACGTTCTCCAACTACTGCTCTTGCAGCCTTTTCATCTGGGTAAACCTCGAACTCATCGCCAGCTGTTGGTACTTCACTGAATCCAAGAGCTTCTACTGGAAAAGATGGACCTGCCTCTTTAATTCTGGATCCGTTTTCATCTACCATTGCACGCACTTTTCCAAGCACTGGTCCAGCTGCGACGACATCTCCAGATTTAAGGGTACCGTTTTGAACTAGTAATGTTGCGACTGGTCCTTTTGCTTTATCTAAATGCGCTTCTATGACTGTACCTTTAGCCAATCTATCGGGGTTCGCTTGTAGATCTTCTACTTCAGTTACGAGTAAAACCATTTCCAAAAGTTTGTCTATATTTTCACCTTTAATTGCGCTTACGGGAACCATTACGACGTCTCCTCCCCACTCTTCTGACAATAAATCCTGCTCTGATAACTCTTGTTTGACGCGATCGGGAGAGGAACCTTCTTTATCTATTTTATTTATTGCAACGACAATGGGAACTTTTGCTGCTCTTGCATGACTAATTGCTTCAAGGGTTTGAGGCCTAACGCCGTCATCAGCGGCCACAACTAGGATCGCTACATCAGTAACCCTGGTGCCTCTAGCTCTCATCGCTGTGAAAGCTTCATGTCCAGGAGTGTCAAGAAAAGTTAGTTTCTTGGTTGATCCATCATGTTCAGTCTCAATTTGATAAGCACCAATATGTTGAGTAATACCTCCAGCTTCCCCTGCCGCAACCCTCGCTTTTCTAATAGCGTCTAGTAAAGATGTTTTTCCATGGTCAACATGGCCCATAACAGTAACGACGGGAGGTCTTCTGATTAAGTGTTTTAGATCTCCCTCTTCAATCATTTCAACTGTTTTCTTCGCGGCCTCTTCAACATCATCTTGAAGAACAGGTACGTCGAATTCTTCAGCAACTGTTTCGATTGTCGCTAGATCTAGTGATTGTGTGACAGTGGCAGTAATACCTTTAAAAAATAATGACTTAATGATTTCGGAACTTTCAACACTCAACATGTCAGCAAGCTCTTGAACTGTAAGATTGTCTTCTGGTACAACAATCATTTCGGGCCTAACAAGTTTTGCTTCTCGAGCGGCTCTTAATTCCATCGCACGTCTTCGTTGTCTTTGACGGGTAGTTTCTTTCTTACGTTTTTTAAGAGCAGTTAACGGTTTACCAGTGTTTCTTTTACCAGTTTTAGGCTTTGATGGTCGTGCCAAGCTTGCGGAGAGAACAACTGCTTGTTGTTCTCCTGCAAATCCACTTGTTTCTGCAGTAAGAGCATCATCATTTTCTCCAATGATATGGACTTTTTGACGCTGTTTTTGAGGTGATTTATTTCTTAAGGCATCTAGCTTTGCAGTGTCATCCCAATCAGGCCTTCCAGTCCTTCTTGGAGTGGCGGCGGATCCAGTGGGCCTATGTGCTGGCTTTTTAGGAGCTGCTGGAGTTGGCCTATTTACTGGTGGTCTTGCTCCAGTGGAGTTTTCTCTTTTTGGTCTAGAACTATTTGGAGAATCAGGTTTTCTTTGAGGAGCACTTGGTCTCGCTTGTGGCTTTTGAAGTTGCATCAATTCACTAGGTGCAACTGGTTTCCTCATGCCAGATGGAACACCTGGACGATTATTCGAACGGCCAGGTCCACCAGATGCTCTCGAAGGAGCTCCAGGTCTATTTTGCACTCCACCACGATTGGGTGATCCAGTTCGATTATTGGTCCCTGGACGATTTTGACTTTGAATAGGCCGATTGGCTACTTCAGCTCGATTAGGACCTTGACGATTTGATGCTCCAGGGCGACTTGCTCTTCCAATTCTGTTATTGGGACCAGGTCGATTTGATAATCCTTGACGATTTGCAGAGACTGGTGGCTTTGGTGCCCCAGGTCTAGATGGCATTAATGGTTTGTTTCTTGTCTCGTTCGTTTGAGGTTTGCTTATAGGTTTTTCTCTTCGTATGGGAGCACCTACAAGTTCAAGAGTATTTCCTTTAGTTGGAGGTTGTGCTGTTCTTGAAGTGGGGGGATTCTGTTGGTTTTTACTTTTGATTTTTTGAAAATTCCCTGGACCAACTTTTTGAGGAGAAATTTCACCTTGATTAGTCCTTGTTTTTGCCTTTTCATTATTAGGTTGAATTGGTTTTTTACCTTGAATATTTACTTTTGGTCTGCTGGGTGGTGCTAATGGCCTATTGGGTTTTTGACTATAGGTTTGTTGGGGTTGGCTTATTGGCTTTTTAGCTGATTCAAAACTTTTTGGTTGATTTTTTGAGTTGCTATCAGTTTTTAGTTCGGCAAGAAGAGTTTCCTTCTTAGCTTGAGTTAAAGGGGTAGGAATATTTGGCTTTACTTCTTGTCTAGGCTTGGGAGGTAGTGGTTTGTTTGGTTTATAAGGTGCGGCTATTTGTTCTTTTGAAGGAAGTTTATTTTTTGAAGTTTTTTGGTTATCAGTTTGAGACGATCCTTGGTTCTTAACCAAAGTTTGGCTTGGCTTTAAAGGTACATTTAACTTGGCTTTTGAAAGCACTGATTCATCAGGGGTGTTTTGCTTAAGTTCAGGCTTATGATCCTTTTGAGTTTTTGCAGGACTTTTTTTAACGGAAAGAATTTGTTTATCTAATTTTTTGCTGGTTTTAGAAGTTGTTTGAACACTATTGCTTTTTTTTAAAAAATCTTTTATTTGATTTGCCTCAAGACTGCTTATCGAGCTGCTGTGGCTCTTTGCTGCTATGGCAAGTTTTCGAGCTGCGTCTAGCACATCTTTATTGTCAAGGCTTAAGTCCTTAGACAATTCATAAATTCTGATTTTGCCGCTGCTGGTCATTAATGTTGTGCTTGAACTTTAGATTTGGTTTTTGAGTTGAGTGAGTTCTCTTTAAGAACATCATGCCTCAGTATCTGAATCAATGCAGTTATTAAGTTGCTTTTGGAGCATATTGAAAATGCTTGAGTGAATATCACATCTCAAAGCTTTTTGTAATCTTTTACGCTTCAAGGCTTCTTCAAAACATGACTCAGTTGGACAAAGATAGGCTGATCTTCCCATCCCGCCTGAGAGAACTACTCCATTCTGAAAATCTTTAGTAACTTTTAAAAGACACTTGCGATCAAGAACTTTTTTGCAAGCTACACACCTACGCAGAATGGGTCTTTGACTCACCGGGTCCCTTCCTCTTCTGTAATTATTTTATCTTCATCATTTTCAGCCTTTTCACTTGTTTCTTCAGTATCACTTTCATCAGTTACTGTTTCAATCTCATCAGCTTCAATATTTGAATTCGTATCAGATTCATCACTATCGATATCTGATAATTGCTCATCTTGAAAGTCCTCTTCGTCTTCTGGTAGCGGATAAAGCTCTCTTAATCGAGCGTCTTCTTCAGCTCTAGCTGCTTGTTCTGCCTCTAATCTTTGCTCAGCCTCTCTCTGCAAAGATTCTTCTTCCTCTCTTTGAGAAATTAATTCTGCAACCTCTGAATCTTCAGTGGCTTGATCATATTCTTGTGAATTTTTGATATCTATTTTCCATCCTGTTAGCCTTGCAGCAAGTCTTACATTTTGGCCTTCTCTGCCAATTGCGAGACTCAGTTGATCTGGTGGAACTAGGACATGAGCATGCTGGCCTT
>QCJR01000009.1 GCA_003215895.1 Prochlorococcus sp. AG-409-D14
TCTTCTCCAGATGATTTTTGAATAATATTGACTAAATTCATAATTCCTTCTTTGCCGCTACCTAACTCTTGTCCGTTTACGCTCATTATTCGATCTCCAGCCACTAATCCTGAATTAAAAGCAGGTTCATCTGGCTGAATTCCCATGATTATCACTCCTGGCTCAGGTTGGTTAGGAATTCCTACAAAGCTTGCTTGACCAATAAGTACGATCCAAGCAAGTAATAAATTTGCTATTACACCCGCTGAAATAACTATTGCCCTTTGGTGAATTGGTCTATTCTTTAAAAGATATGGATCATTGGGTTGAACTCCTGAATCAGTTTCTTCATCAGGGAAGGAGACAAATCCCCCTAAAGGAAGAGATCTAAGTGAATAAGTAATCCCGTTTATTTCCTTTTTTAAAAGAGCTGGACCAAAACCAATTGAAAAACCACTGACTTTAATTTTTTGAAGTACTGCGGCTAAAAAATGACCAGACTCATGAAAAAAAATAAGAAGGCCAAGTACAGCTATAGATAAGAGAACGTTCATTAAATAGATTTTGATTGGATTATTCTGGCTGTAATTTGTTCGAACCGAAGTAAGGTATTAAGGTTTTTGGCAAATTGATACTTCCATCAGGTTGTTGACCATTTTCTAAAATCGCAGCCATAGTTCGACCTATTGCCAACCCACTTCCATTTAAGGTATGCAAAAGTATATTTTTTTTATTTTTATCTTTTGTTCGTATTGAGGAACGTCTGGCTTGAAAGTCTCCACAATTGCTGCAACTAGATATTTCTCTATAAGTATTTGCACCAGGAAGCCAAACCTCTAAATCATAAGTTTTTTTTGCTGAGAAACCTAAGTCTCCTGTACAAAGCTGAATTACTCGATAAGGCAGTTCTAGCTTTTGCAAAACAGATTCTGCATCAGAAGTGATTTGCTCTAAAGCCTCTTCAGATTTTTCTGGAGCAGTAAACCAATAAAGCTCAACTTTATTGAATTGATGAAGTCTTATTAGACCTCTAGTATCCCTGCCATAACTTCCAGCTTCTCTTCTAAAGCAAGGACTATAAGCTACATATTTTAATGGGAGCAAATCTTTAGAAATGATCTCACCTCGATGGAGAGATGTTATTGGGACTTCAGCAGTAGGGGTCAGCCATAAATCATCATCAGCACATCGAAAACTTTCTTCTGCAAATTTTGGTAGTTGTCCAGATCCCTTAAGGCTAGCTGTGTTTACCAGAGCTGGAGGAAGAACTTCTAAATATCCCTTCTTAACATGTAAATCAAGCATGAAATTTATAAGTGATCTTTCAAGCTTTGCCGCTTGGTTGAAAAGTGTTACAAATCGACTTTTGGCTATTACTGATGATCTCTCACTATCCCAGAGACTTAGTTGATTAGCAATTTCCCAATGTTCTTTCAAATTATTTCCTGAAATAGCGTTTCCCCATTTTCTTATTTCCTTATTATCTTTTTCGCTTTTACCTTGAATAGAATCCTTCCCTGGAAGATTTGGTAAGCAAAGGATTTGTTCATTTAATTTATTTGAAATTGATTTTTCTTCTTCTTCAATAATCCCAACTTGTTTTTTTATTTGATTGCCCTTAATGCGAAGATTTGAAATCTCCTCAGACTCTTGCGAAAAGCCTTGCTTAATCTTTTGTCCAACCTCTTTCCCAATTGAATTCCCTTCAGCTTGTAAGGAATTTCTCTTTTCTTCAAGCTCTTTAAGATCTTTGCAGAATTTTTGAAGAGGTCCTAAATCAACATCCATCCCTCTTGATTTAAGTCCTTCCGCAATTAAATTAGGATTGTCTCTTAGCAGTCTCTGATCTATCACTATCTAAATATTGAAGTGCATTTAGCCTAATCGTTAATAGTTCATAAAATAATCACGCTTGTTAATTTCTTTTAAATCATGGACTTTTTTGAGTAATAAAAATAAAAATAATAAAAACATTCTAAAAAAGTTTTGGAGACGAAGCTCTTGCTCTTCCGCTGGAAGCCCATTCTCTTAGAGCTTCAAGTTGTTCTTTTGCCGTTCTTGAAAGAGGAACTAGTTGACTTGTAGCGAGAATCAAATCACCTTCAAGAAGCTCTCTTTTCTCTGCAAATGCAAAGTACATTGCCTCTATTACGGATTGTTCTAATTCTGCGCCAGAGAATCCCTCTGTTCTATCCACAGCAGCATTTAAATCAATTTTTAAATTAGGTCTTCGTTTCTGAAGATGAAGTTCAAGAATGCTATGTCTTTCATTTCTAGTAGGTAATTCCAGCATAAAGATTTCATCAAATCTTCCTTTCCTCAATAGCTCAGCAGGAAGCTTATCTATTCCATTTGCAGTGGCCACAAGAAAAACAGAAGAGGTTTTCTCTGACATCCAAGTGAGAATATTTGCAAGAACTCTTTGACTGGTTCCTCCGTCACTTCTTCCATCTCCACCAAAAGCTTTGTCAATTTCGTCAATCCATAAAATGCAAGGTGCCATAGCTTCAGCTCGCTGAATGGTCTCTCTTGTCCGCGCTTCACTTGCTCCTACTAGGCCAGCAAATAATCTCCCTACATCAAGTCTTAGCAGGGGCATAGACCAGCTATTTGCTATTGCTTTGGCTACTAGAGTTTTTCCTGTCCCTTGAGGGCCAACTAATAAAACCCCTTTTGGTAAAGGTAATCCAAAATCTTTTGCTTCTTCGGAGAAGGCTTGTTTCCTTTGCTTTAACCAATCTTTCAATATTTGTAAACCACCAACATCATTTGGCGACTTATTTGTTTTGCAATATTCCAGTACTTCGCTACGCGCAATAGATTGGCGTTTCTCTTCCAATATTTCTATTAAATCTTTTTCCCCAATTTGACCTCTTTGCGCAAGAGCTCTAGCGGCTACTTTCCGGATCCTTGATTCACTTAGCCCCCCACATGCATTTGTAAGTTTCTTTAGGACGTTCTCTTCTAATTGAGAATTACTAGCTTCAGCAATATTTGATAAAAGTGTCTTGATTTCATTTTCATTAGGTAAGGGAAGATCGATAATAGTTAGGTCTTCTTCTAAATCATTTGAGGGGCTCCATAATCCAGAACTGATAATTATTGAATGGGGCTTTGAGCGAAGATGAATAGTTAAATTTTTTAGCATTCGTAGGATGCCTGGATCTTCACAGAAATGGTGGAAATCTTTTAGAAGAAGAATAGTTGGGGAACTTTCATCCAGTTTTTTCAGCCATTCAAGAACTGCCATTGGCTGCCTAGAGCCAATATTATTGGCATTAAGAATATTATTAATTCCATTTATGTAATCCCATGTAGCAAGTCTTCTTGGACTAAGCCTTTTAGTGGCATTTTTTAAAAGAGTTTCAACTCTTTGTTCTTCATTACTTCTTATCCAAATAATAGGAGTTCTCGCTCGAATTAGTAGATCAAGTTGTTCGTCCCAATTAGACATCAGTAATGTATTTGTTTCTATATTAGGCTGAAGTTAAATAATAAGTTCCTCTTAAAATTATTTATTACTTTTTGGTTCAAAGGGTAATCTATCTGTATCACCTATTACCTCTGAAGCAACTGAAATAGATGGTTTATTTTGTTGTTTAAGTTGATCGTCAAGTATTTTTTGTAAATTGTCTGGTAAGGCTTCTCTACTAAGCAGAAATGTTTGTAATCCTTGGAAGATATTTGCAATGACCATATAAAGCAACACACCAGCAGGCAAAGGGAAGAATAAAAACATTCCAGTAATCATTACAGGCGTGATTTTGTTTGCAGTTGATTGTTGTTTGTTTACTGGCATTCCTCTTCCAGAAAGCACCTGAGAAATGACCAGTGTTAAGCCGAAACCTGCCACCAGAATTGCAATATCCCAATGAATTGCTCCGTCTACATAAAACCCAACATTTCCTAATGCTTTTATAAACAAGAAGCCGCTTTTAGCTGCTAATCCAGGTATCTTCGCTTCTACAGTCGCATCACCAGGATTAAGTGCATTCACAGTCCCATCAGATGAGACTTTTACAATGTCTTCCCCTTTTGTGACTTTCCATGAAGGCGCAAACTTCGATCCATTTTCATATTTCTGTAATTCGTTGACATATGAATCTCCACTCAAAGTTTGCAAATTAATTTTAACCGAATCACCTGAGCCGATTTTTGTACCTCCTGGTAGGGCTGCAATAACAGGAAAGTGATTTTTTTCAGTTATGAATATTGAATGTTTGGCTGTCTTGAAAGGTTTTGGCTCAACTGCTGCTATTTGATCTGATGGCAGAACTTTGATATTGACTAAATAAGGGACATCTGCAAAAGGTGAACCTCTCAAAGTTGCAAATAGCGCAAATAAAATTGGCATTTGGACAAGTAGAGGAAGGCATCCAGCTAAAGGGCTGCCGAATTCACCCATTAATTTCCCTAATTCTTCCTGTTGTTTTTGAGGATTGCTTGCATAGCGGCTTTTGATCTCAGCCTGTCTTTTTTGCATGACAGGTTGAGCTATCTTCATTCTTCTTGCGCTTCTAATGGAACCAGCGCTAAGAGGAAAAAGTGCTAAGCGGATAACTATGGTCAATGCGACAATCGCTAGTCCATAACTAGGAACTAATCCGTAGAAAAAATCTAGGATCGGGATAAGTAGATTGTCGGAGATGTACCCGATCACGGTTTTTAATGTAGAAAGTTTGAGGTTGTTAGGCCAGTTTGCCTTAGAAGATGTGTTCTTGTCTCACATATTTGTAAGGGCTCATTAGTTTGAAAAACCCTGAACATCTTTATCGAGCTTATTGGAGGGTGAATTTTCTATTTTTTCAAGAATATAAGACTCTGTTTCTCGAAAGTTTGGAAGTGATCTCATTTCAAGGCGAGCTCCATCTTTTAGGACTAGAACCATATCACCGTAAGATCCTAACCCTCTTGGGATAGCTCTTATCTCAGCAATTTGACTATACACAACTTGGGTTTTATCCCTGCCTAGCCAGCCACCAGTAACGGAGATTCTACGAGTAGTTATTTTGTATCTAACCCACAAGGCTCTTACCAGAGCTCCAAAAGTAAAAGGTAAACCTATAAGTGTTATCCCAGCCATCAAATTTATTATCAGATCACCACTGGCAGGACCGCCTTCGTAAAAAATGTCTTCATTGGGACTAATTGTCATTTTGTTATTCCAGCCTTAGTGAGTAGTTTGTCACATTCTTTAAGCAGATTGCTCTCGGAATTTTTCATGCATGAGGGTTTTAAGGAAATAAAAGCCCATAATTCTTTTTGAACTTCTATATTAGAAAGTCTGTCTGACAAATGTTGGTGGAATAACCGTCGAATCTTATTTCTTGTAACTGATTTTTTGCTTACTTTATTACTTATTGAAATGGCACATTTTATATGGGGCCTAATCTTTGAGTTGATTTCTTTGAATTTAAGTTTTGTATTTGCGTTTGTAACTCTAAGAACCATTGAAGGACCGTAGAACCTTGAGCCCTCCTTGTATATGAAGTCAAAACATCTATGACCTTTGAGTCTCATATGTTTTGGCAAAACCATTATAAGAAACTTTTGATGTGAGGATCTTTATTTAAAAGCCTTTTTTAGACAGTTAAACGAGCTCTTCCACGTTTTCTACGAGTTCTTACGACTCTTCTTCCAGTATGAGATCTCATTCTCACTCTGAAACCAGAAACCCTTTTCCTTTTTCTACTAGTTCCTCCAAAAGTCCTTTTTGTCATTTCTATTTATTCTCGTATTGGATTAGATATAAAGGTTAATTTATCAGTTCACTGTACGTCTATGTTCCAAGTCCCTAAATATGTTGAGATAGGAATTTCATCAGTGTTTTGGGATAGCGCTCGGAATTGAAACATTCCTCTTTTTCTAGGATTGAAGATTTTCATTACTACAGCGTAATTATCCTTGTTGTATGGAATTGGCTTTTCTGGGAGGATTTCAATAATGGTCTGTTTATCATTAACTGTTATTAGAGAAGGGATGTTTTCTAAGCAACGAGTCCTTCCGGTGTATCCACCAACTTTAACCTTACAAAGGTTTAATTTTTTTGTTTTGATTTTTGCTTCAAAGTAATCAGGTACTGCAATCGTCAGTTTTTCAATATCTTCTTTTCTTTCCTTACCTCTAAGGAAGAAATAATAAGTCGATCTTTCATTTCTTTCAGAGGAGGATTGATAATATTTAAGTCTTTTATATCCAGGCTCAGGATCCCATTGGTATTCAAAGAACCCTGGGGATGCAAAAGCTTGTGGAGCTAAAATAGAAGCACCTGTTCCAAATAAAAAAGCTGAAAATCCAATAAAAAAGGTTTTTTTGAAGGTTGATAATAATTTCTTTTTGAACATAACTTGAAGTTTTCAGAAATATTAATCACTTGAATATTTTCAAGTGCATTTGCATGATCTTTAATGAATATAATTGTTTGTTGGAAAAAAATCTGTATTTATCGATCTGGGCGTAGATTTTTTGCTTTACCAAGGTAAGGATTTTGGGGCGTTTGGTCGTTAGGTAAATAAACGTACGCAAGTAGGCGAATACATTTTGATAAGTCGTCTTTAACAAACATTTGCTGGCAGTCTAAAAGTGCGATTTTTTCCCAACCTGTGTTTTTTCTAGCGATAGAAGCGGGGAAACAAGCATCCAAGTCTGAGGTTACGGAGAAAGTAACAGAAATAATTTGATTTGGGATCAAATTATTTCTAGAAACTAATTCAGATAGCAATTCCTTTACCGCCGAAGTGATTGAATCAACAGAATTGTTTTTACAAGTCGTTGCTCCCCTCAATGCACACAGATAAGTGAATTCATTTTGAGAATTCATGGCTTATATAGCCAAAGGATCTGTCCATTTCCCTCCAACTCTATGTTTAATGAATTTAAAAGATTGTGAATTAATTTCCCTCCAGGTAAAAAACCTAATAATTTCTTTTTGGTTTTGCCAAAGGTAATAGGTTTTGTTTTTTCATCTAGGTTTGCAATTTTTATAGCAAGTAATTTTGCATCATTTTCATCACCAATTTCATCCACCAGTCCAAATTCTTTGGCTTGCTCTCCAGTAAAGACTCTTCCATCGGCAAAACTCCTAACAACTTCTGGGGTCAAATTTCTTCCTTTTGAAACTGCCAAAACAAATTGCTCGTAACTGCTATCAATTAAAGATTGTAAGAGTGCTCTCTCTTCGGTCGATAAAGAGCGATCGGGGGAGAGAATGTCTTTATAAATTCCACTTTTTACAGTTTCGAATTTAATACCAACCTTTTCTAATAGCTTAGATAAGTTGTTTCCTCTTAAAATCACACCGATAGAACCTGTTATTGTCCCTGGATTGGCAACAATTTTTTCAGCACCTACTCCTATATAGACCCCGCCTGAGGCTGAGATATTGCCAAAACTAGCTACCACATGACAACCTTTTTCTCTTAGCCTCAAGAGAGCGCTATGGATTTCTTGGCTATCACCAACTGTTCCCCCTGGGCTATCAATGCGAAGTAATAAGGCTGGAAACTCTCTTTCCTCAATTTGCTTTAATGCTTTTAGAACATTTTTTCGAGTTTCTGAATTGATAGGACCTTCAATACAGATTCGTGCCATCCTTTTTTTGGATTTTCGTCTCAAGGGCCAAATCATTCAAATTATGCATAACTTTATTGATCTTAAAAAGGAGATTGCTTTCTGACCTTATGTTTGTCATTTGGAATTGGTTTTTGATGATTTTGCCGTTCGCTCTTTGGGGAACCTCAATGGCGGCTATGGCACCTTTGGTTAATGCAGCAGGACCTGAGATTGTTGCCTCACTAAGGCTTTTGCCTGCAGGTCTAGTCGTTTTAGCTTCAGTCCCTTTTTTGAAAAGGAGTTGGAATATTTCAAAAGATGATTTGGTGTGGTTTTTAGTATTTACTTTGATTGATGCAACACTTTTTCAGATTTTTCTGGCTAAAGGATTAATGGAAACAGGTGCAGGATTGGGTTCTGTTCTTATCGATTCACAACCTTTGATGGTTGCTTTATTAGCAAGAATTTTGTTTGGAGATGCAATAAATCCAATTGGATGGCTTGGGTTGGTGCTTGGCTTGGTAGGCATAATTTGTCTTGGAGTCCCTACTGAGCTGCTAGGGAATTGGTTTTTACTTGGCAAATTTGAATCGGCAAGTAATTTTTTAAGCCATGGAGAAGTATGGATGATATGCGCAGCGACCTCTATGGCTTTAGGAACGGTGCTTATTCGATTTGCTTGCAGAAAAAGTGATCCTGTCGCGGTAACTGGATGGCACATGGTTTTAGGAAGTGTTCCTCTTCTCGTGTGGCATGTGTTCGATAAAAATTGGCCTTTGGTTCCAGATTGGTCTGCTTTTGAATGGACTTTGATGTCTTATTCAAGTTTGTTTGGTAGTGCACTGGCCTATGGATTATTTTTTTGGTTTGCAAGCCGCAAAGAATTAACAAGTTTTAGTACCCTTGCATTTTTAACACCTGTCTTTGCCTTGGTCACTGGTGGAATATGGCTGGGTGAGAGACTCTTCTTCCTTCAATGGATTGGAGTGGTTTTGGTTTTAATTTCAGTACTATTTGTAAGTCAGAGGAGAAGGTTTTGGGGGGATAAAAGCAATAATGAATTAATAAAAGAGGCTTAATTTAAGTGAGTAATAAGCAATTAAAACTTATTCTTGTAAGCACACCTATAGGTTATCTGGGCAGTGGCAAAGGTGGAGGAGTTGAACTTACCATCGTTTCTCTAATAAAAGGATTAATTTCATTAGGGCATAAAATTATTTTAATTGCACCAAAAGGATCAAAATTACCTTTTGAAAGTGAATTACTTGAAATAAGGTTAATAGATGGAATTGATCAACCAAGTTGGCAACATCAGAAGAAAAAAGATCCAGTTTTAATTCCCTCTAATGCTGTCTTGCCTAGGTTATGGGAGGATGTAATTGATATAGCTAATGAATACGACGCAGTTATCAATTTTGCATATGATTGGCTTCCATTATGGCTAACAAAAATTCAAGCAATTAAAATATTCCACTTAATTAGTATGGGTGCTGAATCAATAATAATGAAAGAAACTATTAGTGAAATAAATCATTTATTTCCCCTTCAGTTGGCTTTTCATACTAAACGACAATCTAAAGATTATTCCTTAAAGAATGATCCAATTATTGTTGGTAATGGTTTTGATATCGAAAATTATTTATTCAATGAAAATGAGAATGGACCATTAGGTTGGGCTGGAAGAATCGCGCCAGAGAAAGGTTTAGAAGATGCAGTAAAAGTTGCGAATGATTTAGGTGAAAAATTATTAGTTTGGGGACTTATAGAAGATAAAGAATATGCATCAAAAATTGAAAATACTTTCACAAAAGAAATTGTTGACTGGAGAGGATTTCTTCCAACGAATAAATTTCAGGAACAATTAGGGCGATGTAGAGCTTTGATTAACACCCCTAAATGGAATGAAGCTTACGGTAACGTTATTGTTGAAGCTATGGCTTGTGGTGTTCCAGTGATTGCATACGATCTTGGAGGCCCTGGGGAATTGATCGAAGATGGATTCAATGGGTTTTTAGTTAAGCCGAATGACATTGCAGGATTGATAAAAGCAACAAAATCAATCTCAGAAATCAAAAGAAAAAATTGTAGGGATTGGTTTGAAAAAAAAGCTACTGATAAAGTCTTTGCTCAAAGAGTGGAGAATTGGCTTAATAAAGGCTTAAATAAAAAATCTCTGCAGACTTTCAAGATTAATTGAAAAGTTTAACGAACTCTTTTGCCCCAACTTCTAAACAAAGAAGACGTGGTCTTCTTTGTATTTTATTTTTTGGGTTAATAATTTTTGTTTGGCAATTAGGGGCAACAGGCTTAGTTGATGAAACACCACCTTTGTTTGCAGCAGCTAGTAGAGCAATGGCAGAAACGGGTAATTGGTTAACTCCACAAGTAAATGGTTTACCCCGCTTTGATAAGCCTCCTTTGGTTTATTGGTTAATGGGGCTGGGATTTTCAATGCCAGGAAATATTTCTTGGGATCCTCTAGGGACCTGGGCTGCCAGACTTCCTTCTGCTTTAGCGACAATTCTTTTAATGCTTGTTTTAGGGGATACAATGATGAAATATCCACAAGAAGAAAATAATTTCAATAGAAGAACAGCAGTTGTTACTGCGCTGGTATTTGCGTTGTCGCCTTTGGTAATAATTTGGGGAAGAATTGCTGTAAGTGACGCACTTCTTTGCAGCACTCTAGGCATTTGCTTACTTCTAAAATGGAGAAGATTCGCTAATCCAGATGGAGAAGTTTGGTGGCTATCTTGGATTTTTTTGTCATTAGCAGTTTTAACTAAAGGTCCTGTTGCCTTGCTTTTATCGGCATTAACAATTTTATTTTTTGCCTTTTTTCAAAATAATCTTCTTGGGATTTTAAAAATATTTAGAGTAATACCAGGACTTCTTATTGTTTTTATTATTAGTTTTCCTTGGTACTTAATTGAATTATTAGTAGAGGGAAAACCATTCCTGGAAAGTTTTTTTGGGTATCATAATCTTCAAAGATTTACATCAGTAGTAAATTCGCACGGTGAACCTTGGTGGTTTTTTTTAATAGTATTATGTATAGCTTCTTTACCTTTTACACCTTTTTTATTTATAAGCATTTGGAAGAATTTTTGCAATATATCTAAATGGTCTAAAAGGCTTATTAAAAAACCAGAAAAGTCTCTATTTGAATTTTCATTTTTTTGGTTGATCGCTGTATTTGTCTTTTTTACTATTTCAGCGACAAAGCTTCCAAGCTATTGGCTTCCTGCTACTCCTGCGGCATCAGTTTTAATATCACTTTCCTTAACGAGTCATGTTAAAGAAGAATTTTTAAGATCTTTTGCTTGGAAATTTACAATATTTTTATCAATACTCTTTTCAATAGTTTTCTTCTCTTCGAAACTATGGATTCAGTTTCTCAATGATCCTGAGATACCCGATTTTTCTAAGGAATTAACCAATAGCTTTTTAATTGAAAAGGCTGGATTTATTTTTCTTTTAATTGCTGTTTTAGGAATGATATTTTCCTCAAGGAAAATATATGGAAAACTATTGATTTTTCAAATCCCTATACTTTTATCTCATTTTTTGATTGTTCTACCAACTTTTGATTTGGCAGATAGGTTAAGACAACTCCCTTTAAGACAAGCCTCCGAACTGCTTTTAAATTCTAAAAATAGAAACGAGCCTTTAGTAATGGTAGGAGCTATGAAACCTTCAATTCATTTTTATACTAATCATGTCATTGTTTTTGAAGGTCGATCAAAAAATGCATTGGTAAATGTTTCAGATCGACTTAAAAATGAAAAACGAAGAGGGTGGAAAGGAAGGCCAATATATGGAACCAATGGCTCAGAAACTACTCTTTTACTTATTGATCAAAGGTCAGCGGAAAAATCTCATTGGCAAGGACTTAATCCAAACGTCTTAGGTAAGTTTGGTGTATATAGCGTTTGGAGACTTGATAGGGAAATTCTTGAAAGGCGCGCTAAATCTTTGAAAAGCAATGGTTTTATTTCTACTTGGAAAAATCCTAGACCTGAAAGATTTTAAAAAAATTCAAATATCTAATGGATAGAATTTATTAAATCTTCTTTGCTACATTTTTCTGGGATAATAACTATGCCTAGATCATCTTGAAGCCTCTCTAAATCAATTACCGAGTCTTCCGTTATTGAGCTTATTACATCCTCAAGACTTGTACCCATATCGTTTGCCATTTCTATCAATATACGCAAAGTCTCATCTTTTAAAGAGAGATTTACGTTTATAGAAACGTTTTTACCTGAGCAATTATTTGAGTTCATAAAGAAAACATTAAGATATTGTCGGCCTCTTTGGGGTTGTTTTTTTAGATAGCTTCAGATAACTTCTTTTTTCGGGATATTTTTAATCTCATTAAAAGTGAGTAAAAAAAAATCTTCCTAAGTAATTACTTAGGAAGATTTAACAGTTTTGTCTAATGCTTAAAACATTTCGCCTTTTAGTTTCTCAGCCCATCCTGCAAGCCTTTCATCTGTCATGTCTGATTCACTGTCTTCATCAAGAGGTAATCCACAGAATTCTTCTCCAACTACACTTTTGGACTCATCAAAAGTGTAATCACTCTTAGCAGTGTATCCAACCATTGAAGCACCTGCTTGCTGGAAGTATCTATGAAGTTCTTCCATTGCATCGCAATAGTTTTCGGTGTAAGTAGAAGAATCTCCTAAACCAAAAATTGCAACTTTCTTACCACTGAGATCTAGTTCTCCAATGTCTTCAAGGATTGAGTCCCATGCAGTTCCTGATCTCTCAGAGTCAGCACCGGTGTTCCATGTAGGGATGCCACAAATAACACCATCATGTCCAGCTAATTCACTAAGGTCATCGACGTCTGAAATATCCTTTGGACCTTCAGCCGAGTCAAGTAAGCCGTGCAGCCTTTCCGCTATATCTTCGGTTTTACCTGTCGTTGTAGCGAAGTAGATTCCTACAGTCATGGAGCAATTTAAAATCATGAATATTTTAAAGCAGCTTTGCACATTTAGAGTGAATTTGGTTTTTTTTAAATCTTCTTGTCTATTCAATATTGATTTTTGATACATAAATAAGTCAATTTTTCTAGCTCTTCTCTCTGGGCGACTAATTTCTAAGATTGTTTTTCGCGTGAATGACGATTCTTAAATGCAGTGCTCAAAAGGCTTTTTAAGGATAACTATTCAAAAGTATTAGAACAAAAAATTAATTTCCATAGATTTTTTATTGCCTTGGTACAAAAGATTTAAAAATTATTCAAAAAAGGGTGTGTTTAAAGATCTTTATCTGAAAACATTTGTATTCCTTGTATTCAATCTTATTTGGTGCTTAGAAAATTTAAATTTTGCTGACTAGTTCTTTCTTATGTTTTTCAAATTAGATTGTTTATAAGTTTGGTCCCATCATTCCGAACCCACTTTGAAGTCCAAAGGAAATTATTACAAAAGTACTAATTGCTAATCCAATTAAAACTGAAGTGTAAAGCCTATTGACTCCATAACCAGCTTCAACTGGATTGAAATCAGCAACAACAAAAGATTTTTTGCTGTATTTTCCTCTGTCGCTAAGACCTATTGCTCCCATTGCTGTCTCTGGTGTAAGAGCGCTGCCTTCGTCATCAAGGAACCAAGGTTTGTTTGGATTATTCTTCTCAGTAGCTGACTGAGCTTTGGAGACATCTGAATTTAATGTAGAAGCGCTATTAATTCGACTTGAATCTTCTCTGAAAAATCTTGGAAACATATAGGTATGCCAGAGGCCGATTACTCCAGCCCAAGCAATCATGCTTACTCCAGCTAATCCGAAGAGAATTTCTTTAAAACCAAATTCCATAAATTAAACCAATTAATTTACGCCTGTAAAGGCAATAATTCCACCCTATCAGAAGTAAAGCGAGTCAACTTAGAGAATTATCAAAGCTTCTAAAATCGGCCCAATTTGTTACAGAATTCATAAGCTCAATCAATCAATCAGCCTTTTTGGCTCTCATATGCCAAGATTTATTGGATAAATATAAAGATGGATGATCAACCTCAAATTACTCTTGGTGCTAACCCCAGTTATTTTTTCAGTTGCCTTTACTGATTATTGGTTGAGAAGATGGGGAGTATTTGTTTGGGATAATGGTCCTACTATTCAAAACCAGCAGGTTTGGGAAGACACAGCAATTGTTGCAGATAAAGGAAGACCAGGAGATGGATATCCTGTATTTACTGTTAGAACTTTGGCAGTGAATGCATTAGGAATTCCAACAGTATTTTTTCTTGGAGCTATTTTTGCAATGCAATTTATCCGCCGTGGTGTGATAAACGCATAAAAATAACAGATATTATAATTTGTTTTTAAAAATTAACCATTAAAAAAGACCCAATTAAGATTGGGTCTTTTTTAATGGTCTATGTTACCAATAAATATTAAATTATTTCTTTAATACAAAAATAATCAATTCATCTTATAATCATCTCAAATTTTAAGTTCTTGATGGATTCTGAAAATACAGTAGTTGATTATCCAACTGACCAAGAGCAAATAGCTTCAATTATTGAAGATGCATTCCCAAAGAAAAATAGTAATAAAGATCTAGGGAATCCACAATCTGATGCTAATAGATTAGGGTCTAGAATCTTTTTCCTATGGGTTTGGCCAATTGTTGCGTTAAATAAAATTAGGAATTTATTTAGCAGAATGGATTTCGTGAAGCCTTATGAATCTGGAATTAATGATTCTTATGAGGTGACTGATACTGAGACTGTTTATACAATGACTAAAGATGCATTCGCCGGTAAAGGTGGAATGAAATTTATGGGAATTAGATTTATGTCTATTTGGGTATTTCCTGTTGCAATAACAGGAGCTGTTATTGAGTTCCTATTCGTTGGACCACTTAAAGGTACCAATCCATTTGGTTAAAAGTGAATTCAAAAATATTCTGTGATTTTAGAGCTCTAGAAAATTAATTATATTTTTAGACGTTTCTAAATGGGAAAAAAGGAGTAACTTTTTTAGTTGGATTACTACTTGCAATAGCTTTGCCTCTTATATACATGAATAGACCAAGTGTGATTATCATTACAGGCGGATGCAGAGCTAAAGATCTGCCAATAAGTTGAATCTCTTCTCCTGACATTTAATTAGTTTAATTCTTAGTTAACTATAGCTTGTAAAGAAGCTAAAAAAAAATAATTTAATATATATCAAAGAATCTACTTATTATTTTTTTTATAACTAAGCTTTAAAATTAAAATCGAAAAATTAAAAATAAAGGTAACAATATTAGCAACTAGAATAGGAATTGAATGAATGTTTAAACCGTAAATAATCCAACAAATAAGACCTGTTATAAATAGAATCAACATAATTAATGAAACATCATCAGCTGATTTTGTTTTCCATGTCTTATATAGCTGGGGTAAAAAAGCTATGGTAGTTAGTAAAGCGGCTAAAAAACCAAATAAATCTATATAATTAATGTGATTCATCTTTTCTTAATTGGAATGCAATAGATTAAAAATATATTGTAATAAAAAATTAGTATATTATAGTTTTACCATTTTATTAGTATTATCAAAATCTTATGAGTGAACAGTCTGATTTTAATGATGAAGTTTTAATGGATAAATTGGAAACTTTATTAAATGAAGATAATGTGATTAAAAAATGGAATGAAGGCGTATTAATAAAATCACTTATCCTTTTGCCAATAATAATTTTTATAGTAGGTTTATTTATTTTGAATAGACCAGAAAATTTAACAGATATATTATTTGTATTTCTTTATCCTTTAGCCCTAATATTGATAGGGTTGATATTTCTATTTTTTATGAGAAGTAAATTAAAGTAGAAGATATTAATAGAATCTTTTTACTTTAAATCTTGGTTTTTATGTAGCCAATAAGGTAGTCCCAATGTAAGCTATTAGTAATTAAACATTAATATCCAATGGCAGGCGGACCATTATTACAACTTTGGGAAAACCTATTACCATTTGCTAAGGATCTGAGAATTCGCTTTGCAATAGCAATGCTAGGTAATGTTCTAGCAATATTATTTATTTTCACCTTATGTAAGATGTTTATTCCAGGATTGGAAGAACAACTATTTAATTGATTTCCTAGCCCAGAATTGATACATTTCTCTAAAAGAATTAGGATTTGATCCTTCAAATTTATCCCATAACTCTAAATCTTTTAAAGAGTCTATATCTTTATTTTTTATCAGATATTCATCTTTTATATCTTTTGAAATGGTAAAACCTAGGAATTCCAGATTAGATACTTTTAACATATTTTTAATTTCAATTAACGAGTAACAGTTTTCGTGACTATGAAAGCAAAGATCTCTGCACATTGAGGTTGAGTAGAAATCTGACCAATTAGTTATTTCGTTTAACTGTTTTATCTTTCCATTAAGAACGTCATTTCGGAAGGTTCTTATTCCATCAAAATCTGGTTTGATATCTTTTTCTTTGATTAGATATCTTGCTTTTAGTATTTCTTCTCGTGCATACTTGCTGTACAAACCTAACTTTAAAAAGCCTTTTGGTTCTAATACGTCCAATAGATTTGATAATCCCTTACTAGGCTCATTCATGTGGTGAAGAACACCTGAACATTCTATTAAATCAAATCTTTTATTTAGCGATGTCAATTCAAGTAAATCCATTTCTATAAAATTGATATTTTTCAATCCATATTCATCGACCTTTCTCTTTGCATATGAGATGCTTGAATTACTTAGATCAATTGCTGTTATTTCACAATTACTATAGCGAGATGCTTCAATTATTTGAATACCCGTTCCACAGCCGGCTATAAGAATATTTATTTTTTTATTTGTTAATTGAACTGAATTAGGTTTAATTGTATTTGGTGAAATTTCAGAATTAATAACTGATAAAAAGTTCAGTTTGTTTTCTTTAGCATATGAATTGTATCTCCATCTAGGATATGGGTTTAATTCATACTGTTTTTTCACATCTTTAGATGTTGAATCTTTTATATTTCCTATCTTTTTAATTCCTTTTGAAATCTTTTTTTCATCATTCAACTCTTTAAATTGTAAATTAAGTAGATTATTAAATTCTTTATTATTTGAGAAATAAGTATTTAAATCAATTATTTTATTATTTATTGAAGATAGTGACTGGTAGCATGAGAGAATTGCTAATTTATAGTCTTGATTTTTATTATTGTTGATTTTTTTCTTAAGTTCCTTTAGCTTATTCTTTTCTTCTGTAGATATGTAATAGACATACTCGTTTAAGAAACATTGTGATCCAAGAGCTATAATAAAGTTAAAAATACTATTACTTATCTTATCTTTCTCTGAATATCTTAGAAGGATATTCTTACGTATATTTCCTAAAACCTTTTCCCATAATGGAGAACAAAATATCATTAGTGAAAGTGCTTTTACTAATTCCTTATCTTTAATAAGAATATTAAATTCATTATCCTCATACAATTCGGATTTTATAATAGATAATTTTTCTAATATTTCTTTGGAGATCAGGCTGTTTATATTTCCAAATAGTTCTCGATGAGAAATATCTTTTCTATTTAATATATGTTTAAGTAATTCTCTATTGTCTTTCTGTGATGTGTCCAATAATTCTCCTTTTTTAATTAATTCACTTATAAGTTGATAACTTAATTCACTATTTTTATTATATATAAGTTCTTTTTTTATAAGTATAAGTGATTTTTTATAATCACCAACTTGGTTGTATAATGTAGCTAGATTTAAATAACAGTTCTCTAATTTATTATCTAGATCTAGATCTATTGCTATCTCTGTATGTAATTTTGCCTTTTCTATCTCTTGTTTTTCTTTATAGCATGCACCTAGATTCAAGTGAGCGATAGCAGATTTATTGTTTATTTCTAAAGCTTTTAGATAATATTCTTCTGCTTCATTATAGTTACTAAAATCTTTATTTAATAACCCTAGATTGATATAGGCATCAAAATAATTCTTGTCTAGTTCGATTGCTTTTTCAAAAGACAATTTTGACTCCTCATATTTATTTAAACTTTTTAAGATTAATCCTCTAATACAATATCCATTAGCTAGACTTGGTTTTAATCTAATGGCTTCTTCAATTATTATTTCTGCTATTTTTAAATGATTTAATTTATAATATAAAAAAGATAAATTTAATTTTGAGTAAATATGATTTGGGAAACTTTTGGCACATCTTTCGTATAATCTTATTGCCTTCTCATTTTCTCCTTTTTCTTCACATATGAGAGCATAATTTGAAATTATATCTGCATCAGAATAACCATTTTTTAAAAAAGCTCTATACCCTTTCTCTGCTTCATCTAAATTCCCTTTAATATGATTATTGATTGATTTCGCTTTCAGATCCTTTTCTGAAAGCTTTTGGAGTTTTTTAGAAGAGCCTTTCTTCTCTTTTTTCTTTTCCCCGAAACCACTCAATGATTTTTATTTAATTAATATGATTATACAAAAAGTTAATAATCTAACTATTTTAGCTTAATAAATCTATAGTTTCCAAGCGGTAGTTAATAGTAATTTATTTATAGATTAAGTAGTTAATAGACTTTTATTAATTCTTATTCCCTCCAATAAGCACTAATTTTTTATATAATATTTCTATAAATTTTATGATGCAAATGCCTTTAAAGTTAGGTGATCAAATACCTGATTTCTCGCTCTCTGATCAACTAGGTGTTTCTAGGACGAATAAGCAAGCAAAAGGTAGGCCACTAGTTTTATTTTTTTATCCCAAAGACGATACACCTGGTTGTACAGCTGAAAACTGCGGCTTTAGAGACAAATACGATCTTTTTAAACTATTTGGGGCTGAAGTTTGGGGGGTAAGTGGTGATGATGAAGCAAGTCATAGATCTTTTGCAGACAAAAATAAACTTCCATTTCCATTATTGTGTGATACAGAAAATTCTCTAAGAAGAGCGTTTGGTGTTCCTAAAGTTCTTGGTTTGCTTGATGGTCGGGTAACTTACATTATTGATTCAAAAGGTGTTATTAGGCATATTTTCAACGATCTTTTAAACGGTCCTGCTCATGTTAATGAGGCACTTAGAGTATTAGGCGAGATAAGAAATTAATTTTTTCGTAGTAATTATCTAAAAAATAATCAAGAAATTAATTTACTACTAACTTCTTTTGCTTGCAGTTTTTCTACTACAGTTTCAGAAGAAATTTTTGCAACGTCATTTAATCCGTTTGCATTAAACCAAGGAGCTGTTGCCCAATCGAAGCCTTTACCAAAAGTATTATCTGGTGAAACAATGTACCAATGACATGCAGTGTCGGGGACATCTACGGCGCATTTTGACCAATTATCGCTCCATTGAGGTACTTGAACCCAAAGTAGAGTGGAGAAAAGCAATGAAAATATTGAACTAAACATTTCTTTAGATTTTTTTTATATTAACGCTATTTAAGCATGAATGAGGATTTTAATACTCTTTTTTTGCAAGATAATCAAATAATAATTATAAGTTAAACTAATTAGTCTTGCTATCATTTTTTAAGTACCTCAGGCATAGGATTTCTTGACTCTCTTCATTCTCTCCAGAATTTAAAATCCATTCTTTGAACTCTTGATAAAGAACTGATCTATCTATTTTATTTATTTCAGTCATCCTAATTAAGGTACAGCTAAGAGTTACTGAAACAATTTCTTCAATAGAAGGGCTATTCTTCAATTTTTCTTTTTTATATTAATAAGTTAATTTACTTGAAAATCGATTCTGCCGAGTCTTTTGGTCCATAATTTTATATACAATTTATTTATTGAATATAAATATGGAGAAATCTAAGGCATTTAATAAATATTAGTTTGAAACTTTTAACGTTCGTATATACTACGTTTCTAATCTATTTCGCAATGGAAAAAGACAATAGAAATAAATCTTTCTTTATTTGGATTGAAGAGATTTGGGAAGAAATAGAGGTTCAATTTTATGGAATAATAGGTGCAATATTCTTCTTCATTCTAATTTATTTTATTTTTCAACCTCTTTGGATGAGAACTGTAATTGATCTTTTTTTTAATTAAATTACTTGTAGGTTAAATCCTCAACTAATAGAGAATTTATTACCAATTAATCTCCATGCTGAATTATTGGTGATCTAAACTTTTCTCTTTGGCAACTAATTCTATAAATTTCCATACAAGGGCATGTTTATAGTCGTCCTTATTTGGACAAGCCGAAACTACTTCTTGCCATGAGAAATTATCTTGATCTTTATTATCTTTTAGTGGAGAACCAAAATCTCTTGCAAGATTAGATAGAAAATTGTATCCGAGTCTTTCTGAAGTGTATTTGATAATCTCATCTGAGTAACTCATATAGAGCAAGAGAGTGTCAGCTTGATAGTTATGCCTTGTGCATGCCCCCTCAGAGCAGCCACTACTGGCAATTTCTAAGCATGCTTTATGGTCGTAGGTTTCCTTGATTAACTCAACTAATGTTCCCATTTGATTCTTTCAGCACCACTTGTGTTATAGCTAATAAAAAAAATAATTACGTAATCAACTAAATAATCAAACAAAATTTAGAAAATGACTAAATATTATTTTTGCTTGGATTGCAATTAAGTAAATTTACTAGTTCTTGTATAGTTTCTCAAACAAAAGCAAAAAATGAAAATGCTTAGATTCTTTTTTAGGGAATAAAGCAAACTCTTATGAAAGATAATCAAAGCAAGTGAAATGATTGGGAATTTCTCTATAATTTTTAAAAATAATAATTTTTTTAATCAACAAATCTTGAATATAACCATCTAAAAAATGCTCCTATGACTGGGACATTTCCAAATGTTCCAGAACAAAAATCAAAATAATCTCTATGTTCTTTCACCTTACCTTCTTCATCAAATATCAATCTGGATGTCCCATCGTATAAAAATTCGAGACCTTTTATTTTTAACCCCATTGTCCATTCAACAAAAGCAATATTCTTATTGATGGCAATTGAGTGTGATTCTAGATAAATATCATCACATCTTTTGATTAATCCATCTTGGGCTTTGATATATGCATCAATTCCATTTTTTTCTTGGGTAGGGTCTATAAATTTAACTTGCTTATTGTATAAGGATTCCCATTCTTCCCTAGATGGAGCTTTCTCTCCATAAGATAAACTAAAGAATTTTTTTAATTCTTTCTCTTTGATGAGCATTGAATTTAATGTTAATACTTGTAATTTAGATTATTTAAATAGACATCGCGTTAAAGACATGTGATGTAGATAACTCAGAAATAGCTTAGATTTAGAATCTATTCAATAGCTCATATGAACAAGAAGAACATTCTTATTTCTATTGGTGTCCTTGGTATAGGAATAATCCTCTATAAATTGCTTTTAGGACTTGTCCTCCCAATAGCTTTGTTTGTCTCTCTTGGCTATGTTTTGAAATTTTTACTTAAGGACTCCGAGTCTGATTCGGTTAAGGAGGTTTCTCAGATTTTTACAAGCAGCGACTCCTCTTCTTCAATCGACAACATAGTTGAAATTAAACCGATTGAGGAAGATAAGCCTGTTGAAGAAGATAAGCCTGTTGAGGAAGATAAGCCTGTTGAAGAAGATAAGCCTGTTGAAGAAGATAATCCTGTTGAAGAAGATAATCCTGTTGAAGAAGATAAGCCTGTTGAAGAAGATAATCCTGTTGAAGAAGATAAGCCTTAGTAAGCCGTTATGATTAGATTGCTTTAATCATTTCGCAAGTTTCTTTAATGGATACAAATGCAAAAAAAAGTTTTTGGGATTCAAAGCCTTTTTGGTGTCAACCTTGGTCAATTATTAGCTTTGGAGTTTTAGTTCTTACTTTAAGTTTTAAACTTTTAAATAACACTATAATAACTTGTATTTTAGGTTTTTTTATTCTTGTTTGGTGGATAGTATTTTTATTACTTGCTCCGAATTCGTATCAAGTAAATAATAATAAATAATAACCATTATTTATTAATTTGTTTTTATAATAAATTATCTAATTAGATCAGCAAATAAAAAAAGTAAATTTTAATTTTAGTCTTTATTTCTCCTGTTCAATACAAATCTTCGAAGGAAAGCCCAAATAACCTCCTGAAAATCGCTTCCGATTTGTCCAGTAAAATTCAACTAACTCTCTTGTGGAGCTTGTTATGAGTGCTTCTCTTCCAATTTCTAGTCCGCTTGAAAGCTTTAGGCTCTTTGTCGATGCCCAGGTTGAGGTGCTTGAAGATTCCATTGGATACTCCAGTTGATTGGTTGATTAAATACTCGAAGATCGCCCTACCTCTCTTGACTGCTTCATTAATCATGCTCAGTAAAATAAATGAATTTGTTAGAGTGGGTTAAAGGAAATGGAGATTCTTCGACACGACGAAACGCTTCTTTATAGTACATTAGTACCAATTAATGTCAATTTTTCTCTTGATTGCCTAAAGTTAGCTTGGAAATTTGATTAATTTATAAATATAATTTTAAAGAATTATTTAGTTATTAAAATATAGTTTATCTATATTTTAATGAATTATTTTTTAACATATTTTTTTAACTTAGCTATTAACCTAAAATTATTAATTAAAAAATTTATATTTATAGAATTTCTAGTCAGAATAAAATGTATTCTAGGTAAATGTAAACTTATCTATTACTAGAATCTCTTGCTCTGAGAAATCACTAGCAGATATGCAATTTATCCATTCTTTATACTCTTGCGCAATTGCTAATTGGTCTCTCGGGCTGACCTCTACTGTTCTTTTTAGAATATGAGATAAACCTTTAATTAATAAATCTTCTATGCTTTTTGGATCTTTTTGCATTTACTTTTTGTAAGTATACTAGACTAACGTTTATTGACTTGTTTGTAAATAGATAAAAGCCTTTGTAAGAAGAACAATTTAGACAATATATTCTATATTAAAAATATATTATGCTACATTAGAATTTTTTTTCTTATCTATTGAAGGTATAAATCCAAATTCTTCTATTTCTTCGACTAATGTAAGCTTATTTTCATTTTTAGTAGCTTTTGTAATATTAGTATTTATAGTATTGGAATTTTTTTCTTTATCATTTTTATTTAAATCTATGGATTCACTTTTTAAAACAGAATTTTTATTTATAGATTTTTTGAGATTATTAATCATATTAATATTTATTAAATACAATGAAAATGTAATCCCAATTAGAACTAGAAAAATATTATGAACAAAAAAGTATGAGAAAATTAACGTCGCAGACAAATACTCTATCGCCTGATTTATTTTAAATTTTTTCATAATTAGGCGACATCCTGTTGAATTCTCTTGTTTTGTCTTTCTATTAAGGTCAGATCATAGGAGGATTGTATTTGATTATTATAATCTAAATCATCAATGAATCTTGATATGAAAGTTTTATTTTGCATCCATTTACGCCGTATTGTTTTAGGTGAATCAGGGAGTTCGACTTCTTTTTTGCCAAGAGACTTTATGTATCTTTTTCTTTGTCCGCTATCTATTGTCGAGCTATAGTTTTCATTGTATTGAATGACATGCTTTTGGCTGTCTCTTGACTCTGTAATCGCCATTAGCTCTGAAAGACTTCTTATAAATGGAATCATGCTGCATACCTCTCCTTACCTCTTTTATTTAGATTATTTTTTATGCTTTCATCTTTTTTGTAGGCATTTATATAGTGCACGTCGTAAGATCCTAACCCTTCTTCCTTGGGATTGTACAAATGGATGAATCCTTTCCTCGACTTTGAATTCTTATTCATAATCTTAAGCCACTCCCCTTTTAGCATTTTTTTTGTTCAAAGTATCTATGTTGTAAAGAACTTTGGGCTTGTATTTCTCTAGCAATGCCTTCGTGATTCCTTTCTCTAGGTTTTGGACCTCTTCATTTTTTAATTTAATTTGTTTAGAGATTCTAGACTTGAAGTTAATGCTTTTCATTTTTAATATTAGAAGTAGTGAAATGTTTTTTTGTGATAATTGCTAAACAAGTGATTCAATTTTTTCTCTGTTTGATAGTAATTTACTTAGCTTTTTGTTTTCATCTTGAAGGTTATTGATTACTTTTTTGTAGGTCTCGATCTTTTCTTTCAGTGATTTGACCTTTTCGCTTTCACTTTTACGGGAGGCTTTATTGGCCTTTTTCTTATTCCCTTTCACTAGAGTCCTAACAGTTGCTTCTGTCATTCTTTCGCCGTTCCCAACGGCTTCGAATACCTTTTGACGCTCCTTGTCGGTTACTCCTTTGCTTCCCATCAGCGCCAACGACCTAGGTGTCAGAGACGCAAGCATTTTGTCGTCGATATCGGAGCCTCCTAACCAGTTCGTGTATGCACTTACAAGGTCAACAGCGAACCTTTCTGAACAGTTAATTGCTCCGGACTTCAGGAAGGCTCTCCAGTTCCCAGGCTTGATGTTGCTCTTAATGTCGGAGAGGTTGGCCGCGACAGCCCTTAATGATTGCCCAACGCAGCTCAGCTCTTCATTGATTTCGACGACAGATTCTTTGACGTACTCCACTTGTGCGGGCACGAGCCCCTTTGTGACTTCGCTATTGAGCGGAATATTCGCTAAGTCAACCACCTCCGTAGGCGACAGTTCCATGGGTTTAGCTAAATACACGTTCAATATACGCCTTGTGACGAATCGGAACAACGGATACTGTTGTACTATCTTTTTGTTTGTGGATTTTCAATGCCTGGTTATACTTGAAGGTATTATAACTAGCATGAATAATTTTAAACTTATAGTAAATTTATTCTTTTTACTATAAACTAGAATTTTATTGAACTTTGGTAATTAATAATCAGTTGTGATATTTCTTTTCGTATATATTAGTGCTTGAAGTATTAAGTATTAGCTGATAAAAGTATTTATTAATGGACCGAATACTCTTTTTTTTGCGTCTAGAGTGGAAAGTGTATTTCTCTTTTTTTGCCCAGTGAGTATATATACTCATTTTCAAGTTTGTCCTCATCTAAATACTCAGCTTTAAATGCTCGATAGTTGATTTAGAATATAAATGATTTTCTCGGTTGAGCTATTTGAAGACGAGGGGTACTGCAGTTACTTCTTTGTTGTATGCCCTGCCAAGTTAAGCTGATTACCTCTAGCACCTGTTATATCAACACTAATGTACTTTCAGGACATAATTTCTAGCCTCAATAATTTCTGGAGTGAGAAAGGTTGTTTGCTGCTTCAGCCATACGATTTAGAGAAAGGTGCTGGAACCATGAGTCCTCATTCTTTTTTGAGAGCGATTGGTCCGGAGCCTTGGGCCGTTGCTTATCCCGAGCCCTGTAGAAGACCAACTGATGGTAGGTATGGAGATAATCCAAATAGAGCTCAGCATTATTTTCAATATCAAGTTCTTATCAAGCCTTCTTTGGACGGCATACAAGAAATTTATTTGTCTTCTCTTGAAGCACTAGGAATTTCACCTAAAGATCACGATATTAGATTTGTTGAAGATAATTGGGAATCTCCAACTTTAGGCGCTTGGGGAGTGGGTTGGGAAGTTTGGCTTGATGGGATGGAAGTTACCCAATTTACTTATTTTCAACAATGTGGAGGTCTTGATTGCAAGCCTGTTTCAATTGAGATCACTTATGGCCTGGAGAGATTGGCAGTGTATCTACAAAATGTTGAAAGTATTTGGGACCTTTCCTGGAATAAAAAGAATAAATATGGTGATATTTGGCTTCCTTTTGAAAAGGGTCAATGTAAGTATAATTTTGAAGAATCTAACACGGTAAATTTAAGGAAACTTTTTGAAATTTATGAGGAAGAGGCTCATCAATTAATTGCTAAAAAGCTACCTGCGCCTAGCCTTGATTACGTTCTCAAATGCAGTCATACATTTAATTTATTAGAAGCAAGAGGAGTGATTTCAGTTACTGAGAGAACTAAGATTATTGCAAGAATTCGATCTTTAGCTCGTAAAGTTGCTGAAGCTTGGTTGGGAGAAAGAGAAGCCCTTGGGTTTCCTCTTGGCTCAAATTAGTATTAACACCAAGTAATAATTCTTGGTTTCTTGATGTTAAATAGTTCGAATAATATTTTTTGACGTATCAAAAGATACTTTAAGGATTAATGACTCTGGAATGTCTTAATGAATACACTATTATTAATATGAAATACTTGTGTGAGGACACAATGAAGCTTTTTCAGCGTTTGCTGGTGGCTCCTGCTGCTTTGGGCCTAATGGCACCATTGGCTGCAAATGCCGACGTTACTACGTTATCTAGCGACTCAGATCTAAGTTCTGAAGTTATTCAAGCTCGTGTTGATGGTGTTGAAGCTCAACTCGGCGAAATCATGGCTGGTCAGTTCTCTTCATCTACAAAGATGAGCGGAAAGGCTGCTTTCATCACTGGTTATGTTGATGATGATGCAGAGACTGATACGGATGAGATCACTATGGAATACATGTATCAGTTAAATCTGAATACAAGTTTCACTGGTGAAGATAATCTTTATACACGTATCAAGACTGGTAACGTAAGTGATCACTTTAAGGACAAAGGACAGAACACTTACTTGTCTGCTGCTAACGGTAATGGTGGTGAACTAAAGGTAGATAAACTTTGGTACCAGTTCCCTGTTGGCGATAGTCTTCAAGTTTGGGTTGGGCCAAGAATCGAGAACTACTATATGTTAGCTAGTGCTCCATCTATCTATAAGCCTATAACTAAGCAGTTTGCTTTAGGTGGTAATGGTTCTGCTTATGGATCAAGCACAAGCCCTGGTTTCGGTGTCGCATGGACACAGCAAGTTGAAGATCCTATGGATCCAAGATTTGCTTTGAGTGTTAACTACACGTCTAAAGATGGCGCTTCTTCCTCAAAAGGTCTATTGGGTGATAACAATAGAAACTTCCTATTGACTAAGGTTGAGTATGGCTCACCTCGCTGGCAAGTTTCTTTGGCAGCTGCAAAGAAAGATGGTCATTCTTCAAATGCTGGATATGACGGATATTTCCATTCGTCATTAGCAAGTTCTACTGTTGGCGAAATGACAGCTTACGGTGTAAGAGCTTATTGGAAGCCAGAAACTTCAGGTGCTGTTCCTTCCGTTCAAGTTGGTTATGACACTGCTTCTTTCGATGAAGCAACAGCTGGTCAAGCTGAAGAAACGGAAGGTTGGATGATTGGTCTTGGTTGGAGAGATCTATTCATTGATGGCAACAGTGCAGGAATTGCTATTGGTTCAGAAATGGCTGCTACTGAAATCAAAGGTGGTGGAACTGATCCATCTGAAGACAATTCAGTTTGGGAAGCTTATTACACTTTCAAAGTTAATGACGGTGTGAGTGTTACTCCAGCTATCTTTGGTAGCACTGATGTTTCAGGCGCTGACAAAGATGTTAATGGCGCAGTTCTTCTAACTGAATTCAGATTCTAATTTCTATTAATTAGGATTTTTAAAAACGCCCCTTTTGGGGCGTTTTTTTGTTTATTTATTGGCATTAAAAAGCCCCCATTTGGAGGCTTTTTGAACATAAAATTTTTTTTACCAGCAATTTTCTCCCTCTCCAATAGGGATGCAAATATCAGCTTTTTTAGCTTTATCAGCAGCTTTTTGAGCGGCTTCATCAAGCTTTCCATCCTCGTCTGCAGATTGATCGGTAGTCCATTCCTTTAAACCACCCATATCTCCATGTTTTTCTCCAGCCATTGTATTGTCAGCAATAACTGTGTTAGTTGCTAAAGCAGCAGCTGCAGCTAAGAATATTCGGATAGGTGTGTTACTTGGCATACCATTTTTGATTTGTATGTATTTTGGTGGGTCACACCGTCTAAGTGAAGTTCTTTTTTTACCTCTTCCTGTATAAAGTGATCGATTTAATCTCCTAATCTTCTAAGGAGATTACTGTATGCCTGGAAAATTAAATCCAGTTCATCTGACCTTCCATGTTTTGCCAGTATTCCTTTCGCTCCAGCATCTAGTCCGAATAGGAAATTTCTATCTTCATTATTTTGTATATAGCTTTGAATCCATCCTACACATACATAGCGTTCCCCGCCTTTGACTTCAGCAACAGAATGTAGTTTTGTACTGGGATAAATTATCATTTCTCCAGCGGATAGTTTAATTTCTTCAGTTTTATTGATCGTCTGAATACATAATTCACCACCTTCGTAATCTTCTGGCGAGTTTAAAAACAACGTAAAAGATAGATCACTTCTTCCTGAGGGCATATAAGGATTATCAATATGTGAACCATAACCATGTCCAGCTAAGGATTTAGTAAACATTACTCCATGTATAAGACTAGGCAATGTAAAACTTTTTAGAAGAGGGTTTAAAATTATTTTATTAACAATAATATCTCTAAGCTCTATTGATAATTTTGAATTTCTATCTAATTGAAAATTTGACTTGATTTCTGCAGAATGACTTCCAGCAGTCTTTTTTCCATCTTGCCATGAGGATTTTTCTGCTTTTAGTTTTTTAATTATTTCATGAGCTTCTGATTTTTCGATTAGAGAATGAGTTAAATATTCCATCTTTATTGGCTAGTTTTAATTACCATCCTAAAGTATAAATAAGATATCAATTTATACCTCACTATGTATCAAAGTTTCGAATCTATTTTTAGGAGTATCTTCTTGCCTAGTCTATGCAAAGTTATTAATCCCTCCCTTAGATAGATTAATGAATTTAATTAAGCATCTTCTAACTTCAGCAATAACAGGAACTCTATTAGTCTCTTCAAGTTTTAATCATATAAAAGCTTCTGAGAGAGAAGTAAGAATTTATTCAGGCAGGCATTACAACACCGATAAGCAGATATATAAGCAATTTGCAGAAGAGACTGGAATAAAAATCCGATTAATCGAGGCGACGGGAATTTCTCTAGTTGAGCGATTGAAAAGGGAAGGATCAAATTCTAAAGCCGATTTGATTCTTCTTGTTGATGCTGCTCGAATTAGCAATGCTGCCAAAAGTGGCCTGCTTCAGTCATATAGGTCTTCCCAATTAGATAAAAATGTTCCGGTTCAATATCGAGATCCTCAAGCAAGATGGTATGCCTTAACAAGAAGGGTAAGAGTAATGGTCGCTAATCCTAAAAAAGTTGATATAAATTCAATCAAAGATTATTCAGATCTTGCTAATCTTTCTTTGAAAGGTCTCGTCTGTGTGAGAAAAAGGAGCAGTCCATACAATCAATCTTTAGTTGCTAATCAAATTGTGAATAAAGGAGAAGTACAAACCAAAGAGTGGTTGAAAGGGATGATTGCAAATATTTCTCAGCCGTTTTTTTCTGGTGATATTGGTGTTATAAGAGCTGTTGCTCAGGGTAAATGTGGAGTAGGTATTGTTAATCACTACTATGTTTCAAGAATGCTTGCAGGTGTCAATGGTAGAAAAGATCAGAATTTGGCTAAAAAAGTAAAGGTTCTTACTCCTAATCCTGCTCATGTGAATGTCAGTGCAGGTGGAATTGCTAAATATGCTGAAAATAAAAAAGAAGCTATACAACTCCTGGAGTATCTTGCCTCTCCTACTGGGAGTAGTGGGTTAGCTGGTCCAACATTTGAACACCCTTTAGTTGGTTTTAATAAAACCGACGAGGTTACACAGTTTGGAGGATTTATTCCTGATAATGTGACCATTGATCAATTAGGAGCAAATAATAAAAAAGCAATCCAGCTTATGAGAAAGTCAGGCTGGGATTAAATAATTAAGAATTAGATTTTTAATTCTGTTTATTCTTAAGTGGAAATAGAAGATTGATTTAAACTAACTTCTAGGGAGAGGTGGCTGAGTGGTCGAAAGCGAACGACTCGAAATCGTTTGATAGCTAAAACTATCCGTGGGTTCGAATCCCACCCTCTCCGTGTAACCTTTTTCCTGACAAGTCCCAGAAGTCCATATATTCACTATTTGCTGTCAATCTAAGCGATTAGACGTCCACGGGAATCATCCGCAATTCTCCTGTGTCCGAAAAATGTGCTGGTGGATGTGCGATATTGCTACCCGATATCAGAAACCTGTCCTATCCCGTCCCCACAAGTCCTAAAACCAACTAAAACGACTGACAACCTCTCAACATATTTTATTTCCAAGAAATACTATTTCTACCGTTTAAAAGAAAAATATATATAAATGTACTTTTAATGTTTGAAGGAATTATAATCTTTGTATATTTATTTAATTAATTTCAACTCTATAATTCAAATTTAGGAATATGAGATATAGCATTTTTCATACTAGTCAATGTGGATCTACATTATTGGCAACTTTACTTAAAGAGAAGAGGAAAACATATTCAGAACCTCCATGGGCATGCAGAGTAGACATGAAAAATATTTTTTCTGCGGAAGATGAAACTATTGTCAAATATCCAAGTTTTTCTTCACTTGCATGCAGGATTTTAACCGGTAAAAAGATTTTTATCTTTCGTAGATTACAAGATCATTTGGAGAAAATAATTTCTAAACCCACTGCTATGAAAAGTCATTTATCATTTCATTATCCTTTTTACAAAAATGTAAGAAATTTGTTTCCAAAGGCAGTAGCTGAGAATGATTTGAAAAAATTAGCATTTGTTTGGGCACATATATATCTTGATGCTTTTTATTCTCAAGAAGTTATGTTTATAGATGCTAATGACTTTTTTTTAGAGCCAATTATTACACTCCAGAGAATAACTAATTTTTTTGGTTTTAATCCTGTTGAAGATTTAGAACCACTTGACTTTTATGTTAAGAATGATTTTAATTCTACAAAAAATAATCTTAGCGTAATTAAACCTTCAGAGAAAATACCATATAATATTAAAGATGGATATATTAAATCTACTAAATATTTTGACATAGAAAATTGGGTTAATGAGAATATATTTAATAAAATAATTTCGAATGAGATTTTCCCATTATTCCGAAATAAAGATGGAAAACCTCTATATTCTTTTCTGCCTGGAAAGACAATTTCAGTAAAAATAAAAAATGATTAAAAATTATTCTTGCAATGTTTTTTTAAGACTGCGAGGATATGAAATTGATTATTAGAGAGTGAAAATTGTTGGATATGTTTTTGGATGCGAACCCTAGACCACACCCCCACCCATCTAGACTAATTCTTTCTCTTCGTTCCCTCACCGTCCTTCCTGAACACAAATCGGAGACCATCCTCTCTGTATTTCTTAGGAGTTTCTTTTCTCCTGCATTTTTTCTTGAAGACTTTTAAACTGAGTATCTTGAATGTGATTAAAATAAAGAAGAGTTGGAAATCATTTGAAAAAATTAGATGAGTCTTCATCTTTTTATGATGAAGCAATAAACTTGATTGTTTTAGATGATTATGATGGGGCTATCAAATCTATTAAAAAGAATATTGATAATTTTCAAAACCATGATGATATTGCTTTGGCATATTTAAATTGCGGTTTTTTGAATGATAAATTAGGAGATAATATATCTGCTATAGATGACTTCTCAAAGTCAATATTTTATGAAGATAAAATAGATATTATTAAACAAAGGTCTAAGGATATTTCATTTAGTGGTAGAAGTAATTCAAAGTATAAAATTGGAGATTATCAGGGTGCAATAGAAGATAAAAGAAAAGCAAGAAAAATTAGATTATTGGAAATTGATAAATCCAA
>QCJR01000010.1 GCA_003215895.1 Prochlorococcus sp. AG-409-D14
GGGAATGTTTTTAATTTTGCCTCATTAGCAGATTCTTTCATTAATATCGTTTCAATCCTTTGAGCGTTGGTATTTTACTATTAATTAAAACTTTTCTATATATTTTATTAAGTTCATAGAGTTTTAAGAACAATTAGGTTCTTAAAATTTTTCTACGGACAAAAGTGGAACAAGGGGACAAACCCACCTGACTGAAACAGGATGTAAAATGATTTACGCAATCTCTATATCAATGTTTAAAATGGAAATATAAGGGCAGATATGACTCTTATGCGTTACACATACGTTTCACATGAGAATTGAGAGAAAATTAGTTGAGTGAGGAAAAGCGATTACAAGGAACATTTGAGGTACGAACTATTGAGTGGGAATGACTCGTCTACTAAAAGGTAGATATAGTCTAAAAAACAGTGTTTGTCACAAGTTCACCTTCTGATATTAGGTGAAGAAACAACAGGGATTTAACCCCTTCTGTTTGTCACGGGTTTGTTTGTGACCTTGGCAGCGTCTTCATGAAGGAATCGTAGAAAGATGCTTTTCTTTACACTATCAAATTATTTTTATGCTTCTGAAGTAATTAGATTTTCGCTTTACACACCCATAACTGATACATACCTGCGAAGGTATTTGGATGGTGCTCTTAAAACTTTTCCTAGGTTTTGTAACTTGTTATTAGGAATCGATGTTTTTATATTTATCAGTTTTAGCAAGTATTTCAATAGCAGGTTTCAGCATCTCTTTGTAGTTCTTCCACCCACCAATTGATTTTGAACTGATGGGGGAACGAACTTGAACATTGCTTGCTGTTGAAACTGAGCGTGGATTTAGATGTGGTGATAGATATGAATCATTCCATTTCCAACCTACCCAAGAGATTAATTCTTTAATTTCTTGGGTAGGATTGCTCACTAACAAATCATAATTCAAGTCGTATATTTTTGCTCGAAACTTTTTCTTATATTCAGTCATTATTTTCTCTTGATCTAAATAAACTTTTGCGCAATCAGTTAAAGAAGAGGAATATTCATATCCAGTAGCAAAATGTGTGCGGTAAATTGAAAGTAGATTATCTAAAGGATTCCTATAGCAGTGAATAATTTTTGCCTTTGGTATGTGCCTAGCAATAATCCCTGCGTATTGATAGTTATATAACCATTTGTTTGTTGTAATCTTTAACTCACTTTTATGATTAGTGACATTGTTCCAATATAAAACAGCGAGAGACAATTTTTTGTCACTTGTTTTTTGCTTTAGAAATGATTCCTCGAGTATATTAATTTCCCCCAAATCATTAATATTAGAATTTCTACTAAGAATAGATTCAACTAACGTGCTTCCACTTCTCGGCATACCAACAATAAAAATACTCTGAGGTGTGTATTCATTTTCTTGTTCATTTTCATGTTCTTGATTAGATTCGAGAAGTAATACTTGAGATTTATTGATTAAAATATCAGAGTTAGATCGTTTAAGACTAATTTTTAATTTGTTTGCTAATTGTAGATATTTTGCACTTTCTATATAATTTTTTTCTTTATGAAGAATATTTGCTCTTGCAAAATAAATATTAACTTTATCTGCCGCTATTTTATTATTTAATATGTTTTGAGAAAAAATTTGTTTTTTATATTCTTTTTCATTATTAGACTTTTGGAATTTTGATAAAGTGTAATATACCATTGTTAAATCAGGATTGAGTTCAATTGCTTTACGGTATGACAATTCTGCTCCTTCTAGGTTGCCAATATCGACCAAAACATTTCCTAGATTTAAATAAGCAAAAGCGTAATCAGGTTGAATTTCAATTGCTTTGCGGTATGACAATTCTGCGTTTTTTAAGTTTCCTTGATCTTTCAATATGATTCCCAGATTGTAATGTGCCTGTGCATTATCAGGTTGAATTTCAATTGCTTTGCGATATGAGAACTCTGCTTCTTGTAATTTACCTAGACTTTGTGAAATTGTTCCATAATTAGAAAAAACTCTGTAATCTTTAAACCCTTGATTTATACAATACTGATAACATTTTGATGCCTCTCGAATATTTCCTTTTAGATGAAACTGAATTGCTTGATTAATTATTTGTTCTTTAGAAGGTTTAGAAGGAGTATTGGTGTTAATAGTAATATTGGATTTGATTTCACCTAAAGTAAATGGAACTGCGAATGTTGTAATTTCATCCACTTTCTTCTTTCCTTCACCTTTTTGATCAGAACCCTTCATCTTCTATTATCTTTTCTCTCTTTTGGTGTTTCTGATCTTACTGTTAAACTGGTCCCTTATTAATTCTTTCTAAAAATCATTTACTACTTACTTATAGAGGAAGATTAATAAATATTTTCAATGAACTTTCTACGATTATTCTTAACATCAACTCATAGAATAGAACTAATTCTGTCCATTTCTTAATTTTGTCAGTTTGTCACGGGTTTGTCACAATCAAATAATCCTTGAGAATCCAGTTATATCTTTATTCTTTTGAGTAGGGACTATTGAGTGGGTATAGTATTGACTACTAAAATGTAGTTATTAGTTAAAGATAGACTTCACCGTGCCATCTTTTAAAGTTTGAAGTGACAGTGTGACAAAGGATTTTAAATGTTACTTCCATGCCACTTCCACGTCTCACCTTCTCTGTAAAGACATCGTAGATAGTTCATTTTCTCTACACCTGAACTGTAGAGAAAATGTTGGAGAACAAGTGCTTATTTTTAAATAACTATTTTGATATATATTACTAAATTGACTACTTTTATAAGACAATTACTGACTCATTTTTAAGTAGTTTAGTTTGACTTCCTTTCAAACGCTCGTTTGATACAGAACAAAAGTTTATTTCTGCTCTATTCAACTATGACTTGTTTTCGTAGAGAAATCGTAGATAGGTGTTTTTCTCTGAAAGATTAAATGTTTATATTCTGTGGACGTTGTCAGTATTTCTTTTTAGAAATCCAGAATTTATACAATGTTCTAAAAGTGTTTTTATGTTTTTCTTCAAACTTTGCCCAGTTTTGTAAGTTCGTTTGTTTTTTATTTTCTTGCAAGTGGTATTTGGAAAGAGAGATAGTTAATAATCAAAATATGAAATCCATTTCTCTAGATATTGGTGACATTCTTCAAAGTACTTCTCATAGTTTTTCCATTTCTCTATAGATGACTTATATATGGGTTGAACTACTTGAGAAGATGAGGGCGTATTGATCTTTCCTCTTTCTATGGCTGTTTTTCTGTAGTTGTTAATATTTTCATCCCATCCAACGCCTAGAAACTCTAATATTTTCAAGTTGTGACCATCAAAATCCTCAATAAGATCCTCATATTTGGATATTATAAAATTAAGAGTTAGATTGCTCTTATATACATCCCACGCATTCATAATTTGATCATACATTATTGATGATGATTTAAGACTTACTAGGTTTGCCATTGCACTGTTTAGTTTGAAAGATTGTTGAAAGCAGGAAAGAACCGTATCATAAGGGTGCCTATGAGTAAAAATTATTTTAGAATTAGGGAAAATAAGATTAATTAGAGGAAGGTGAACTGTATTTAACGGTAATTTATCTATAACTAGTTTTGCATTTTTAGTCTTGTACTTCCTCAACAATTCAAAGTATGTTTGTCTAAGTATGATTATATTATCTTCTGAAATGGTGAACAGATTATCAAGTTCTGTATTAAACTTTTCTTTAACCAACTTTTGAATAGTATTAATGAGAGGTTTTTCTTCGATTACTTCAATAGCAGGATGACTTCTAAGAATAGTATCTAATAGAGTAGTTCCAGATCTAGGAAATCCTATTAAGAAAGCAAGATTAGAATCTTCAATTCCATCATTGAAATTATTAATAGTTGTTTTTTTATTTATAGTACTTTTTTTATAAGAATTAATATAGTTTAAATATAAATCTTTTCTGAAATTCGTATTAGATGGATTTTTTTGACTTTTTTCAAAGCAAGAATAAGCAATATCATAGTTTCCGACTTTATCCTCTATAAATCCTTTATAATTCCAAAATATTCTTTTTTGATTGTGATCACTTTTTTCTATCCATTGACTAGTGATAAAATCAATTAATTTTTTAGCATTTTTATGTTCCTTATTCCTAAAACTTAATCTAGCGCAGAAAAGCAGTCGTTCATTTTTAATACTTTCTATCTTATTAAATTCTTTTAGGGATTCTTTTAATTTTTCCAAATTATTTATTTCTTCATAGTAGTGAAATAGATTGAAATAAAAATTGGCAAAGTCAGGATTAAGTTCAATTGCTTTGCGGTATGACAATTCCGCTTCTTTGATTTTGCCAAGATCTTTCAATATGATTCCCAAATTGGAATGCGCTTCTGCATAATCAGGATTAAGTTCAATTGCTTTGCGAGTAGATAATTCCGCTTTTTGTAATCTATCAAGATGTCTCAATGTGTTTCCCAGATTAGAATGCGCTTCTGCATAATCAGGATTAAGTTCAATTGCTTTGCGGTATAACAATTCTGCTTCTTGTAATCTATCAAGATGTCTCAATATAACTGCATAATTAGAAAAAACTCTGTGATCATTAAAACCTTGATCAATAAAATATTGATAAAGTTTTGCGGCTTCTGAAATATTTCCTTGTGAATGAAACTTATATGCTTGATTAATTATTTGTTCTTTCGAAGGTTTGCTCTTCTTATTGTTTTTATTTTTAGACTTATACTTATCTCCAAAACCTTTCATCTCTAACTTGCATTGTTTCAATAATACTATCTTTTTCTCAGAGTCCATTCGTTTAACTACTCATTCTGCAATTATTGTTGTTTCATTTTGAGTGGCAGAAAGTAGCAATTTCCTAGAATGATTGGCTACGATCTCTCTAAGTTCATGTCGTCTGTGAGAAGTTTTTAATTCATCCTATCGTTCCACCCCAAAAAACCTTAAAAGCAATAGCATTTTCACTTCCACACCGTATAATAAGTGATGAAACCCTTGTCCATCACTCAATAATTTCATCAGGCACTATTGAGTGGGAATAGTTTAGGGCAGTAAACGTAGTCCACCATTCAAAAAACCACTTCCACACGACTTCCACAAGTCACCTTGTCACCTTCTCTTTAAAGACATCGTAGATACGTAGATAGTTCATTTTCTCTACACTTAATAGTCGTATTTTAACTTCTAAGAATTTGTTGCTTATGTATGATTTCTCTACAAATAACAAACTCTTTGAATCAACCAAAACCAGTCATTTCCGTAAAGAGTTCTTTGTTTTCTTCTGACTCTGAAAACCCAAGAAGAATTTCATAACGGGCGGTTTTTTTGTGCCTTGGGCCAAAGTGAGTTACAACAAAGTTAGTCAGCATTAACTGATGATGGATAGTAAAGAATATGATTGGATTTTTGTTTATAAGATTCGTGATTCAGGTGATCTGATTTATAAAGTCACGATTCCATCAGAACGAAAAGAAGATGCAGTTGAAATATTTAAGAAAGAACATCCAGATGGATTGATCTGTAGTGGTATCAGGAGAGGTGATTTTAAATTGATACCATTCAAGGAATTATCTTCACATGATCCTTGGGAAGGGATTGCTTCGTAAGTGATATTCAAATCAAATCAAGGTAAATCCTTTACCAAAGAAGAAGCAATAGATCTAATGCTGTCATTGAGTGCAACTGACGCAAATTCAGAAAAGAAGTGGAGAGGTTTCTACAACTCTTTATCGCAGAAAGAACTTCAGGATGAATGGGATGAGTATTGGAAACCTTAATTTTTTGCATTAAGAAAAGCACTCCTGATTCACTGGTGTCCTTGGGTGCTTTCCTTCGCTACAGAACTATGTGTGAGAAGTTGTTCTGTATGCCCATTAATACGCATCTTTTGCATTTAGACTATTAATCTTTCTCTAAACTTCTGCTAATACTGAGGTCTTTAAAGAGCATTTTAGTCGCAACTCATTGTATTTTAGTCGCAGTTTTTAAAATAGTTCTTGAACTCGCTTCCCCACTCTAACGAGGCAAAGGGATTTCAAGAGATGAGGAAAGGTGCGTATTAGGCATGTCGTCACAATATGATCGCATTTTGTTAGACGTTTGTAGTCTTTTTTTGACTCTAATTTCCAAAAGTACAAACCTGATCGATAACACCCAAAATCAATTTATCTCCATTGGGATCTTTCCACTCTGAATCTTGATTTTTGAACTCATTAAATTCTTTTGCTCCTACTGCAACGTCTCTAAAAGAATTTTCCGAACAGTTGACATCCATCGTGTACAAAATGTCTTGAGTAATGTCAGTAGTGCTTTTAGGAATAAATTTGCTGAATACTCGTATGGATCCATCGTTATTTTTTTGAACGCTGTTCTTATCCCATAATTGCTCTCCATACTGACTCTTGGGAACTGCAACCCAATCAGGAGATAGAGCATCTATTGTTGACGGATAGATAATAAGTAGAAGTGCAAAACAACTAAAACAAATACTTTTAATAGTTTTGAAGGTCATTAGATAAAAAATATTATTGTTATCGTTGATGGGAACTTCACATCAGCACGTCAATTTTATGAACAGAATGCTTTCTGGTGAGAGATCTAAATGGATCTTTGTAATTGGACTGATTGCGATAGGTGCTGGATTTACAGCAAATAATGTGATCTCATATCCAACTGAATGCACTAATCCAGAAATGGTCAGTTTGAGATGAAATACAACTGGAAAGATCTTTTAGTAGATGCTGCAATCGTGGCGGTTGTTCTTGGAGCAGTGGCACTCATTGTTGGTTCGTTTCCAGCGACCTTCAGCAAGTTGCTTCCATTTCTCAAATAAGTATTAGTCAACCTAAATGTTTACATGAAATAAGGGAGCGAGATTTTGGTCGCTCCCTGTGAGTCAAGCACTCAACTGACTGAACTAAATTTTCATCCTTTATTGAACATTGACCCACAGAGGGTGCTGTGACTCCTATTTCATTTTTAGCAAATCTAGATCAGGTGAACATGAGAAAAAACACCTGTTTAGCCAACGACCCAATAATCTTTGTGCTTTCTGAGGATTAGTTTGAGAAGATCGAGAATCATTCTTTTTACCTCAATATTTCAATTGAAAGTAATAAGGAATTAAGTGTGGAAGCATTCCAAAGGAAATTAATAGGACTGACAACCAAAGAAAGATTGATGAAAGAGTATTCGACCCATTGGATCGGAAACTACGGGTTGCTTGCATAGTGAAACCTCCTGTTAGTTCAATGTTTTTAGTAGTCCATTGAGCAGTTACCAAACTGCAAGCATTCATTTTCGTAATCGACTTCATCAAAATCAGTTTCATAATTAGAAACCAGATCGCACCAATCGTTTCCTTGGATAGGAACCCCACAAGATTTCGAGAATGTTTCCTTTACGTCTTCGATTGCATGTTTAAAAGGATTGCCGCATGACATGGTTTGACCTCCTAATAGTGCCTTGATTTATATCTACTCCCTCTAATTGGAAATATCTATAGGATAAAAACCCTAAAGTATTAACTCTTATTGTCCTCATAAAGAAAAACCCCTTAAACTAATCAGGGGTTTGGGTTGTTCCGACCATTGCACAGACCGCACGAAAGGTGACTCTGTTCACATCAGGAGGTGTGAGATGCCTCCTTAGAGTCAATGCATATTTCCTGTTTTTTAATATCTTTGAGAGTGCCATGACTCTTGATTTATGCCTACTACGCTTATTAGAAAATATCTATGTAGAGAACCCAAATGTAGAAATACTTTGGTGTTCTTACCCATAGCAATTTCCATTCAGCAGTAGTAAAACAGTCTCAGGAGTCAACGCACTTCCTTAGGTCTGGAGTGATGGACTCAAAGGGGGCGAACAAAATCTCGCCCCCTTACTACTTTTGAGGTATGTCTATGACCAGAAAAAGAGACAAGATCTGGACAGCAATTATTGCAACTAAGCAATGGTTCACCAAACTTTTTACAAGTGAGGCAGATGCTTTAGTTGATGACTTCGGAAATAATCCACCACCAGAGATAGGAACTCAATCTTATTCAGGAGATACTCATGACAAAGGAGATTGATTGAACTAATGAAAGGGCATTAAGAAAGGGACCCTGCTGCTTCAGCGACCTTGAGTCCCTCTCTTCATTTACAGAACGATTTTGGTAAGGAGTTGTTCTGCTTTTCCTTTTCTAATCAATTCCACAAAGGGTTTGCATCCGAAAAAATTACTAATTAGATATCGTCGTCACTGTTTCCGAATGGGTTGTATCTGATATCAAAAATCAAAGCTACTGCTGTGCTTAAAAGCAGTAATCCAAAAATAACTTGTGGAGGTGGAAATATCATTGGACCACTCTAGAAAAGGCACAAAAAAACCGCCCAGTTCTGTTTGGGCGGTTTCTTTGTGAGATCAGGCGCAAGTGTTTCCTTGTTTCCACTGCGGAGGATCTCAACTCCTCACAAAATCAACTTATTAGACGCAACTAGGGGTCTCAAGTCTCAGCAGATGAGTTTCTCAACTGTCACATGTGCCAATTCAGAAGACAAGGCACTAAAAAAGCACCCTATTGGATGCCCTTTTGGCACAGAACTATGTGTGAGGAGTTGTTCTGTAACCACATTCTGATACACCCAAGCCCAAAATGGCAATAACAAAAATAATCTCTTTAATATTGAGAAAATATTCGCTATGGGTATAAAAAAGCAAAATTTTTTATACCTCTTCGCAAATTCCACATATTTGCTGTGAAACTAGTTCCATGTGACTTCCAAGTGGTAAATAGGGGGCAAATCCCTGTCCACTAATCAATAATTTGAGCAGGTGCTATTGATTGGGAATAATTTGTCTACTAAAAATAGATATAGTATAAAAAATAGGGTTTGTTATAAGTTTGCTTCCTAATATTAGATGACGAAATAACAGGGATTTAAACCCCCGTGTTTGTCATGATCAATTAATCCTAGAGAATCCAGTTATATCTTGATTATTTAGTAGGGAATATTGAGCGGGAATGATATCTATGTCTATATCGTGGTAGCTAGAGATCCTGAAATGACTATTTTTTGTATTTGTTTTTGCACTAGAGAATATGACTTGGTTTAATAGTTATTATATGATTTTTCTTCAACTAACTCTGAATTATACTTCTGGTTTATTTCTTTTTTTATAGAAGCTCTCTTATCATTCTCTTTGTAAACTGATCTAGCAAGTTGAATAAATGATTGGTCAAATTTTTGATTGCTCTCTTTTATTCTAATATTATCTTCTATGTCCCAAAGGTTCTTGTTTACTTCTTTGAGATTATTAATTAAATCGATATCAATTTCTAGATTTTTATTTTTAAGTATTTTTTTTAGTAGTTTTAGCTCTTTATCTACATTTTTTAGCTTTGTTCCAGTCATATGCATTTGTTTGATTTCTAGAATCGTTATTTTATCGATTAGTTCTCCTAGAGAGACTGGAGCAAGGATAGAAGATAAGTATTGAACTTTTGAACTCATACATTTGCCTCTTCTTCTTTTTTAAGTGCGTTTGATACTCTTTCTATAACCTCTTGCCAATTATTTCGCTCTTTTTGTCGGAATAACCTCATAGATGGATACCAAAATGTATTTTCCCCTTTCAGTCCCCATCTCCATTCAGGGTAATTCTTAAGGAGTAGCCAAGTTGATTTACCTATCCCGCCAGCTAAATGAGCAATTGAAGTGTCAGAGGTAATAATCAAATCACAGTTTTCAATAATGGCAGCATTTTCCAGAAAATCCCATGTAGCATCGACTTGAGGTTGGCATTTAACAAATTTATTCTTAAATGAGCAGTGATCTAATTGTTCTGAGCCAAATCCTTTTTGTAATGATAAAAATTTCAAATTATTTTTTTTAGCAAGAGTTGAGAAAGTTTCTAAAGGTAGTGAGCGACCTTTGCGGCAATCCTTTCGGCCATTTGGATTTCCTTGCCAATTAATACCAACAATTGGCTTTTTTTCTTTAGAGAGTATATGTTTCCATTTCTTATTTAATTTATCTGTTGAATAGATGTATGGTTGATTAATGATTGGATTTTCTGGTCTTACTTTTAGATTACGCGGTAAAGATAAAAGTGGAATCCATTTGCCTTCTGAAACTTGCTCTACATCTTCTGGAGTTAATGGATTTGGATCAATATTTGATGCTTTGATAAGTGTATGTAGTTTTTCTTGCGCAGAAAATGAAACATCAAGACCTTGTTGTTTTAAATAAGGAATATAGCGCATATATTGAAGAGTATCACCTAAACCTTGTTCGCTTACGACTAAGAGTTTGCTGCCTTGTATTAATTTGATATTTTCGATTTGCTTCACTTGTGTTTTGCCATAAGTAATAGCAGGTTTCTTTTTTTTAAATCTAAACTCATAGTTCTCCAGACCGGATTTATAATTCCCTTGTATGAGCTCTATGCATGAAAGATTGTAAAAAGCATCAGCTAGATTGGGATTGAGTTTAATTGCTTTGCGAGTAGCTAATTCTGCTTCTTCTAACTCGTCAAGATCTATCAAGATGCTTCCCAAATTAGAATAAGCCTCAGCAAAATTAGGATTGAGTTCAATTGCTTTGCGAGTGGTTAATTCAGCTTCTTGTAATTTGTCAAGATTTTTGAATATGTCCCCAAGGTTTAAATGGGCTTTTGCGAAATTAGGATTGAGTTCAATTGCTTTCTGGTATGAGATTTCAGCTTTTTTTAATTTGTTAAGATCTTTCAATACGATGCCCAGATTGTAATGAGCATCGGCGAAATTAGGATTGAGTTCAATTGCTTTCTGGTATGAGACTTCAGCTTTTTTTAATTTGTTAAGATCTTTCAATATGATACCCAGATTGTAATGAGCATCGGCAAAATCTGGTTTCATTTCAATTGCTTTGCGAGTCAATAATTCTGCTTCTTTTAGGTTCCCAAGATCTTTCAATATGACTCCATAATGAGAAAAAACTCTGTGATTTTTGAATCCTTGATTTATAAAAAGTTGATAATATTTTTTCGCTTTAGGAATATTGCCTTGTGAATGAAACTTAAATGCTTTATTAATAATTTGTTCTTTAGAAGGTTTAGAAAAAGTATTAGTAGTTATGTTTTCTTTGATTTCTCCTAATGCGAATGGAACTGGGAATGTCTTGACTGCAGCCACTTTCCTCCTCCCTTTCTCTTCTCTCTCCAAGTCCTCCATTTTTCTTGTCAATTTTAAAGCTTAAGTATTTTACTACTATCTCAATTCTTTCTTCATTCTATCTTAAATTAATTTTGAATTTCTAAAGCGAGAAAAATAATAGATTTTTATATTGTGTCTCTGTATAGAGAA
>QCJR01000011.1 GCA_003215895.1 Prochlorococcus sp. AG-409-D14
AGATCTGCTTTAGGCCTTAAGGCTGCTGAGGTTATGAATAAAGGAGAATTAGTAAGTGATGAATTAGTTCTTTCAATTGTTGAAGGGAGATTGGCAAGTATTAAAAAAGGTTGGTTGCTTGATGGCTTCCCCAGAAATGTTAATCAAGCTAATTCTCTAAAAAGTCTTTTAGAAAGAATCAATCAACCTTTAGAAGCAGTAGTATTAATAAAAGTTGCCGACGATTATTTAATTAAAAGGCTTTTAGAAAGAGGGAGACAGGATGATAATGAAGAAGTCATAATCAATAGACTCAATATTTACAGAGAAAAAACTTCTCCCCTTATCGACTTGTATGCTAATGAAGGAATCCTTGAGGAGATAGAAGGTAATGCTGACATAGATGTTGTGTTTTCATGTATCGAAAAATCTTTAGGCGGATGATGTAGTAAAGTTATAGTTTGGAAATAGGAGAGTCTCACCAAATGAAGGTTAGATCCTCAGTCAAAAAAATTAGTCCTGACGATCAGATCGTGAGGCGCAGGGGTCGGATCTATGTGATCAACAAGAAAAGGCCTCGAAACAAACAACGTCAGGGCTAATTCCTGACTCTCTTAAGAAGCTTTGAACGATTAATTTTCTTTTCGTTTACTTCTTACAACAAGGTCATCATTAATTTATGATGATTTTTATTGTCCTCTTCGATTTATCCCTAAGTGGCACGGATTTCAGGCATCGATATACCTCGCGAAAAGCGGGTAGAAGTTGCTCTTACTTACATCTATGGTATTGGCTTAACCAGAGCTCAGACTATCCTCGAAAAATCAGGCGTTAACCCTGATATTCGTGTAAAGGATTTAGAGGACAGTGATGTTCAGAAGCTCAGAGCTGTTACTGAAGAATTCACCCTTGAAGGTGATTTGAGGCGTCAAGAAGGAATGGCCCTTAAGCGTCTTCAAGATATAGGATGTGTTCGTGGTAGAAGGCATAGGATGAGTCTTCCTGTTCGTGGACAACGAACAAGAACTAATGCTCGCACTCGTAGAGGAGCTAGAAAGACCGTTGCAGGAAGAAAGAAATAATTTCTTAAGACTCCTGCTACCACTTGGTAATTTACTAAATCTTTTTTTAAATAAGGCACAGCCTAATGGCTACAACGTCAAAGAAATCCGGTTCTAAGAAGTCAAAGCGCAACGTTCCTAATGGAGTTGTGCATATTCAAAGTACCTTCAATAACACCATCGTCTCAATTTCTGATACCTCTGGTGAAGTCATTTCCTGGTCATCAGCAGGAGCAAGCGGGTTTAAAGGAGCTCGTAAAGGTACTCCTTTTGCCGCCCAGACCGCTGCTGAAGTTGCTGCCCGAAGGGCTCTAGAACAAGGAATGCGTCAAATAGAAGTTCTTGTAAGAGGACCAGGCTCAGGTCGTGAAACCGCAATACGGGCGTTGCAAGTAGCTGGTCTTGAAATTACTTTGATCAGAGATGTAACTCCTCTTCCTCATAACGGTTGCAGGAGACCTAAACGCAGACGCGTTTAAAATCTATTCACTTAAGTGAAATTTTCTTTTTTTTCCACATCGCATTAGACCGTGTTGCAATACCAGATAGACAGGATCGACCATCAAGTTTCTAGTGATCGTTCCCAAACAGGCGTTTTCCTAATTGGACCTCTTGAAAGAGGTCAAGCAACCACTTTGGGTAATTCTCTACGCAGAGTTTTGATGGGCGGACTCGAAGGCAGTGCAGTTACTGCTGTAAGGATTGCAGGTGTTAATCATGAATATGCAACAATCCCTGGCGTAAGAGAGGATGTTTTGGACATTCTTCTAAATTGCAAACAAATTTCAGTAGATAGTCGTAGTCAGGAACTTGAAATAGGAAGAATTGTTGTTACTGGTCCAGCTGAAGTAAAAGCAAAAGATATTCAGTTCTCTTCTCAAGTTGAAGTTGTTGATGGCGAGCGCCCAATAGCAACTGTTCACGAAGGTCATAACCTAGAATTAGAGCTGCACGTAGAAAGAGGAGTTGGATATCGACCAGTTGATAGAAGAAACGAAGAGACAAGCGCAATTGATTTGCTGCAAATAGATGCTGTATTTATGCCCATAAATAGAGTTAATTTTACTATTGATGAAACTGCAGTAGCAGAGGGGGGATCCACTAGAGAAAGATTGAAAATGGAGTTAGTCACTGATGGATCCACCTCTCCAGACGATGCATTAGCTGAAGCTGCAAATCAATTAATAGAACTTTTTCAACCTCTAGCCACTGTATCAATGGTAGAAGAGATTCCTGAAGAGCCTGAGCCTGCAGCAGAGGCCCAAATACCCCTTGAAGAGTTAAACTTATCTGTAAGAGCTTACAATTGCTTAAAACGTGCCCAAGTTAACTCTGTTTCAGACTTGATGGGTTTCAGTTACGAGGATCTCTTGGAAATCAAGAACTTCGGTTCTAAATCTGCTGATGAAGTTATTGAAGCTCTAGAGAGAATTGGAATTTCTATTCCTCAAAGTAGAACTTCCGCATGACTTTCAGTTTTCTTACCCCTCCATTTCAAAGCTAATCTAATGCGTCATCAACGTCGTATCCCACAATTGAGTCGCCCTGCTGATCAAAGGAAGGCACTTTTAAGAGGACTAACTACTCAACTAATTCGTGAAGGTAGAGTGACAACTACCAAAGCAAGAGCAAAAGCTTTGAGAGACGAAACTGAGAGAATGATTACTTTGGCTAAAGATGGAAGTCTTTCTTCAAGACGAAGAGCTATTGGGTATGTATACGATAAACAGTTGGTTCATGCGCTTTTTGAAAAAGCCCAAGAGCGATATGGTGATCGACAAGGAGGCTACACGAGGATAGTTAGAACTACTCCAAGACGTGGTGATAATTCAGAAATGGCTATTGTTGAACTTGTATAGGGTATTAATTCTCACAAAATATAAGATAATTTTTTTACTTTTTAGCTCAATTTGAAGAATAGAATTGCTCTTGTTATCCAGTACGATGGATCAAAATTTAAAGGCTGGCAAAATCAAAAAGATTCAAACACTGTTCAGAGAACTTTAGAAGAAAAAATTGCAGAACTTGATCCAATTAGACCAGTTAAGTTAATAGCTGCAGGCAGAACTGATTCTGGAGTTCATGCTTCTGGACAAGTTGCTCATTTTGACTCTTCTGGCCCAATACCTATTCATAAATGGGCAACAGCGTTGAATGGCAGACTTCCAGCATCAATTAAAGTTCTTGAATCAGTAGGTGTTCCAAGTGATTGGCATGCTTGCTATTCGGCAAAATATCGAAGGTATAGATATTCTATTTACAATGGTTCATACCCAAATCTTTTTCTTCAAAATATAAGTTGGCATAAATATAGATTTAGATTGGACATCAATTTAATGAATCATGCTTTAAATGATTTATTAGGTTTACATGATTTTGCTGCGTTTCAAAAAGCTGGAAGTAATAGGAGTAATTCATTTACCACAGTGCAAGATGTTTCTATTTTTCGTCATGGGGATATAGTGACAGTTGAAATTCAAGCTAGTGGCTTTTTGTATGGGATGGTAAGACTTTTGATGGGACAATTAGTTGCTGTTGGAGAAAAACGACTTTCTCTTGAGAAATTTAGACAAAGATGGAGAAACTGTTTGCGCTCTGAGGTTAAAGAAGCTGCCCCGCCCCATGGTTTGTGTTTGATAAGAGTTGGCTATGAGAAAAAAATTTTTTCAAAAGAGAAAAGTTTTGATACTTTTCCTAGCTTTTCTCTCCCAATATTTGAGTCTTAAAAATATACGAAGAAAATTCAAGATTAATAAATTTAAAGTTGGGAATTTTGTTAAATCAGTAATTTGAATTTTATGCGAACAAAAAGGCCAGTTTTAAGCCATGAAAGTGTAGAATTATTTTTCTGAAGAATCAGATCAATTTTTTGACTTGATAACTTCCATAAACATCATTATCAAAACGATAATGTTTATTCAGTGTTAAAGGTGTTCAGGCAAAATGAATAAGACATCCGTCCCATCTCCGGATTCAATAGATCGCCAGTGGTTTCTAGTGGATGCAGAGAATCAGACTCTAGGTCGATTAGCAACCGAAGTTGCTAGTGTCCTTAGGGGGAAAACAAAGCCAAATTTCACTCCTCACCTAGATACTGGTGATTTTGTCATTGTTGTGAATGCAGAAAAGATCAAAGTGACAGGAAAAAAATCTGATCAAAAGCTTTATCGAAGACATTCTGGGCGTCCTGGAGGCATGAAAGTTGAAACCTTTAAGGCTCTTCAATCCAGGATCCCAGAGAGAATAGTTGAAAAGGCAATCAAAGGGATGTTGCCTCATACAAGGCTAGGCAGGCAATTATTTACTAAACTTAAAGTCTATAAAGGCTCTGATCACCCACACTCAGCTCAAGAACCTAAAACTCTCAATCTCAATTCTGAATCTTTTTCTAAATGACTAGTTCTTCAAACAAAGTAGTTTACTGGGGGACTGGTAGACGTAAGACATCAGTAGCGAGAGTCAGATTAACTCCTGGAAAAGGTGAAATAACCATCAATGGTCGTCCTGGGGACCATTATTTGAATTTTAATCCTGCTTATATATCCGCCGTTAAAGCTCCTCTGAAAACTTTAGGCTTGAGTGAATCATATGATGTTCTAGTCAATGTTTATGGCGGAGGCTTGACTGGTCAATCTGGCGCTATTAAACAGGGAGCTGCAAGGGCTTTATGTGATTTATCACTTGATAACCGTAAGCCTTTGAAAGTAGAGGGTCATCTTAGTCGCGACCCTAGGGCAAAAGAGAGGCGCAAATATGGTCTCAAAAAAGCTCGTAAGGCTCCGCAATTCTCAAAGAGATAATTTTACTCTCTACTTTAAATCTTTCTCTTTTTTATTATGCCTAAATCAGATATACATCCAACTTGGTATCCAGAAGCAAAAGTTATTTGTAATGGAGAAGTTGTTATGACAACAGGTTCTACGCAGCCTGAAATACAGGTTGATGTTTGGAGTGGCAATCATCCTTTCTTTACTGGTACTCAGAAGATACTTGATACGGAAGGAAGAGTGGATAGATTCATGAGGAAATATGGCATGGCTTCATCGGACTCAAGTGAAGAAAAAGATAAATCACCAAAAGAAAAAAAAGAAAGTTGATATCTTTCTATCTGAAAATTTAGGGAATACTAAGAATGGATTCTTCAACCCTAATAAAAAGATTAGAAACGGCTAAAAGTAGTTTTCAAAAGTTGGAGTTGCAACTGGCTGATCCAGATGTCGCATCAGATCCTAAGCAATTAGAGAAAATAGCTAGAGAACGATCACGTCTAGAGCCATTGGTTAATGATTATGGGAAACTCCAAATCATTGAAAGAGAGTGTTTAGAAGCTAAAGGTTTAGTAAAAGAAAGTAGAGATGATAAAGAGATGGAACTTTTAGCGAGAGAAGAGCTTGAGAATCTCGAATTTTCAAGAAATGAATTAATTCAAAAATTGACCTTAGCTCTTTTACCCAAAGATCCTAGGGATGAAAAAAGTGTGATGCTTGAGATAAGAGCTGGAGCAGGAGGTAATGAAGCTTGTTTATGGGCTGGCGATTTAGCAAGAATGTATGAGAGATATGGACAAAAACTAGGTTGGAAAGTAAAACCCATAAGTTCTACAGAAGCTGATATGGGTGGGTTTCGCGAAATGATTATCTCAGTTAAAGGAGAGTCTGTTTATAGCCAATTAAAATTTGAGGCTGGTGTTCATAGAGTTCAAAGAGTTCCCTCAACCGAATCTCAAGGAAGAGTTCATACCTCTACTGCAACTGTTGCTGTAATGCCAGAAGCAGATCCAGTGGAGGTTAAAATAGAATCTACTGACTTAGAAATTAGTACAGCAAGATCAGGGGGTGCTGGTGGGCAAAATGTAAATAAAGTAGAAACAGCTATTGATTTATTTCATAAGCCTTCGGGTATAAGAGTTTTTTGTACACAGGAACGTTCTCAATTACAAAATAGAGAGAGAGCAATGGAAATTTTAAGAGCTAAATTATTAGAATTAGAAATTGCAGAAGCTAATGCAAAAGAAAGATCAGCTAGGCTGTCTCAGGTTGGAACAGGGGATAGAAGTGAAAAGATAAGAACTTATAACTATAAAGATAATCGAACCACTGATCATAGATTGGGAATCAATTTTCCCCTTGAACAAGTTCTCGCTGGGCAATTAGAGGATGTGATTGGCTCATGTATTGCAGAAGAACAAAAAAGGCAAATGGAAGAGCTTAGTAATCAATCTGAAGATTAAAAGAAATTAAGCCACCCAACCAATTACATATTTACCCCACTCTTTGTGACGACCAGAATGAATTTGTCTTGTGGTTTCAAAACTCATGTTATTTAAAGGTTTATAAGGTTTTGTCTTTAAAGGCATCTTTGCTTCTTCAGGGGTTCTATTACCTTTCATTACATTGCATTGTAGACAAGCAGTAATTACATTTTCCCAATTGTCGGTTCCTCCTCTACTACGTGGTAAAACGTGATCAATTGAAAGTTTTTTGTTTTTCTGACCACAATATTGGCAACAGTTATGATCTCTTTGAAATATATTTTTTCTAGAGAGAGGAATATCACGATATGGAACTCTAATAAATTGTCTTAATCTAATTACCGTAGGGGCTTTGACATCTTGCCTAATATTGTGTGAAGTATCTTCTTCAAGACTTTCAGCCTTGCCTTTAAGCATTAAAACAGTCGCGCGACGCCATGAAGTGATGTTCAATGGCTCATAGGACGCATTCAAAACAAGAACTTGACCCATGCAAACAAGCTAATTAAGCGGCATGCTAGTGGTATTACAGCCTTGTTGCAGTTTTCCTTATTACATTGATTGCATGCAGAGTATGTCAAAGATCAATAGAACTGAAAGCTCTTTCACTTTAGGTGAGATAACTGAAAATGTTATGAACCCTGATCCTCGCAGTCGTGCATGGGTTGAGGTCGATTCCAAAGCTATTGAAAATAATACAAGAGTCTTGAAAAACTTTATTGGCAAAGATTGTTTACTAATGGCAGTTGTAAAAGCTGATGGATACGGACATGGTGCAGAGACTGTTGCTAAGTCTGCTTTGAATGGGGGTGCTGATAGTCTTGGAGTAGCAACTTTAGAAGAGGGTATTCAACTAAGAAATGCTGGGTTGAAGTGTGAGATATTAATTCTAGGAAATTTAATCAATGCAGAAGAACTGTATTCTTCTTTTTTCTGGGATCTTATTCCGACAATAAGTGGAATTCGTGAGGCGATAATTTGCAATAACATCGCTGAAAATAATCGTAAAAAATTTGTAATACATTTAAAAGTTGACACCGGTATGACGAGACTTGGCTGTGATTGCGATGAAGTAAAAGAATTGATCTCTAAAATTGATTATTTAGAAAACATATCTTTAATGGGTATCTATAGTCATCTAGCAATTGCTGATAAAGATCTTGAAAACACTACTCAAATAAATTTTACACAGATTCAGTTAACTAGATTTGAGAAGGTTTTAAAGGATTTGGGCGAGAGAAATAATTTGCTATGTAGACACCTAGCAAATTCTGCTGGGACACTTTCAGATAGCCGTCTTCATTTTGATATGGTTCGAGTAGGACTTAGCTTGTATGGTTACTTTCCTGCTAATGATTTTGAGTCTGATTTGAGACTTAACCCTGCCTTGAAAGTCAAGGCAAGAGTTACTTTGGTTAGGGAGGTAGAGAAAGGGACAGGAGTGGGATATGGCCATTTTTTTAAAACTCAAAGGAAAAGTAAGCTTGCTGTAGTCGCTATTGGCTATGCCGATGGAGTCAGTAGAAATCTTTCTGGGAAAATATCAGCCTCAATAGATGGGTTCTTGATACCCCAAGTAGGTTCAATTGCAATGGATCAAATGGTCTTTGACATAACTGATAAACCAGATATTAAAACAGGCCAAGTTTTAACCCTTCTTGGAACTGATGGTGAAGTTTGTATTTCTCCCCAAAATTGGTGTGATATAACTGGATCAATTCCATGGGAAGTTATTTGTAGTTTCAGGAATCGTCTTCCTCGAGTCGTCACTTAAAATTTGAAGAGGATCATAATTTGATTTTTATGAGCTTTGACTTGATAAGGTATTAGTTAAGGAGAGGTGGCTGAGTGGTTGAAAGCGGCTCCCTGCTAAGGAGTTACAGGAGGTAACTTCTGTCGAGGGTTCGAATCCCTCCCTCTCCGTTCTTAATTTGGTTCAGGATGCTTCATAAGGACTCAAATGCCATTCAGTGACTAGATATAACGAAAGAGATTGATTCAGTGGTGTCCATACTGTGCCATACACTTCAGTTTTTTGTTGGGTGGAATGTTGGGTGAAATAACTCCAAAATCTTATCCACTTGCGTCATGCTGCTCCACCACAGTCCACTTGGTGTCACTCAAAATCTCTCCCTCTCCGTTCTTAATTATTTTCAGAGCGTTTCAGGCGTTCCTAGAAAAGCAAGAATACAATCGTAGTAATGGTTTTGCAGGTTGTAGAGGTTCAAGCGGTCCCTTAGTGTGCCATGCAGAGCTAAAAGTGAGAGGGGGATTTTGAGGGGATTTTAAGAACTCAGTAGGAGGAGATCTCTTATATGTCGATTGATTTCACGCTCGTTAAGAGGGATTTTTGCTGCGTCTGAGGGGGATTGAAGTTTCTTGGGCGTATATATGAGGTCTGTTTATTACTTAAGGCATTAAAAAAACACCTACCAAGTAGATGCTTTTACTCCAAGAGCAATAGAACTCCCTGCTTTATGTATTCTTTTTACTTAAGAACATACTATTAGAGCATAATTGTATGTTCTTAAAACACTGATATTGAGGGTTAATTTATATCATTTCGAACCCTCTCTAAAGCGCTCTCATGACACTCTATTATCGCACAGCTTTGCTTGTATAGCAGTTATACCAGCAGCTCTGGGTTGGAACCTCCTAAAGTTTTAATGAGTTGGGATATTTCCTAGTCCACTTGTCGAAGTGAGAATTCTTAGAGTTTTTAATTAAAATACCTTAAAAATTGAGTCAACAGAGCACGTCATATTAGTTCCAAAGAAATCCAGATAATATTGATCTACCATAAATTTTTTAGGTTCTTTTTTAGTAAATTCTTCAATAAGTTTTTGTTTAGATCTGCTGTCTTCAACTATCAAATAATCTCCAGATTTAAGAAATTTATTTACTGTATGTAAAACTGATAAAACGTTAACATGAGCATCTTCGATCATTAGTATTCGTTTATTAGTCAAAGAATGAAGTGATGGTAATCCTTCATCAATATCTAGAGCATTTATATCAAACTCTACAAAAGTAATATCATTATATTTGAAACTTGGTTTTTTAATATCATAGCTAAAAATATGAAAATCTAATCCTAAGGATTTACAAATATCTGCCATCCAAACAGCACTTCCTCCATCACCTGAACCGAGTTCAATAATAATTTCAGGCCTTACCTCATTAATTAACATCGAATATATAACCATATCATTTGCTGTTTTATATAAATCATATTCTTTCCATTTAATAAGAGAGTGAGTTCCCTGAGAAATTAAAAAAGGTAAGCCGTCTATTTGTCTTTTGTTTTGAGTGATTTTTTTTCTTTCTTGATAACTAATAAAACGATTATCCCTAGATTCAATTGCTGATTCAAATATGTATGAATAGTCAATATTGTTTGAATTTCGATTAATGATATGACTTTTTACCGCATTATCAAAAAATGTCATAATATTATCTTGGCTGATAATTTTTTTTGAAAATAAATCAATAACATCTTTTATATTAGACTTTGTATTTATTCCCTTCGCTGCGAGAGTTAAATATTTTGTCTTATATTTAATCGATTCATGTTTGTTTTGAAGATTATATAAAATATTTGCTAATAAGTTATAAGCATTTGCGAAATCAGGTTTAATTTCAATTGCTTTGCGAGCGAATAATTCTGCTTCTTGTAGTTGTCCTAGGTCTTTTAAAACTGCTGCGAGATTGAGATGAGCCTGAAAGAAATCAGGTTTGAGTTCAATAGTTTTGCGTAGGGATTGTTCTGCCTCATTGAGCTTCTTTTGCCCAAGTAAGATTGATCCAAGAAGGAAATGAGAGTTAAAGAGATTGGGATTGAGTTCAATTGCTTTTCCGCAGGAAATCGCAGCTTCTTGTGCTTTTCCTAGTTGAACATAACCATTCGCAAGATTTCCCCAAGCAGGAGCTAATTGAGGATCAGATTCAGTCGCTTTGATTAATAAAGATAATGCTTCTTGTTTATTACCTATAGTAAGTTCAATGTTGCCAAGATTCGTCAAGGCTGGAGCGTAAGAACTATTAATGGCTATTGCTTTTTGATAATAGTTTTTAGCAGTATTAATATCGCCAATAGCCTGATAGCTATTACCTAGATCTTTGATGACTTCATAATCATCGGATTTAATTTTTAGCGCCTTATTAAAATATAAACGAGCATCATCTATTTTTCTTGTTGCTAAAAAAGATTTTGCGATTAATTTTATAGCTTCTATTGAATTGCTATCCGTAGTTAATATTTGATTACAAGTATCAA
>QCJR01000012.1 GCA_003215895.1 Prochlorococcus sp. AG-409-D14
GTTGGAGATCTACAAGAAACCAGTAGAAAAATCTTTTCTGCTCACTTTGGACATTTAGCAGTCATCTTCATTTGGATGAGCGCTGCCTTCTTTCACGGAGCGCGCTTTTCAAATTATTCTGGCTGGTTAGCTGATCCAACTCATGTCAAGCCTGGCGCTCAAGTTGTTTGGCCAATAGTTGGTCAAGAAATGCTTAACGCTGATTTAGGCGCAAACTATCACGGCATTCAGATCACATCAGGAATTTTCCAGATGTGGAGAGGCTGGGGAATTACAAATGAGACTGAGTTAATGGCTCTTGCTATTGGCGCTCTTCTCATGGCAGCAATAATGTTGCATGGTGGAATATATCACTATCACAAAGCAGCTCCTAAACTTGACTGGTTCAGAAATCTTGAATCGATGCTCAACCATCATCAAGCTGGACTTATTGGTTTAGGTTCCATTGCATGGGCAGGGCACTGCATTCATATTGGTGCTCCTACTGCAGCATTAATGGATGCAATAGATGCAGGCAAACCACTTGTAATTGATGGAGTATCAATAGCAAGCATTGCAGATATGCCCCTTCCTCATGAATTTTGCAATCCACAAATAGCTAGTCAGATCTTCCCTGGTCTTGCAGGAAGAACTGTTGAAAACTTCTTTAGTGGAAATTGGTGGGCATTTACAGATTTTCTTACCTTTAAAGGAGGATTAAATCCTGTAACTGGAAGTCTATGGATGACAGACATATCTCACCATCATTTGGCTTTTGGGGTGCTAGCTGTATTTGGAGGACATATATATAGAACTATGTTTGGTATTGGTCATAGCCTTAAAGAAATAGTTGATAACCATGTAGGAGATCCCATACTTTTCCCTGCTCCAAATGGACATAAAGGAATTTACGAATTCCTTGCAGATAGTTGGCATGCACAATTGGCAATCAACCTGGCAATGGTTGGTTCTTTGAGCATTATCATTTCGCATCACATGTATGCGATGCCTCCTTATCCATACTTATCTGTTGATTACCCAACAGTACTAGGTTTATTCACCCACCATATGTGGATTGGAGGTTTGTTTATTGTTGGTGCGGCGGCACATGCTGGCATTGCAATGATTAGAGACTATGACCCTGCAATGCATATAGATAATGTCCTAGATAGAATTTTGAAAGCAAGAGATGCATTAATTAGTCATCTTAATTGGGCTTGCATGTTCTTAGGTTTCCATAGTTTTGGTCTTTATATCCATAACGATGTAATGCGAGCCTTAGGAAGACCTGCAGATATGTTCAGTGATACAGGAATCCAACTTCAACCTGTTTTTGCTCAATGGATTCAAAATATCCATCATTCCGCAGCAGGAGAAACCACTCTTAATGGTTTTAATGTAAATCTTCAACCTGGTTTAGTAAGTGAAGTTTTCAATGGTTCTGTAAGCCAAGTTGGCGGAAAGATTGGAATCGCTCCTATACCCCTAGGAACTGCTGATTTCATGATTCACCATATCCATGCTTTTACTATCCACGTAACCCTTCTGATTCTTCTAAAGGGAGTTTTATTCGCAAGGAGCTCCAGACTAATTCCTGACAAAGCGAATCTTGGATTTAGATTCCCATGTGATGGGCCAGGAAGAGGAGGCACATGCCAAGTTTCATCTTGGGATCATGTTTTCCTTGGATTGTTCTGGATGTATAACGGCTTATCAGTAGTTATCTTTCACTTCTCATGGAAAATGCAAAGTGATGTATGGGGACTTACCGGAGGCAACTTTGCTCAAAGCTCCATAACTATTAATGGATGGCTTAGAGATTTCCTCTGGGCTCAGTCATCGCAGGTCCTTACAAGTTATGGTCAACCCATAAGTATGTACGGTTTGATGTTCTTAGGAGCACATTTCGTTTGGGCATTTAGTCTTATGTTCCTATTCAGTGGCCGTGGTTACTGGCAAGAATTATTTGAGTCAATCATTTGGGCTCACAATAAACTTAAGTTGGCACCAACTATTCAACCAAGAGCTCTATCTATCACTCAAGGTCGTGCAGTAGGAGCAGCTCATTTCCTTCTAGGAGGAATTGCTACAACTTGGGCATTCTTCCACGCTCGCTTAATCGGTCTCGGCTGACCCTCTCTGATCTTTTATAAAATGGCAACTAAATTTCCATCTTTTAGTCAGGGTCTTGCTCAAGACCCTACAACCAGAAGAATCTGGTACGGCATAGCTACCGCTCATGACTTCGAAAGTCATGACGGTATGACAGAGGAGCAGTTATATCAAAAACTCTTCTCTACTCATTTTGGTCACTTAGCCATCATTGGTCTTTGGGTGGCAGGAAATCTTTTTCACATTGCTTGGCAAGGAAACTTTGAGCAATGGGTTCTAGATCCAACTCATACACGTCCAATTGCTCATGCAATTTGGGATCCTCATTTTGGACAAGGTCTTACTGATGCTCTGACTCAGGCAGGAGCAACTTCTCCAGTCAATATTGCTTACTCAGGCTTATACCACTGGTGGTACACAATTGGCATGAGAAGTAATGAGCAGCTTTTCCAGGGTGCAATCTTTATGAACATCCTTGTCTGCTGGTTATTGTTTGCTGGATGGCTACATCTTCAGCCTAAATACAGACCTTCATTAGCATGGTTTAAAAATGCAGAATCTCAGTTAAACCATCACTTAGCTGTTCTTTTTGGATTCAGCAGTATTGCTTGGACTGGTCACTTAATTCACGTAGCTATCCCTGAATCAAGAGGAATACATGTTGGATGGGATAACTGGTTAACTGTTATGCCTCATCCAGAAGGTCTAACTCCATTTTTCTCAGGGAATTGGGGAGCTTATGCTCAAAACCCAGATTCACTTGATGCGGTTTTTGGAACTACTCAAGGAGCTGGTACAGCGATATTTACATTCTTAGGTGGACTTCACCCTCAAAGTGAATCACTTTGGCTGACAGATATTGCTCACCATCATTTGGCTATAGGAGTTGTATTTATAATTGCAGGCCATATGTATAGGACTAACTTTGGTATTGGCCATAGCCTTAAAGAAATTGTTGAAGCCCACAATACAAGTCACCCAAAAGATCCACATAAGGGTTATTTCGGTATTAAGCACAATGGACTATTCGAGACAGTCAACAATTCACTCCATTTTCAACTTGGACTTGCACTAGCTTCTTTAGGTGTCGCTTGTAGTTTGGTCGCCCAGCATATGGGTGCACTTCCTTCATATGCATTTATCGCAAGGGATTACACAACTCAGTCAGCTCTATATACACATCATCAATACATAGCAATGTTCTTGATGGTTGGTGCGTTCTCTCACGGAGCAATTTTCTTTGTTAGAGATTATGATCCAGAGCTAAATAAAGATAATGTATTAGCAAGAATCCTTAGTACAAAAGAAGCCTTAATTAGCCACTTAAGTTGGGTCACAATGCTTCTAGGCTTCCATACTCTTGGAATTTATGTTCACAACGATGTAGTTGTAGCCTTTGGTACCCCAGAAAAGCAAATTCTTATTGAACCGGTTTTTGCACAGTTCGCACAGGCTGCTAGTGGAAAAATGATGTATGGATTTAATGCCTTGCTAGCCAATGCATCAAGTTCTGCCTCTATAGCTGCTAATTCCATGCCAGGTAATCACTACTGGATGGACATGATCAATAGACCAGATGCGCTAACCAATTTCTTACCTATTGGACCTGCAGATTTCTTGGTTCATCATGCGATTGCACTAGGATTACATACAACTGCTTTGATTCTTATCAAGGGTGCTCTTGATGCTAGAGGAACAAAACTAATTCCAGATAAAAAGGATTTAGGATTTGCTTTCCCTTGTGATGGACCAGGCCGTGGTGGTACTTGTGATAGTTCTTCTTGGGACGCTACATATTTAGCAATGTTCTGGGCCTTAAATACTATTGCTTGGATTACCTTCTATTGGCATTGGAAACATCTAGCAATTTGGATGGGTAATACAGCTCAATTCAATGAATCTGGAACCTATTTAATGGGTTGGTTTAGAGATTATCTATGGCTAAATAGTTCTCAGTTAATAAATGGATACAACCCATTTGGTGTAAATGCTCTATCTCCATGGGCTTGGATGTTCTTATTTGGTCATCTAATATGGGCGACTGGATTTATGTTCCTCATCTCTTGGAGAGGGTATTGGCAAGAACTTATTGAAACTCTTGTTTGGGCTCATCAAAGAACTCCAATAGCTAATTTAGTTGGTTGGAGAGATAAGCCTGTTGCATTATCAATTGTTCAAGCACGACTAGTTGGTTTAACCCATTTCACAGTTGGAAACTTTGTAACCTTTGGAGCCTTTGTTATCGCATCTACTTCAGGTAAATTCGGATAAATCTATCTTTAACAAGCTTCCATTTAAAAGAACACTGCTCTCATAAGCGGTGTTCTTTTTTTATGGGTACTAAGATTATGAGATTAATATTGATATTTACAAGCAAAATGAATGCATTTAATACCAAGAAATTAGTCGTAGAACAATAAAAAAACCAAATAAATTAATCTCAGTTAAAGCTTTTAAAAAATATCATCCAATTGAAGTCAATATTTTAGAGAATTAAAAAGCCCCTTATAGAAGGGGCTTTAATTAAATTCTTCTAGAAAAGGTTTTAAGCTCCAAGTAAATGATATTCCTTAATCAAAGGGAGAACAGTATCTAGATGCAAAGTACCAATTAGCAACCAAGCAAAAACTACACCTCCTGTACCTCCTAACCAAAAACCATTTGTAAAATCGCTCCATCCTGCTCTAGTAAATAAATCAGAAGGAGGGTTAGCTACTGTTGCATCAGGAGGTTGGACATTAGGCGCCTTACCAGCAGCGTTATAAAGAATAAAAAGAGCAGTCAATATTTGTATAGCCCCCACACCGCCAAGCAAACCTGCCGTTAAGGCAAAATCCGTATTCCTAAGAGGCCCTGTCATAGAAAAAGGACCAAAAAGTAAATAACCAAAAATTGCGCCTGTTTCCAAACCTCTGAAGTTTGGCGATAGTCCCTCTCTATATACAGGAAGATTATTAATAACCATCTTTGTAAACCAACCACTGTTAACTGGGGTTTGAAGATTGCCAACTGTCGGGTCTGAGACTGTTTTCACAGCCCACTTTTGCATAAGTGTTTCTTGAGATTTAGTCATGAGCTAAAAGAATTGGTAGAAAATTAAATTTTTTAAAAAATTACTCAGTAGCAGTTATGTACCTACCAATCAAAACAATGAAAACGGCTGGACCCATTATTCCAACTAACGGAATCAGAATAGCGGGAAGCAAACTTGAAGCTAGTTCACTAGTCATTACTTATTTCAAGAAATCCAACTTTATTTTATAGAATTATGATCTAATCAAACCAAATAAAACCCATTGATGACATAAAAGTTCAATCCGTATATCTTCTTTAAAGATGCACTACTAAACAAATTTTCTCATCATGAATCAAGTTTTTGCTGGTGGTTTAGCTCTAATTATTGCTTTAATCCTTTGGAGTTCAAAAAAACAATCAAAGGCATCAGCTTTTTTCAAATCTCAAAAGGATTCTTTTTCAAAGGCTCAGATAGAATCATCCTCGTTGGTAATCGATAACAGTTTAAAAAATCAAAAATCAAAAAAAATCAAAAATCAAAAATCACAGCCTTTTTCTAGTCAATCACCTAATTCAATAGAAACAAAAAAACAATTAACTAAATTAATCTCTGGCAACCCCAGTGAGCGTCTATTAGCTATTCAAATTGCTATTAAATGGAACGACAAGAGAGCATTACCTTTTTTAAGAAGAGGGTTAAAAGATTCAGACAATAGAGTTGTTATTGCTTCTGCTTCTGGCATTTCATCTTACAAAGGAAAAACTATTGATTTAAATAAAAAATCTCAAGCTTCTCCTCGTCCTCGAAATGTATCTCTAATGCGATAAATAGGTCTATTTTGACTTTCATGATAAGTGCGGATTTGAAGCTCTCCAAGCAATCCAAACCCAAAAAGTTGAACTCCAGTCACTGCAAGAAGTAAAGAGAAAATAAGTAAAGGCCTATTCCCTATATCTTCTCCTAAAAGTTTAATAGTTAATAAGTACAAACTTGTTATGAAACTAGCAATAATTGCAAGAATTCCACCAAAACCAAAAACATACATCGGTCTAGTTAAAAATCTATTCATAAACCAAACAGTCAACAAGTCCATTAAAACTCTAAAAGTTCTATCTATTCCATACTTACTTGACCCAAATTGGCGGGCTCTATGATTTACTTTAACTTCCGTAATTCTAGCTCCTTCAATATTTGCTAGAACAGGTAAAAATCTATGCAATTCACCATATAATCTCATATCTGTCAAAACTTCTTTCCTATAAGCCTTTAAAGAACATCCATAATCATTAAGTCTAACCCCAGTAACTTTACCAATCAATCGATTCGCAATTTTTGATGGAAGCTTTCTGCTGATAGCCGCATCTTGCCTTCGATATCTCCATCCACTTACTAGATCAAATCCATCCCTAATCTTATTAACTAATAAAGGAATATCTGCAGGATCATTTTGCAAATCGCCATCAAGTGTTACGACTATCTCACCAGAAGAAATATCAAATCCTGCCGCCATTGCAGCAGTTTGCCCATAGTTTTTACGTAAAAGGACTCCCACTAGTTCTGGTATCTCAAAGCTTAGTTTTCTTATCACCTCTGCGCTGTTATCTGATGAACCATCATTAACTAAAACTAATTCAAAAGTTTCCTCCATAGGCTGTAAAACTTCTAATAACTGACTTACCAAAAAAGGAAGACTTTCTTCTTCGTTATAGATAGGAACAACTATTGATAGTGCGACGTTTGAATTCATTCAAAACTCCTCATAAAGGTCAATTAATCTTCTTTAGAGTTTTTCACTCTGATAACAAGAGATCACTCTTCCAGCAGATCTAAATTGAGATCTGTAAAAAGAAGCAATTTTTCCAAGGTTCGGGGGAAATAAACCGTCAATCTCTATTCCATTATGCCCATCAGTTACCCCAGAACTATGAATATAAAAACCATTCTCAATATGTAATCCCACATGGGTACATTTTTCAGAAGATCCAAAGAAAAGTAAATCACCAGGTTTCAATTCTTCGCCTAAAGCTTCAATATCCAATACAACATTTTTACAGAATTTTTCCTGCTGATAAGCATCTCTTGGTATCCAAATACCTGAACTTGCAAAAGCAGATTGAACCAACCCAGAGCAATCAAAATTTGGGCCTGTAGTTCCACCCCACAAATATTGATTACTCATATTTTTGGCAGACTTAGTCCAAGACAATATCCTAGGAATCCTAGAAATAATTTTTTCTTCAGTAAAGATTTTTGATTCCCAGGATTCTATTTTTGAAGCATTATGTGTTAATTCAGAGAATCTAAACCAACAAATGTAGTCATCTTCCAAAAGACGCACTTTAACTCTATCGATAATTTCCTTATTTTCAAAATTTGATTTCAAACAATCAATCAATTGAAAGCTCCTACCAATACTTGCTTGTGTAACTAATTCGTCACTATTTTTACTCTTAAATCCATCAATATTTATTTGCAATTTCCACAAACTTCCCAAAACAAATGAAGCTTTAGTTAGCAAAACCTCTAAGGTCATATTAAATTCTTCTCGAGCGCTATGGCGTTCTACCGACAAGACCCTGAAATGGCAAATTGCCTAAAAGGTCTAATAGATAGGTTTGAAAAAGAAGGCCGTCCAAACCTTCACGAAAATATTGCAATAACATGCATCCGTTATAACAAGCAAAATCCATCTTCATCTAGTGGATATGGAACAGGCTGGAATTCAAATAAAAATTTTTATCCTGCAAGCGTTGTAAAAATTGTTTATGCATTGGCAACTCAGGTATGGCTAGAACAGGACTTAATTGTTGACTCGGAGGAGCTTAGGAGAGCATTACATGAAATGATCGCTAACTCCAATAATGACGCTACAAGTTATATTTTAGATCTTTTAACAGGTACAACAAGTGGTCCATGTCTTAATGAGTCAAATTATCAAGCTTGGAGTACCCAAAGACAATTGATTAACCTCTGGCTAAATGAACTTAAATGGCCTGAAATGAAAAATTGGAACTGTAGTCAAAAGACTTGGAATGAGGGACCTTTTGGAAGAGAAAAAGATTTTTATGGAAAAAGAAATGAAAATCGAAACAGTATGACAACCGATGGAAGTGCCAGGCTCTTTGAATCATTAATGACTCTTGATATGCTTCCAAAATCAAAAAGCGATAATTTAAAAACAGTTTTTCAACGCTCTCTCGATCCAGTTATTCGCAAGAAAGATTTAGAAAATCAAGTAGATGGTTTTTTAGGAGCTGGTCTACCTTTGGCTTCTAAGCTTTGGAGCAAAGCAGGACTAATGAGTGAAGTTCGCCATGATGTCGCATGGTGGGTAGGACCTAATCAAAACCCTATGCTTGCAGTTGTTTTTACAACTGGAAAAGAATTAGTCAAAGATCAATTTTTACTTCCTGCGATTAGCAGTGAATTAAACAAATTAGCTATTTAGCAATAAGTAAGATTCCTGCGAATAAAATAGATCCCAAAAGGAATCCAACAGCCAGAAGCACGGCTATTATGGGTGTATTTAAATAAACAGATATAGTTGCGAGTTGATTACCCTTTGCTTCAGACACCTTTAAAACTCATAAAAATCACTTTGATTAAAGCATCTAACTACGCCAAAAAACAAAAAAAGTTTCGCTGATAAAACAATTTTTAAAAATCCAAAGAATTATTTATTTGTATCACAAAATTAAATCAAATAAAATTTGATTTTGGTTTCTTATTTTTTAAAATTTTTATATTTTTATTAGTTTGACTTTTTTTTATTAAACTCTCTTTTTTATCAATTTTTTGATTTATTACTTTCTGATCTGCTTTTATTAAATCATTATCTAATAAATTTGTTTTATCTAAGTCTTGTGTCTCAATATTTGTTTGGATAGATAAATTCGCAGAATCTATATCCTTTAAACCACTTATATCTAGAGATTTATTTTCCTCAACTTTAACAATATCTATAGTCGTAGGCTTACTAAATAAATTCAAATCAAATCTACCTTTTGAAAAAGATAAAGAGGTGAATACTATTACTGAAGCTATAACAATAATAAAAAAAATATTAGATAATAAACTATTTATTGGAGACCAAAATATTGTTACTTTAGCAGCCTCGTTTGTTTGTTTAGTTGTATCAGTAGAGGGACTTAAATCTAAAAATATATCTTGACTAATCCAACCTTTATTAGCTTTCCGATAGGGAGACTCACTTTTAGTGAACTCGAAAACCTCCTGGATTCTTTCTTTGAGCACAGCTTAGATTTATCTAAAACTACAAGAACGAAAACCTAGCAGAAAGTCAGAATAAAATAGTTGCTTTCACATAGATATTCGTGAAATTGAATTACCCAGCAATAAATACCATTGCAGACACAAGAATAGCCGAAGCCAAAATTCCTATAGATGCTATTGCAACTATCTTCCCAGTGTTCAAGGAGACTGATACCGTTAATAGTTCAGTTCTTGATGCTCGTTTTTGCT
>QCJR01000013.1 GCA_003215895.1 Prochlorococcus sp. AG-409-D14
GTTGTTGGATTTATATCTTGAATAGTTATAATTGGAAGATTTCCTTGTGCTTGGGAATTATGAGAAGTTTTTCTAAATAATTCATATATATTTTGACCTTGTCTTTTCCTTGTTAGTTCAACAAGTCCAAGCTCTGTAAGTGAAGCTATTTGTGGCCTCGCTGAGTCTCCATTAATAGCAGATGTGAAATGTTCTAATAATTGAAGTTGATCTCTTTTTGTATCCATATCTATAAAATCAATAATAATAACCCCGCCAATATTCCTTAGTTTTAATTGTCTTGCTATCTCGATAGCTGCTTCACAATTAGTCCATAAAACTGTCTCTCTGGAATTTGCAGATCTTGTAAATGAGCCTGAGTTAACATCAATAACTGTTAATGCTTCCGTAGGCTCTATAATGATATATCCACCAGAAGGAAGATTCACTCTGGGTTTTAATGCATCATTAATTGAAGATATGACTCTATATTTTTCTAATATATTTTGAGAATCGCTATGTAATTCGATTGCTAATTCCTTGCTATCTTTTCCAAGGAAACTTTTCACTCGACCGATAGCTTCATTATTATCTACAACAATCTGTGTAACATTTTGGCCTGTATGGTCTCTAAGAATTCTATGAATAAAGTCTTCATCTCTATTTAAAAGAATTGGTGGGGTACAACTATCAGATGCTTGTTGGATCAGCTCCCATTGTTTAAGAAGATTCTCAAGATCATCAATTAAAAATTCTTCAGAAATATCCTCTGCTTCCGTACGTATTAAAAGCCCAGTACTGGGTGGCTTAACTAGTACGCCTAATGCTCTTAGTCGATTCCTTTCACTTTCTGTGCTTATTCTTCTCGAAATATTTACACCTTGTCCATAAGGTTGGAGTACTAGATATCTACCAGGAAGAGCTATGTTCCCAGTTAACCTAGGCCCTTTTGATCCCGTTGGCTCTTTCATTACTTGAACTAAAACCTTTTGCTTTGGTTCGAGTAATTCGGTTATTCCTGCAGTTGCTTTTTTTAATCTAAGCGGACCTAAATCATTGACATGAATAAAACCATTTTTTTCACTTTCTCCAATATTGACAAAAGCAGCATCTATCCCTGGAAGGACATTTTCAACCGTGCCTAAGAAAATATCTCCGATTTGGTAGCTGCCTTGAGCCACGATTAGTTCATCTATTCTCTCATCAGTGAGCAGAGCGGCAATTCGCAAATGTTCAGCAATGATAATTTGCTGGGGCATATACAATGTTGAGCTTTTTAAGCTAGAAAAATTGATTAGCAGAAAAACTGCAAATAGAACTGTTGGAAATTTTTAACGCCTTACAAACTTAAAGAGATTTTTGAATACTGTTGGAATGGGAATTAAATATGATCCGGTTGAAATCGCTGGGATTGCCAACGTTTAATCTAGGTGTCCCTTTAAGAAAACTGACGTTAATAAAGAACTTTTGGGGCTTAAACCCGTTTCTTAGTTCTTTATTTATGTTAACACAGGATTACTTATTGTTTTATTGCTGGAGATAGAGAGGTAGAGATCCTGTTAAAAAATAAGTTCTAAAATATAAAATCATCTATGTTTGAATATTTGAAGGTGTTTAAGGGATTATCCTTGAATTAAATCTTGGCGATTTTCAAGTGGTACAAGTTAATGCTAATTACCTGAAATTAAAAGCAGGCTATCTTTTTCCAGAGATTTCCAGAAGAATTAAAGAATTTAGTACTAATAATCCAAATGCTGATTTGATCCGCCTAGGAATAGGTGATGTTACTGAACCACTACCTTTGGCTTGTCGTGAAGCCATGAAAGCGGCCATTGAGGAAATGGGCAAAAGGGAGAGCTTTAGGGGCTATGGCCCAGAACAGGGCTATCAATGGCTTCGCGAGAGTATATCTAGGAATGATTATGTATCTCGTGGTTGTGAGATTTCAGCGGAAGAAATTTTTATTTCAGATGGCTCCAAATGTGATAGTAGTAATATTTTAGATATTCTTGGTAAGGAAAATAAAATAGCCGTAACTGATCCTGTTTATCCTGTATACGTTGACACGAATGTGATGACAGGTAGGACAGGAGAATGTAACTCGGAAGGAGAATATAAAGGTTTAAGTTATATCCCAATTAATGAAGAGAATGGATTTGAGGCAGCAATTCCAAAAGAAAAATTTGATTTGATTTATCTTTGTTTTCCTAATAATCCAACTGGTGCAGTAGCAACGAGAGATCAATTAGTTTCTTGGGTTGAATATGCAAAAGAAAATAATTCTTTGATTCTTTTTGATGCTGCTTATGAGGCTTTCATTAGAGATGATTCTATTCCTCATTCAATTTTTGAAATTGAGGGGGCTAAAGATTGTGCAATTGAGTTTCGTTCTTTTTCAAAAAATGCAGGTTTTACTGGGACAAGATGTGCTTTTACTGTTATACCCAAGTCTTTGAAAGGTAAAGCAGGTTCAGAAGAAGTTGATTTGTGGTCCTTATGGAATCGTCGGCAAAGTACTAAATTCAATGGTGTAAGTTACATTGTTCAGAGAGGTGCGGAAGCTGTTTACTCTAGAGAAGGGCAAATACAAATAAAAAATTTAGTAAGTTTTTATATGGATAATGCTCAAATAATCAAAGCAAATCTGACTGCTGCAGGATTTAAAGTTTTTGGTGCTATCAATGCTCCTTATGCATGGATAAAAGCACCGGAAACAATGTCCTCATGGGACTTCTTTGATTTCTTGCTGGACAAAGCAAATGTTGTTGGAACGCCAGGAAGTGGCTTTGGGGCTGCGGGAGAAGGATATTTTCGATTGTCTGCCTTCAACAGCAGAGAGAATGTCGAAAAAGCCATGCAAAGGATCGTGAAACTTAAATGAGTAATCTCATGGTAAGTTCCTTGTTAAAAAGTGCTATTCAACTTGCCAGTTTAATTATGGTTGATTCTGCAAATGCAACTGATGGAGACACTGCTGTTATTGATCGAGAAGTTCAGCGAGTTAGGAAAGTATCTCCCAAATATAAGGTTTTACTTCATAATGATCCAGTTAATACGATGGATTATGTAGTAGATAGCTTAAGGCAGGTAGTTCCACAATTAAGTGAACAGGATGCTTTGAATATAATGTTAGAAACGCATAATAATGGTGTTGGACTTGTTATTACTTGTGACTTAGAACCTGCTGAATTTTATTCTGAATCTTTAAAGGCAAAAGGCCTAACAAGTACCATAGAACTAGAAAGCTGAAATCATCAATTAAAAAATTTTGGGATAGATGGTTGCATCAAAAGATGCAATGGATACCTACACTAACTCTTTTTTTATTTTTATACATTGCTGGATGGATTGCTAGTCATTTATTTTATTTATTCAATCCAGAGATTAGTTCAAACAACTTAAGTATTATAGGTACAATAATAACGTTCATATTGTTTTTAAGTGTTCTACCTAGCTGGGGGAGTGTTAGATGGAAGACTAATAATCTATGGTTATCAATTGGATTTGATTTTAAGAATCAATTATCTTCAATAAAAATATTTTTGAGTGGATTTGTGTTTTCAATTTTTCTTATATTTATTCTATTTGTATTTTTTTTCACATGCGGTTGGGTTGAAAGGATTGATAACATAAAATTCACTGAATTATTAAATGCAATATTATTGATAGTTGGCATTGTGTTTGCTGAAGAACTGATTTTTCGAGTTTGGTTAATGGAGGAAATGGTCCTTTTGTTTGGTTTGAGACGAGGAATAATTTTGCAATCTACAATTTTTAGTATTGCCCATTACAGATCTGATATTGGTTTATTAGCATTAATTCCTTTTTTTACTGGTTTGTTTCTTCTTGGGTTAGTTCTAACTTTAAGACGAACTATTGATAGAGGCTCTTTATTGGGATGTATAGGTTTGCATGGAGGATTAGTTGGTATTTGGTATCTATTTGATTCGGGAATGGTTATTTTTTCTATTGATACACCATATTTTTTGTTAGGACCAAGCAAAAACATGGTGAACCCCGTTGGTAGCCTTATTGGCATAACAATTTTATTAGTTACAATATTTTTTCAACGAAGGCTTTTTGCGAGAACGGGACGATTTTTAGCCTCGACAGTTAATGCATCATTTAAAGATGAAATCCCGTAATCTCTCTCTAATAAGTTCATGACAGTTCTCCCAAAATCATTTGGATTTGAATCAAAGGCTTCTAAGCAAACTCTTCCGAATTCTTTTCCCATCGGCTCTGGATTCCAGAGCAGTTTTCTAGCAGTCCAAGGCATTAAACTCATAGGGTTATATCCAGGCTTTAATAAACCTTTTTTCAGCCCATACTCTTCTAATGAGGTATGTGGTTGAAGTCCTATAAAAAATATAGAAGGCTCAACAATATCTGCACCAAAAATTTTCTCTAATTCTCTATGGTAAGCAACTGTTTGTTTTATTGTCTCTGGACGCTCGTCTATAACATTAAATGAGTAGTTCACAGAAACCTGTGATTTGAAACCTGCTTTTGCTAGAAGTTCGCAATTTTTCAAAACGGTTTTTAAGTTGTATCCCATTCTCATTTTTCTAACTAGTTCTTGGGATCCAGAAGTTATTCCTATTTCGAAATAACTCATTCCTGTTCGAACCATTAATTCAGCTAATTCTTCATCTAAATTGTCAGCTCGTATATATGCGGCCCAATGGATATCATGCAAACCTTCATCATAGATAGCTTGAAGAATATCTTTTGCATTTTGAATGTGTCCTCTTGAAGGAATGAATTGAGCATCTGTAAACCAGAAGCCGCGAACACCAAGCTCGTAAAGTTGTTTAATTTCTTTAATTACTTCACTTACTGGATTAATTCTTACTTTTTTACCTTCAATAACAGTGTAAATGCAATAACAGCAGTTATGAGGACAACCTCTTTTCGTTTGAACTCCAATGTAAAAGTCACCACCGTCTAAATACCATTTAAATTCAGGCCAGATAGATTTTATATAGCCATAATCACACGCAGTTTTAGTTATAGAATTTGGTTTCTCATGGATAAGTTTTTCTCTAGGAGACTCACCTACTACAAAACATCTTTCATCAATAATCGATTCATTTCTTATTAATTTTTCTATTAATAGTTCGCCTTCTCCCAGTGAAATAATAGTACCTTTAGGAAGTGATTTTTTTAATTGATTGTAAAAAACACTAACAGCCCCTCCACCTAATATTAGATTAGCATTTGGATTGTATTTCTTTGCACATTTCAACCCGTTTCTGATTAATCTTTGGTTTCTCCATATTTCTCCATAATGACTTTTTAAGAGTTGAAAACCACCTAAAGCACCTCGAATTTTTTTGAAAGGGTTTCGAGCATAAAAAACTTCAAATGAATTTTGTAATGGATTTCCTCCTCTGCCATCTACAGGGGCATAAATTTGTATATCTCTCCATGAGAAAACTAAAAGTGTAGGTTTAAAATTTCTTATAGTATTTATAAGTATTCTTTCGACATCTAAAATCGGTAATGAAGCTAAATCTACAATTAGTTGTTTAATCTTTGGAAAGCATTTATGAACATGATCAGCTAAATAAATTGGTCCAATTGGAAAAATAGGATTACAAGGTAGTCTGATATACAAGATCTTAACCTCTGATTTAGGTCCAAGAAGTTTTAATTCAGAAGTCAAATTTGCTTTCATTAGGACATCTTATGATAAAAAAATAATCATTTAGACATAAACACTAACAATTTGTTGACCTTTTTGATTGAAAATTAGATTAATAGTTAAAAGGGAGAAAATTCAACTCTATTCCATATCCAGTCAAAACTTAGTTGCAGCGGCCTTTTTTATATTCTTTGTAGGCAGTAATTTAATAACTTAATTGAAATGAAAAGTTTTTCAAGAAGCTTTTAAAATTGATATTGACCAATTGGTTTAAAACACAAAAAATAGATCAGACTAAGGATATAGATTTAATGCTTGGATTATGAATCCTCCTATGACTTTGGTCATATACATTCTAAGTGGAGCTGCTCTAGGAAGTTTGATGCTTCTCAGTGGCATCCCTGCAGCTCCTCTACTTGGCTCTATTTTGGCAGCAGGCTGCTTAAGCATAAGTGGTCAATTTGAACCTGCCCAATGGCCCATGGGTACCAAAACTTTACTTGGAATAGGTGTAGGCACTGTTATCGGTACTGGTATTAACAAGGAAACTCTCGCAGAGTTACAAACACTTTGGAAACCAGCTATTTTGATTGCTATTACTTTGATTCTTACTGGTCTAGTTGTTGGATTTCTAGTAGTACGTCTATTTGGAATTGATCCTTTAATAGCTGTATTAGGCTCTGCTCCGGGAGGAACTCTTGGTATGAGCCTGGTGGGTGCAGAGCTAGGAGTAGGAGCTGCAGTAGCAGCAATTCATGCATTTAGATTAATAGCAGTTTTATTAATCACTCCAGCTGTGGTTAGGTATTTAGCTCCTCTTATCAATTCTAATTAGAAATATAGTAAAGAAATAATTAAATAAATCTTATTAACTTTATAAAATTTTCCAAATAGGGTTTTCTGGTATTTTTGGACCTTTGTATTTGTCTAAAGGTTCTTTAGTGCTTATGCGCCAATCTGGTACACGACATTGTGTGTATGCCGGATTTTGAATCAGAACCCCTGGATTTGCATCTTTTTTACAAGTAAAACCTCCCTTCCAAGATCCTCCCTCTTTGAGTGAACCCTTGAACCAAACCCAACAGTTTTCTCTTTCCATTTGATCAGGCTAATAAGAGTCTTGAAATTTAGTTTTGATTTGAATTTTGATTTTGTTTATCTTCTTCTGCTTCTGCGTCTTTGTTGCAATTTACGCTTATATTTTTCGACAGGCGTTTCATGATGACGCAGGCGTTTTAACTCTCCAAAGATGCCGGCTTTGGAAACTTGACGTTTAAAACGGCGAAGTGCTGATTCAATGCCTTCGTTTTCTCCAACTGTTACTTGAGTCAAAAAGATTAAAAAATGTTATTCAATAATTTTACAGGACGATAAAGCATATTTTTGTTTTGACCTTTTTAACTCAAAAAGATCTAGTATATTTTTTGAATTATCCAAATAGCTTTCTTCAAGTTTTGATTTTTAGTCAAATCATTGAGGTTTTCCCCTTTTCGGACCATTCATTTTTACTTCATAGGTCCGTTATCCAATGACTATTTACATCGGGAATCTCTCGTTTGACGCTGAGGTAGAAGATATTGTTGGTGTGTTTAGCAGTTATGGTGAAGTCACTAATTGTAAGCTGCCATTAGAAAGAGAAACTGGAAGGAAAAGAGGTTTCGCTTTTGTTGATATGGCCGATGATGATCAAGAACAAAAAGCGATTGATGATCTTCAAGATGTTGAATGGATGGGTAGAGCCATCAGGGTTACAAAAGCAAGACCGAAAAATAATTAACTAGATTTTCAATTTTTTTATTAATTCACTAAAGAAACTATCAAGATCTTGATTATTGATTTTTCAGAATTTAATTAATTTAAGATTTCAGTCTATTAGCGATTGAAGCATTTTCTAGAATTAATGCTGTAATGATTAGCAGTTAAAAGCGATGCTTTTTAATGCTTTACCCAACGATCCCTTTCTCTACAATCACATTTGGTGGATTTAACCCCTTGGCTGCAATTGCTGGTTTAGTTATCTTTTTTCAGATCTCTCAAATTTATTATTATGGATTACCTGAGAATGAACCAGCAGTTGAGCTGACTGAATCAGGCTCTTATAAGTACCTTCAAAAACAATTTATTGGTGTTCAAGTAGTTACTGCTCTTATTGCTGCTTCAGTGATGCTTGCGGGACCTGATAAGATATTTTTCCCTTTTAAATATTTTTAAGCTCTAAAGAAATAGAATTGATTTTAAATAAAAAAGGCAGCTCGGTTAGCTGCCTTTTTTATTTGTTGGGAATTAATTTAAATAAGTAACTAATTTTAAAGTTTTATGTAGTTAATGCTCTTTTTGCTAGACCTCTTCGTTTTGGAATCATCATTTTGTTCGTGATGGACGTCAATTCATGGATTTCATGTTTTAAATAGTTTAGTTAATATATTTCTTATGAAATTAAATCAAAATAGTGATGATAATTATCAAGATATAGTTCATAGAAACCAAAAGGAAATACTAGATGAAAATATTAATTATTTGTATCCAAATGGGCATCGTATCACTCATCAAATGAGATGGTTTAAAGCTAGTAGAGATAGGGTTTTAGCTTCTTATTTTAATGCATAAAAAATAAAATCAAACTGAAATTTTGATCCCTATAAATAAAATGAGAAAAACTAAGAAAAGTAAACCTGAACCCTACGAAGATATGCTTAGATTAGACAAACTTGATGCCTATGAAGCACAAATAAAGTCAAATATTTTTCTGAAAAAAAATAATAAACTAATTGAATAATATGATTAAAAAAGCCTCCTTATTAAAAGGAGGCTTTTTTGGTTTGATCCTGAGACTTAGAAGCTGAAATAAGTTTCAGCAACTACACCGCTGTCGTCATCACCAGTACTTGTATCTTCTACTGTGAAGAATCCAGCTGTGATTGAAACATAGTCGTTTAGACCGTAGCTATAAGAAACTTCAAATCCAGTTGAATCCAAAGAGTCACTACCATCAATATCAGTTGAATTGTAAGCAGCACTTAATGTCCCTGGACCAACCTCGTAGTCAACACCAACGAACAAGTCGGTTGCATCAGCACCAGTTTCTGGATCTGTTGTGTCATAGGCAACGCTGATTGTTGCAGGGACTGACTCAGGGCTGTAATAGATACCTCCACCAAATGTGTCGTATCCAGCTGTCCCTGCTTCGCCGTCATTGGAAGCGATTACAAGACCGCCACCAAATCCATCACCGTCATAGCCAAGAGTGAACGTTGAAACATCATCACCGTCATCAGCACCAATACCTACTGTTGAGGAAGCACCACCAACAGAGACGAAGCTAACAGAAGCAACTACGCCGTTGTCACCAGAGTAAGCAACACCAATTCCAGGGCCAGTTTCGCTACCAGCTAAAGAGTAAGGCATGCTGCCTAGTCTAAAAGCATCTGAGTAAGCAGAGGTTGTTGCAGCAACAACATCATCCTGGTCAACTAGAGGACCAGCCGTTACAGAAAGATCTCCAATAGGGAAGGCATAATATAAAGAATGCAATGTGATAGCACCAGTGCCACCGACTGAACTATCCATGCTTGCTAATGGACCACTAGCATTACCAGTCTCCATACCCATGTAGAGCATGTCTTCACCAGTAAAACTGGAA
>QCJR01000014.1 GCA_003215895.1 Prochlorococcus sp. AG-409-D14
TTTGTTCTTGGCCCTACTGCTCTTGTAGGTGGATTTGCTTCACGAGCAACAGCAACAATTCGCACTGAACCTTCTTGAATTTCAGGAACTTCATTTTCAAATAAATAGACGACGAGGCCTGCATTTGATCTGCTTACAAAAAGTTGAGGCCCTCTCCTGGGAATTTCACTAACTTCTTTAAGAAATACTTTAAATGTTGCATTTGCTCGATAATTATCATTGGGCAGTTGATCTCGTCTTGGAAGCTCTGCTTCTACCTCTGGTCTACCTAAACCAGAACTTACTGCCATGATTACAGACTGCCTTTCAAATCTAATTACTCTGGCAGTTAGAACTGGATCTTCAAGGTCAGCAAATTCCTCTTGTATCATTCTTCTCTGCTGATCTCTTAATTTTTGGGCTAAAACTTGCTTGGTTGTAGCTGCAGCCATTCTTCCAAAATCTTCTTTCTCTGGAGTCACATCCAGTACTACGGTATCTCCAACTTGTGCATCATCAGCAACTTGCATTACTTCAGCTATTGCTATTTGATGATCATCACTTTCAACCTCTTCAACTATTATTTTACTAGCCAAAACTCTATAACCTTCCTCTTCTAAATCTAAACCAACATCAAAATTACTAAAATAATCGTCTTCAAAAGGATCTTCGCTGATTCCTAAATAAAGAGTTCTTCGATATCGTTCATAACCTTTTAGAAGTGCTTCTCTCAAAGCAGCTTCGACAACTTGTGATGGAAGTTTTTTTTCCTCACTAATGTCTTCAATTAAGTTATTTAAGCCTGGGAGTAGAACAAGAGCCATCGATGATGGGATATAGAGATGAGAATGATTGGGTTAGATAATTGATATCTAAATTTTAACCGGAGGGTGTTGTGAGTCGGACCTTAATAACGTCTTCGACTGGGATTCGTTGAGTTTTCCCCTTTTGATTTATTTGTAGCTCATTCTTTGTCCTTTTTAGAAGCAAACCATTTGTTTGTTGTTCAATTTTTTTTAAATCCTGATAAGTAACTTCAATAGGAAAACCTTTAAAAATTAGAAAATCTTTTTCTTCAGTTAAGAAATCACCAATTCCCTCGCTGCTTATTTCAAGATTGAAAGGTTGATCAAGTATTGAAGAACCTTGGATAGCTTCATCAATATTTTGACTAAGAATAGAACAGTCATCAATAGTGACTTTCTTTTCAGGATTTTTATGTCGGATATTTACCTGAATTGATAAGGGGTTTAGATGTGTGAACATCTTAAAATTAGTTACTTCAAAGCCATAATTAGTAGCTGACTTTGTTGTAAGAACTTTCAATTCTGAAACGGTTTGATTAGACAAAAGGCAGTGTCGAAGTCGGGCAGAAAGCCCGAGCGGTTTAAGTTTTGACCCGCCCCTATTGAAAGAGGTACCGTCAGGCTTCTAAATATTACTAGATAAAGGTTTCGGTTACCTCTAAAATCATGTTCTTCTTATTTTGCAGTGATCTACTTTATTCTTTCTAAGAAGAATAGATTGGTTATGCTGAGCTTCAGAAAGTTAGAAATTATGAGGATATTTTGGATTAAATTGTTCCTTTTCTCCATATTTTTTTGCTTTTTGCTGGGGCCAAAATCTGTATTTGCTTTAGAAGATTTCCAAGACAGCCAAAATCATAGCTTCGTTGCCAATGTGGCTAGTAGAGTTTCACCATCTGTAGTACGAATTGATATTGAAAGAGAACTTCAAACAGATGAATTTGAATCTGATTTATTAGACCCTTTGCTAAGAGATCTTTTAGGAGATTTAGGAACTTTCCCAAAAAAAGAAAGGGGGCAAGGTTCTGGGGTAATAATCGACAGCTCTGGGTTGGTTCTCACCAATGCTCATGTGGTGGAGAGAGTCGATCATGTGATTATCACTCTTCAAAATGGAAATCAAGTGGATGGAACAGTTGTTGGAACTGATCAAGTTACAGACTTGGCTTTGGTGAAATTTAAAGAACTTCCTGGTTTAGAAAGCGCAAAATTGGGTGATTCAGAAGATATTCAAGTTGGAGACTGGGCAATTGCTCTTGGAACTCCTTACGGTCTTGAGAGTACTGTCACGCTTGGTATAGTCAGTAGTCTGCATAGAGACATTAATACTCTTGGCTTTTCTGATAAGAGATTGGATTTAATCCAAACTGACGCAGCAATAAACCCTGGAAATTCAGGCGGACCATTGATAAATTCAAATGGAGAGGTTATTGGAATAAATACTTTGGTTAGATCGGGCCCTGGTGCAGGACTTGGATTCGCAATCCCAATAAATCTTGCTTCAAAAGTTACCGATCAACTGCTCACGAATGGTGAGGTTATTCATCCTTACCTAGGAGCTCAGTTGGTTTTACTGAATGAAAGAATAGCTAGAGAGCATAATCAAGATCCAAATGCATTGATTGTCTTACCTGAACGTTCAGGAGCTCTTGTTCAATCTGTTATTCCTCAAAGTCCAGCAGAAGAAGGTGGCTTAAAACGGGGTGATCTTGTTATTAATGCAGGGGGAAATGAAATTAATGATCCTAGGTCTTTACTGATGCAAGTTGAGAATGCTCAAATAGGTGAGCCATTTAAATTGGAAGTTGTTCGAAATAATAAAGAGATTAATCTTTCTATTAAGCCTGCCGCTTTACCTGGAATTAGCTGAAAATCTTGCTACTGTCTTTCGAAAAGGTACGACTAAATGGATCTCCAAAATCAGATGAAACAAGCAGTTGCTCAGGCTGCTGTAGAACAAATTCAAAACGGGATGATTCTTGGCCTTGGCTCTGGTTCTACGGCAGCCCTAATGATTGAAGCACTTGCAGTGAAAATAAAATCAGGAGAAATTAAAGATATCGTTGGAGTCACTACATCTTTTCAGGGTGAGGTTCTTGCTTCTGAATTAGGTATACCACTTAAATCTCTTTCCTCAGTCTCAGAAATTGACCTTGCAATTGATGGCGCTGATGAGGTTGATCCCAAATTTCAACTAATTAAAGGTGGAGGAGCTTGTCATGTGCAGGAAAAACTAGTTGCCGCGTTGGCTAAAAAATTTATAGTTGTTGTTGACTCAACAAAACTTGTCGAAAAATTAAACCTTGATTTTAAATTGCCAGTAGAGGTTCTTCCTTCTGCCTGGAAACAGGTTCAAACAACATTAATAAATCTTGGAGGAGAGGGGAATCTAAGAATGGCCCAGAAAAAGGCTGGACCTATAGTTACTGATCAGGGAAACTTAATACTTGATTTAACTTTTAAGAATGGTATTGACCAGCCTGAACTATTAGAAAGTCAAATTAACAATATTCCGGGTGTACTTGAAAATGGACTTTTTGTAAATCTCACAGATGAAGTGTTAGTTGGAAAAGTAGAAAATGATGTAGTGAGTGTCGAATCACTTATGAAGATTTAGTATCTCTAATTCGTATTGATTCTGCATGACTATGTAACCCCTCGCTATTAGCTAAATGCACAATTGCATTTTTATTCTCCTTAAATGCTTCTTTTGAAAAATCTATAAGGGAAGTATTTTTCATAAAAGTTTCTACACCAAGAGCGCCAGCAAATCTTGCAGTCCCTGAAGTGGGCAGCGTGTGATTAGGCCCCCCAAGATAATCCCCTACAGCTTCTGGGCTCCATGGGCCCATAAATATTGCACCAGCATTTTTGATACTTTTTGATAATTCCTTTGGGTTCTCTACAAGTAATTCAAGATGCTCTGGGGCAAAATGATCGCTTAGTTTTACGCAAGTTTCTAAATCATCACAAAGAACTATTAAACCCCAGTTTGAAATTGATTCTTGGCATATTTTTAATCTTGGATGATTAATTAATTGAAGTTCAATTTCTAATGGTAATTTTTCCGCTAATTCTTTATTAGTAGTTATTAGTATTGCTGAGGCTAAAGGGTCATGTTCAGATTGAGCTAACATGTCAGATGCAACATGTTCTAATTTAGCTGAGTGATCTGCGATTATTAGGATCTCACTTGGTCCAGCTAAAGAATCAATACCTACCTTTCCATAAACTTTTTTCTTTGCCAAAGTTACATAAATATTCCCTGGCCCAGTAATTACATCTACTTTTGGAATTGATTCAGTTCCATTAGCAAGTGCTCCAATAGCTTGAGCGCCTCCAATACGGAAAACTTTGTTAATGCCTGTAATGTGTGCTGCAGCCAAGACGGTTTGGTTTAACTCCCCTTTAGAGTTGGCTGGAGAAACCATGATAGTTTGATTAACTCCTGCAACATAAGCAGGAATAGCATTCATTAAGACGGTGCTTGGATAGGCGGCTCTGCCTCCAGGGACATATATTCCTGCCTTTTCAACAGGGGTCCATCTTCGCCCAAGTAATTCACCATGGGGTCCGGTATAAGTGATATTTTTCGGTATCTGAAGACTATGAAATTTTTCAATCCTTTTCTTTGCCAATAGCAGTGATTCTTTTAACTCCTTTGGAGTCTCTTCCCAAGCTTTCAGTATTAGATCTGATTGAACTTGAAAATTTTCCGCTAAAAATCCATCAAAGCGAGAAGTATATTCTTTAAGTGCTTCATCCCCTCTTTCACTGACATTTTTAAGAATATCTTCAACGACCTTTATAGCTCTATCTTGAACGTTGCCAGATGTTCTATTAGTAATTTTCTTGAGCTCTAAGAGAGCCTGATCAATACCATAAGCTTTTTTTATGGCCAATTTTTTTGAAGGGGTTTGTTGAACCTCATTTTTATTAATTGCTTGCGTCATGAACTTTTGGCTATTGGTTCAATTTGGTTATCTTATGCCTTAATTTTGATTTATGTAGATCTTCTTCATGGTCTTGAGGTAGTGTGGATTAACATAAGACTAAAACACTAAGCCTCCGTGGCAAATACAAACTCAGCTAAAAAGCGAATTCAAATTGCGGAACGCAACCGCCTTGAAAACAAAAATTACAAATCTACAGTTCGCACTTTAATGAAGAGATGCTTTGTAGCTTGTGGAATATTTGAAAAAGAACCTGGTGATGAATCCAAAGCAGATCTTCAAAAAGCATTTAATTTAGCCTTTAGCAAAATTGATAAAGCAGTTAAAAAAGGTGTTTTGCATAAAAACACAGGAGCCAATCAGAAATCTAGACTTAGCGTTGCGCTTAAGAAAGCTTTGAAAGAAGTTGTTTGAGAATAAATAAACTAAGATTTACCTACTAAAGAAATTTAATTTTCATCTTGAGCGACTCCAAAAGTTCAATAATTGATAGTCATTGTCATATCGTCTTCTCTAACTTTAATGAAGATAGAGAAAAGGTTGCAGAGAGGTGGAGAGCTCAAGGTGTTAAAGCTTTATTACATGCTTGCGTAGAGCCCTCTGAGATCCCTGCTATTAAATCAATAGCTGATCAATTTCAGGAGGTGAGATATGCAGTAGGAGTCCATCCCTTGGATGTACATCATTGGGAGCCTGATACTTTAAGTGTTTTAAAAAAGGCAGCTATTGATGACAGTAGAGTTGTTGCAATAGGAGAATTAGGACTAGATCTTTTTAAAGCAGAGAACTTGAATGAGCAGCTTTCAATTTTATTGCCGCAATTAAACTTGGCTTTTGAATTGAATTTGCCAGTAATTGTTCATTGCAGAGATGCAGCAAAACAAATGTTAGAGGTCTTTTCTAAGCTGTCTGAAAATGGTTGCTGCCCGAGAGGTGTTATGCATTGCTGGAGTGGTAATGTCCAAGAGATGAGAGGGTTCCTTAATCTTGGCTTTTACATAAGCTTCAGCGGAAATGTAACTTTCAAAAACGCTATTGATATCCATGAATGTGCTAAAGAAGTTCCAGAAAGTAGATTTCTAGTAGAAACCGATAGTCCTTTTTTGTCACCAGTTCCTCATAGAGGGAAAAGGAATGAACCTTCTTTCGTAAGGCACGTTGTAGATAAAATTTCAGAGCTTAGAGGTGAAAGTTTCTCTGAAATTGCTGAAAAAACTACTCAAAACGCCAGGGAATTGTTTGCGTTGCCTTAAATATCAGAATTACCTCTAGTTAATTCTCTGATTTAAGTGTAGAGTTATTTATTGTCTTGCTAAGGCGTGGTATCTGCGCTTAACCCTTTAAGGTTCTACCTTTTGAGTCAGTTTGTTCGTTGATTAAGTAAATTCAATTTCAAATATCAGTCTTTTAGGAGATTGTTTTTTGTTTTTTTTCTTAGTAAAGATCATTTATTGACCTAAAGGACAAGACATAAACCCCGTCCTCTACATATAAACGCAGGTTCTCGAATGAGCAGAAGCGCGATTCAGGTAGCCAAAGCAGCTACATATCTGCCTGATCTGGTTGAGGTGCAAAGATCAAGTTTTAAGTGGTTTTTGGATAAAGGTTTAATTGAAGAATTAGACAATTTTTCTCCTATTACAGACTATACCGGTAAGCTTGAATTACATTTCATAGGATCAGAATATAAGCTTAAACGCCCTAGGCATGATGTAGAGGAAGCAAAAAGAAGAGACGCAACATTTGCTTCTCAAATGTATGTAACTTGTCGTTTGGTTAATAAAGAAACCGGAGAGATTAAAGAGCAAGAGGTTTTTATAGGTGAATTACCTTTGATGACTGAACGTGGAACTTTTATAATTAATGGTGCTGAGAGAGTAATAGTCAATCAAATAGTTAGAAGTCCAGGAGTCTATTTCAAAGATGAGCAAGATAAGAATGGTAGAAGAACTTACAATGCAAGCGTTATTCCTAATCGGGGAGCTTGGTTAAAATTTGAAACTGATAAAAATGATTTACTTCATGTTCGTGTAGACAAAACACGGAAAATCAATGCTCATGTCTTAATGAGGGCTATGGGTTTATCAGATAATGATGTAATAGATAAATTACGACATCCTGAGTTTTATAGAAAGTCAATTGATGCGGCAAATGAGGAAGGTATAAGTTCAGAAGATCAAGCTTTGTTAGAGCTTTATAAAAAGTTAAGGCCGGGTGAGCCTCCTTCAGTAAGTGGCGGTCAACAGCTACTCCAAACAAGATTTTTTGATCCAAAACGATATGACTTAGGAAGAGTTGGTAGATATAAAATTAATAAAAAATTACGCTTAACTATTCCTGACAACGTAAGAACACTTACAAACGAAGATGTTCTTTCTACTTTAGATTATTTAATTAATTTAGAATTAGATGTTGGTGGTGCAACTTTGGATGATATTGATCATTTAGGTAATAGAAGAGTTAGATCAGTTGGTGAACTTTTACAAAATCAAGTACGAGTTGGTTTAAATAGACTTGAAAGGATAATTAAAGAGAGGATGACAGTTGGAGAAACTGATTCTCTTACTCCAGCGCAATTGGTAAATCCAAAACCTCTGGTTGCAGCAATAAAAGAATTTTTTGGTTCAAGTCAATTAAGCCAATTTATGGATCAAACCAATCCATTAGCAGAATTAACGCATAAAAGACGTATCTCTGCTTTGGGTCCAGGAGGTTTAACACGTGAAAGAGCTGGCTTTGCAGTTAGAGATATTCATCCATCTCATTATGGAAGACTTTGCCCAATTGAGACTCCTGAAGGACCAAATGCAGGTCTGATTAATTCTTTAGCAACACATGCACGAGTAAATGAATACGGTTTTATTGAGACGCCATTTTGGAAGGTAGAAAACGGGCGATTAATTAAAGAAGGCGATCCTATTTATCTTTCTGCAGATTTAGAAGATGAATGTAGGGTTGCTCCAGGTGATGTCGCTACAGATGAAGAAGGGAAAATATTGGCAGAACTTGTTCCAGTTAGGTATCGACAAGATTTTGAAACGGTTTCTCCTGGGCAAGTTGATTATGTGCAACTTTCACCTGTTCAAGTTATTTCGGTAGCTGCATCTTTAATTCCATTCTTGGAACACGATGATGCTAATAGAGCTTTAATGGGTTCCAATATGCAAAGACAAGCAGTTCCTCTTTTGCGCCCAGAAAGGCCCTTGGTTGGAACTGGTTTAGAGACTCAAGTTGCTAGAGATTCTGGCATGGTTCCAATTTCAAAAGTAAATGGAACAGTGACTTATGTTGATGCGAATGCAATTATAGTTACAGATGAGGAAGGGAATGATCACACTCATTACTTGCAAAAATATCAGAGATCTAATCAAGATACTTGTTTAAACCATAGGCCTATAGTTTTCAATGGTGACCCAGTAATTGTTGGGCAAGTCCTGGCTGATGGCTCGGCATGTGAGGGAGGGGAAATAGCTCTTGGTCAAAATGTATTAATTGCATACATGCCATGGGAGGGTTACAACTACGAAGATGCAATTCTCGTTAGCGAAAGGTTAGTCAAAGATGACCTATATACCTCTGTCCATATAGAAAAATATGAAATAGAAGCTCGTCAAACTAAATTAGGTCCCGAGGAAATAACAAGAGAAATTCCAAATGTATCAGAAGAAAGTCTTGGGAATTTGGATGAAATGGGAATTATTCGAATAGGAGCTTTCGTCGAAAGTGGAGATATCCTTGTTGGGAAGGTAACCCCTAAAGGAGAATCAGATCAACCGCCCGAGGAAAAACTTTTAAGAGCTATTTTTGGAGAAAAAGCTAGAGACGTAAGAGATAACTCTCTTCGAGTTCCCTCAACTGAGAGAGGACGAGTAGTTGATGTCAGAATCTATACAAGAGAACAAGGTGATGAACTGCCACCTGGCGCTAATATGGTTGTAAGAGTCTATGTAGCGCAACGCAGAAAAATCCAAGTTGGCGATAAAATGGCAGGTAGGCACGGTAATAAAGGGATTATAAGCAGAATACTCCCAAGAGAGGATATGCCTTATCTTCCAGATGGTACACCTGTAGATATATGCCTTAACCCCCTTGGAGTTCCAAGTAGAATGAATGTAGGGCAAGTCTTTGAGCTTCTAATGGGTTGGGCTGCCTCAAATTTGGATTGTCGAGTTAAAATCGTCCCATTTGATGAGATGTATGGACCAGAAATGTCTAATCAGACTGTTCAAGCATACTTAAAAGAGGCGGCAAAGCAGCCAGGTAAATCATGGGTATATAACCCTGATGATCCTGGAAAATTACTTCTTAAGGATGGTCGAACAGGAGAACCTTTTGATCAACCAGTTGCTGTTGGCTACGCTCACTTCCTAAAACTTGTACAT
>QCJR01000015.1 GCA_003215895.1 Prochlorococcus sp. AG-409-D14
CTTTATGACTATTGCTGTTTTATAGCTCGCTTGAGCTTCTTCCAATCTGCCCAGCTCTTTTAGCGTAACGCCCAAGTTGCAGTGGGCTTGGGCATAGTCAGGCTTAAAGGTTATTGCTGTTTTATAACTTGCTTGAGCTTCTTCCAATCTGCCCAACTCTTTTAGTGTATCGCCCAAGTAGCTGTGGGCTGAGGCATCTTTTGGAGCCAGTTCCACAGATTTTTGAATAGGAACTAATGACTCAATAATTCTGCCAGTCTCTTTGAGTAAAGTCCCAAGTACTTTCCAAGAAAGTATATGTTTGGGAAATCTTTTGGAAAGGGATAGGGCTAACCTCTCTGCTTCATCAAATTGTTTGTTTTGATAAGACAGCAAGAGCTTCTTTAATTCTGCAGCGGTTGGTTTCAGCTGCATTTCTAACGCGTTTAATCTCTCTTCATTAACGCCCTGATTTTTTGCTTGTTCAATAACTTGCTTTGCTATTTCATTTTTCTTTCCTTTGATAAGTGCAGCAATGTAGCTAAGCCAAAATTGCTCTATTTTGGGGTTGGCTGAGAGAGCAGTCTTAAATAGTGGCAATGCTGCATCAGCTTTATTCACAGAGACTGATAATACGCCAAGATTATGATTGGCTCCTGGGTTCGTAGGCTGAGATTGCAAGATGGCCCGATAAATACTTTCCGCTTCCTGAAGTTTTCCTTCTTTATGTGCTGCAATTCCTTGCTGTAGTTTTTGATTAATTATTTTTTCTTTAGAAGGTATATTGGCTGTATTCAGATTGATATTAATACTTTCTTGAATCTCTCCTAAATCAAATGGAACTGAGACTATTTTCACCTCAGATCCTTCTTTCATTTGATCTATTTTTCTCTCAGTCACATTTATTTTTTTTATAAAGGATCAATTGGTTAGGATTATAACTTGCAAGGAAGTTTTAATTTTTCAAAGAAATTGACACGCTATAAGCAAACATGAGGTTGTCTTCCTGCAAGGGAAAGTAATTAGTAGTTCAGACCTATGATGCCTTCAGCTTCTTTTACCTTAATTTTCTGATTTTACGAACGCTTCTGCGAACTTTTTACATCTTTTACAACCAAGCTATTGCTAACACAAGCGATTAGGGGAGATGAGCTACTGAGTATTGAGTAATGGGAGAAGAAAGTGTCTTAGGTCTTTGTCTTGCAATGACCTCTTCCTACCTTGGCCGTCTTGAGAAGCTCTCTTCAACTAATCTTTTGCATAGATTCTCATTGCATTTCGACCAGTTCGAGGCTTTGGATCCTTTCCCATAGTGATTAGTAAATTATTTAATCGGGTGTTTATATCCTTGGGCGGTTTGCTTCTCCGATTGGACTGCTTTCAAGGTATAAAGCTTTTAAAGTTTCCAAACTTTCTCCTCCTGGAGCTGACTGATTTAAGGTGCAAATATTAGATTTTCAGCCTCATTTAGAGATAAATTGCGCTCATTTACTAGCTGGATTAGCTGCTGATTCCTTATAAAATAATCGTGTGTGAAAAACCTAGTAATCAATCTGGTACCAGGTCAAAGGCGATAACTATCCTATCTGTATTTGTAGAGAAGGGAATAGTTCTGTGGTATAGGGATGAAGGAAATAAAACCATATCGCCTGCTTCTGGTTGATGTATTAATTGTGGAGAATTGAGATTGGAATAATTTGGCCCATTTAAACTAAATTCAATTGCACCCTCATCCTTCCCCAGCGAGGGAACTACTTTTAAATAAATCACTCCACTCAGCCATCCAGCAGGATGTATGTGAGCACTCTGATATCCTTGCTTCTTGAGAATGACATGCCAGGCCTTTAATTTCTTATCGCAGGGCCATTTTTGAATATAAGAGCATGACTTTTTTTCGAATTTTAAATAATAAGAATCTAATTCATTTAATATTATTGATTTAAGATATGAAATCTTCTCAGATGAGTTGTCAAACAAATTTATATGATTGGGAGATTGGAAGCCTCCATGTGTTGTTCTTTTGAGAGGCTCCCAAATAGTTTTAATATTTGCAAGCTCATCAATTATTTCTTTTATAAAGTTCTCATGATTTTTAAGATGAAATTTTAGATTTGAAAAATGTAAAAATGAAAGTGGGTTTCGACAAAAATTATGGGAGGTGTCTTTCTTTTCTTGTTCTGAAATAAATGAAGATAATGCCGCCAATCTTATATTCTTTTCATCCAATTTAGAAGTTTTTTTAATTCTCTCATAAATTTCTTTAACCCTTCCTAATGCATAAAGTATCTCTAGAGAAAATGCTCTTGATAGCTTTGTATTGCAGGCATCTGAATCTCTTAATGCTTTTTCAAATTCCTTGTTTTCAAAAAATAATTGTGCTCTATTCATTAATGCAAGATTAGAATATGGATCTAAATCAATTGCCTTTGAATAATTAATTTCAGCGTCTTTTAATTTACCAAGATCTTTTAATATTTTTCCAAGATTGGCATAATTCTCAGCGAGATCAGGTTTGATTTTAATTGCTTTGCGTAATGAGATTTCTGCTTCTTTTAATTTCCCATGACCTCTTAATATCCCTGCATAATTAGAAAAAACCTGGTGATTATTAAAACCTTTATTTATACAATACTGATAACATTTTGTTGCTTCTGGAATATTACCTTTTAGATGAAACTGTATTGCTTGATTAATTATTTGTTCTTTAGAAGGTCTAGAAGGAGTATTGGTATTAAAAGTAAGATTTTCTTTGATTTCTCCTGATTCAACTGGTACCGGTATTGCTTTTACTTCAAACCCTGCTTGCTTTTGATTCATTTTTCTATCGGGCAAATTATTTGTTTTACAAAGGATCTAATGATTTCTATTATATCGCTTACAGTAAAGAATCTAACCCGCATTGGGTATATCTGGCTGTGTTTGGGTGTATTTGAGTGGTGAATTATAATATTTTCGTTGCTTGAGACTGATTTCAATCACTTTCATGATAACGATTTGGAGTTATGGTTTCAGCTTGTAGAGCACCTGCATGGCATGCAGACCCTGAAAACCGCTAAAAGCATTGAAGTGAACTGGATATTAGAGAACTGAAAAACAAATAAAGCGCATAATGTTGCGCAATTTTGATATGGCATTTAGCTCTAATAAATGTAATATATCCATTGCGGTGACTAGAGATTTGACGATTTTTTACTTATATCTTAAAAATTAAGTGACAGGCAAAGAGCCGCTAATCTAGCTCTAACATCAAAAATAGAAGCTAGATAAGAGGTGTAATTCAATTGTAATTAATATGTTTTCCAGCTATTTTTATTATTAATTTATCTACCTATTCGTTTGATCAGACTTATACATTCACGCCAAATAGCAACGCCTAGAAAATCTCAAATGACTAAAGTCATTCACTCTGATGTTTATCTGTTGCAGAAGCAATGACTTCCGCCTTTTCAGTAATAGAAAAAATCAAGCTTGGGATCTAATACCTTTTCTGTTTACTGAGTTTGCACTGTGTTTGCACATGCTTCAGATGTAGCTGAATCCACATTGCATAGTTCTGGAATATGAAAAAAGCCAATAAAAAAGAGATGGAATTAAGTGTAGGTTTTGCTGCCGACTTACTTGCTTAAGGTCATAGTTGCACCGTTACAACGACCGAAATAGGCGAGAAATACAGCTTAAGTAGACGGCAAGCGAGGCGAATCTCAGAGAAGGCAATCGACTTAATTGTTCAAGACTTTGAAGAGATCAATATTGAGCGGCCGCAAATGGTGGCGAAACCACTCGTAAATCTTGAACAAGGTATTCAAAAAGGACTTATCAATAATCAAGCAAGTGAGGTTACTGCCTGTGCAAAGCAAATAATTGCATTACTTTGATTGGCTTTTAATTTTTCGTATAAAAATCAATTGAGAAATCTATTATCGTCAAGGAATTAAGTCAAAACCAAATTCTTTCTTATAGTTAGTAAGAGATTATTTTAATGAAATAATGACGAATAGAAAATTCATATGGCTTTTAGTGCTATGTTTTGGTGCCTAAGGACTTTGTAAAAAGTAGATTTTTCCAGAAAGTCTTTATTTAATTTCGCAAAATTATTATGCGTGTTCTTCTAACGGGAGGAACTGGAATGGTTGGACGTAATATAAAGGAGCATCAAAATGCCAGTAAGTATGATGTTTTATCTCCATCTCGTAAAGAATTAGATTTAACAAATAGAGAACAAATAAGAAGTTATTTGAATACTAATAGTCCAGAATATATTATTCATGCCGCTGGATTAGTTGGTGGGATTCATGCAAATATCGCAAACCCCTCAAAATTTCTAATAGAGAATCTTGAAATAGGTTGTAATTTAATATCTGAAGCAGCAATCATAGGAGTAAAAAATATTATTAATTTGGGGAGTTCTTGTATGTATCCCAAGAATGGACCTAATCCATTAAAAGAAGAATATTTATTAAATGGTTTGTTAGAGCCAACAAATGAAGGTTATGCAATAGCCAAGATAGCAGCACAAAGATTGTGTGATTACTTAAGAATAGAAGATGCTTCGAGAAATTATATTACTTTAATGCCTTGTAATTTATATGGTAAATATGATAATTATAATCCTAAACGCTCTCATTTGATTGCTTCAATAATAGTAAAAATACATGACGCTAAAGTTAGTAATAAAAAATCAGTTGAAATTTGGGGCGATGGCAGTGTTAGAAGAGAATTTATGTATGCCAAAGATTTTGCAGATGCAGTTTGGTTTTCTTTATCTAAGATAAAGGAAATGCCTCATATAATTAATATAGGTACAGGAGAAGATTATTCGATTTTTGATTACTATAAAAAAGTCTCTAAAATTTTAGGCTTTGAAGGATCTTTTACATTTAATTTAAGTAAACCTATTGGAATGAAGCAAAAGTTATTAGAAGTTAAGAAAATAAATGATTTAGGTTGGTTCCCGAGGCATCACCTAGAGTTAGGAATTAAGAAAACTTATTCTCATTATTTAGAGTGTCATAGGTGATATTCATTAAATGTTTTTAACTTCTGAAAAATGTATAAAAAAATAGGCTTAGCTTCTGAAACAATTCCTAAAGAACATCTTGATAGATTATCTGAATGGATTAAAACCTATCCAAGACTTACCCAAGGAGAGAAAGTAGTTGAATTTGAATCTTTATTTGCAAAATATATCGATGTAAAGGATTCAACCTTTATTAATAGCGGCTCTTCTGCCAATTTGTTAATGGCAAATACAAATCTACTTTTTAAAGATTTAAGGAATAAAAAAGTTGGTATCCCAGCCTTGTCATGGGCAACTACTGTATCGCCATTTATTCAATTAGGTTATCAACCTCATCTATTGGATACTGATCCTATTAATTTAGGTATTAATATTGATAATTTATATAAGTTAATAAAGGAAGAAGATATTGCAACTTTGATTTTAGTTCATGTTCTTGGTCATAATTCATCTATTGAGAAAATCCTAGATATTTGTGAAGAATTTGATATACGTCTTTTAGAGGATAATTGCCAATCATTAGGTTCTACTTTTGATGGTAAATGCTTAGGATCATTTGGTCTTGCATCAACATTTTCATTTTTTTATGGTCATCATATTTCTACAATTGAGGGAGGATGCCTTTGTAGTAATGATTATGAGTTTAATCAAATAAGCAAGTCATTAAGGGCTCATGGATGGGGAAGAAACTTTGATGTTGAATTTCAGAAGAATTTAAGATCAAAATACGATATCTCAGACTTTAGAGATTTATATACATTTTATTTTCCTGGTTATAATTTAAGGTCTACTGAATTGAATGCATTTTTGGGTTTGATGCAGATGAGCATTTTAGATGAATATTGTTCAAAGCGTTCAATTCTATTTAATAAATATAGGGAAGAACTTTCGAACTTTTGGTGTCAAGAATCATCCAACGATTTTATTTCAAGTTTTGCCTATGCTACTTTAGTTAAAAATCCTGAGGATGTTTGGATTCATTTGAAGAATAAAAATATTGAAAGTAGACCACTTATCGCTGGGAGTATTGGTCAACAACCATTTTGGAAGGAATATAATGGGAAAAGTACTGCTCTAAAATATGCTGATCAAATTCATTTATATGGAATTTATCTTCCAATTAATGCAGACATAGATAAAAACGATGTTCAAAGAATATGTACTGAATTTAAAAAAATTGCAGAACCCTACAATTTTATATGAGATTTATATTGAATTGAGATTTTCTAAATAAATTTTTCAATAAGCTTTTAGCTCTTTAATTTTATTTAAATATATCTTTGAATAGGAATGAATAGAATTTGACTGTGTATCTTTTATAGAAATCCATTCGAAACCTGAATGTTGCTCATTTAAATTTATATTTAGTTTAATATTTTCTGGGTCAATTTCTATTAATCTTGCTTCTATAATATAATGTGTACTGCATTCTGAAGTGGACCAATATGTAACATTATAAAAGTGTTCGTATAAACCAATTGAAGTGGTTTTATTAAAGGAAAAAGTTAATCCTGTTTCACTTAGTAATATTCTATTAAAAGCGTCTATAATACTTTCGTTTTTATAAACTCGTCCACCTGGTACAAAAAATTTGTCTTTTGCAGGATTATTAATTCTGCGTCCCATTAATACTCCATATTTTCGGGAAAATATAATCATATCTATACCAAATATTGGAATTGAATCTACACAGGTTCTCCAGATCTCTTCAGATAATTTTTCAGTAATCATTAAGAAAAAATCAACCTAACTACTTTAACACTATTAACCTCGTAGGTTAAAATACTTTTTTAAATAGATTAATATAAATATTTTCAAGATCTTGAGTATATAATTTTGAATTAAAAAGTGATGATTTATTTTTTGTTTTTTCTAGTTTAGATTTTAATTTTATAAGTTCAATATGATTACTCGCTAGTCTTAAGGCTGTTTCTTCATATTGCGTTTCATCACATGTAATTAGTTCTGGCATATCTATTGAAGTTAATAGACTGGATGACACTCTCGCTGCAAAGCTTTCTCCCAATTTAGTTAAGATTGGTAATCCAGCGTATAACGCATCAAAAGTCGTTTTATGACCATTAAAGTTAAAAGTATCAAGTCCTAGGTCTGCAAGAGAGTGTCTTGCTAAATGCAATTCGAATGGAACGCTATTTGCGAAGATTAATCGTTTTGGGTCTACATTTCTTTTCTCTGCTTCTATATATAAATTCTCAATTGCCAATTTATTTGGCTTTTTCAACCAAAGTACACTTCCTTTTGTTTCTTTGAGCAATCTCATCCAAATATCAAACTCCTTTGGCGTGATTTTATAATTATTATTAAAGCAGGTAAATACAAATCCTTTATCAGGTAGGTTGAAATCTTTTCGGGAAATAGGTCTATTATCTATTTTTATTTTGTCATCAGTACATAAATAACAATTCGGCATCCGAATTACCTTTTCAGTATAAAATTTTTCATTCCTATTTGGAATAACAACCTTATCTGCGATTATGTAATCAATAATCTTAGATCCACTAGAAGCTGGATATCCCAAATAGTTTATTTGAATAGGTGCGATTCTATAAGAAAATATAGAAAATCTATGATGCTTGGTATAACCCATAAGATCTACTGCAAAATCTAACTTATCATTTCTTGCTAATTCAACCGCTTCAATATCATTTAAGTTGTTTATGTTTCTAAATATGCATCCAGAATTTTTTGCTCTTTCAGTATATTCATCTTCTTTTGGCACAAATGAGTATAAGTATATTTTGAACCTAGATTTATCATGCTGCTCAAGGAGAGGAGCAATGAGTTGCATTACTGGATGAGTTCGGAAATCAGCAGAGAAGTAACCTATATTAATTATATTTTTTTTAGAAGAATTAATATTTTTACTTGGTCGCTCATATCTTTCTTTAAAAAATTTTTTAGATCTTTTTAAATGTTTTAAAGGATTATCTTCTAAAGACAATAATTCAAATGAGGGAAGAATAGCTTCTCCTTTTATACCAACTGATTTAAGCCATATGTTATGAGTGTCTTCATCACTCCAATCGCATATAGAGCGTTTGGCTTCAATTAAAGCAGTCTTCGGTAATGATAATTGATTGTTCAATTTTAGTGCTTGCTTGTATTGATTTATAGCATCACAAAAATTTCCAAGATCTTTTAATATGTTCCCTAGATTGTAATGAGCATTAGCAAAATCAGGATTGAGTTCGATTGCTTTACGGAATGACAATTCTGCTTCTTTTAATTTACCAATATTTTTTAAAGTATTCCCAAGATTATAATGAGCCTCTGCGTAATCAGGATTGAGTTCAATTGCTTTGCGATATGACAATTCTGCTTCTTTTGATTTATCAAGATCGTTCAATATTTTTCCTCGATTGGAATGGGCTTCTGCGAAATCAGGTTTGATTTCAATCGCTTTGCGGTATGATAATTCTGCTTCTTTTAATTTATCAACATCATTCAATATATTTCCCAGATTGAAATGAGCTTCTGCGTAATCAGCCTTAATTTCAATTGCTTTGCGAGTAGATAATTCTGCTTCTTTTAATTTGCCAAGATTATTTAATATGATTCCAAGATTGTAATGCGAAACGGCGAAATTAGGATTAAGTTCAATCGCTTTGCGAGTAAATAATTCTGAGTCATTTAATTTACCAAGACCTTTTAATATTGTTCCATAATTAGCAAAAACTCGGTAATCTTTGAATCCTTGATTAATAAAATATTGATAATATTTTATTGCTTGTGGAATGTTTCCTTGTGA
>QCJR01000016.1 GCA_003215895.1 Prochlorococcus sp. AG-409-D14
AGACATCTCAATATATTTCCCAAATTGGAATGCGCTTTTGCGTAATCAGGATTGAGTTCAATTGCTTTGCGAGTTGACAATTCTGCATCTTGTAATTTGCCTAGATTTTGTAAGATGACTCCATAATTAGAAAAAACTCTGTGATCACAAAACCCTTGATCAATAAAATATTGGTAAAGTTTTGCTGCTTCTTGAATATTTCCTTGTGAATGAAGTTTAAATGCTTGATTAATGATTTGTTCTTTGGAAAATTCAGTCGTAGCAATAGATATATTTTCTTTGATTTTGAATAAAGTAGATGGTATTGGGAATGTTTTAACGTCAGTGATTTTTTTATTAATCTTTTTTGTTTGATTAGATTCCTCCATCTATCTCGTTTCTTTCCTTCGGATCATTTTATTTTACTACTACCTCAAATCCTATTTAACTTTTTCTAAAATCAATTTTATTCTCTATAAAGTGGCATTTGATTCTCTTGACTATCTTCTGAGTAGTGACAAGGGATAAAACGAAAACACTTATTCTCTAGATTCAAAGTTAGTGTGACATTTTTGTGTAGACCGTATTAATAAATTACTTTTTATAATCTTTAGATAAACCAAAAATATGAGATACTTTTGAGTATTCAGATAAAGGTTTTAGAAACCTAGAATTAATACATTTTTTTGAAAATTTAGGTATGAATCTCTTTAAATTCTGACTAGTTTTGTAAGTGTTTTTTATTTTTACCTTCTGGGAGATACTTTTTAAAAGTGACATAATTAATAATTGAAATATGAAACCCATTTCTCTAGATAGTGGTGACAATCTTCAAAATATTTTTCATAGTTTTTCCATTTCTCTATGGATGACTTATATAAGGGCTGAACAACTTGAGAAGATGAGGGTGTATTTATCTGGTCTCTTTCTAATGCTGTTTTTCTATAGTTTTTGATATTATCATCCCATTCAATATCTAAAAATTCTAATATTTTTACAGTATGATTATGAAAGTCTTCAATAAGATTTTCATATTTCGATGTTATAAAATTAAGAGATAAATTATTTTTGTATATATCCCAACATTCCATAACCTGATCATACATTATTGACGAAGATTTCAGGCTTACTAAGTTTGTCATTGCTGAATTTGGTCTGAACGATTGTTGGAAACATGAAAGAACAGTGTCGTATGGATGTCTATGAGTAAAGATTATTTTGGCGTTTGGAAAAAGAATATTAATTAGCGGAAGTGTGATTGTATTTAATGGCAGTTTATCGATAATGAGATTTGATTGTCTATGTGTATATTTTTTTACGGATTCAAAATATTTCTTCCTTAGTATTATTATATTATTGTCCGAGAGGCTATAAAGATTATCAAGTTTCGTATTCAACTCTTCTTCAATATACTTTTCAATATTTGAAATTAATGGTTTCTCTTCTATTACTTCAATCTTTGGGTGACTTCTTAGGATAGTGTCTAAAAGCGTAGTTCCAGATCTAGGGAATCCAATTAAGAAGGAAAGATTAGGTTCTTGAATTTTATTATTTAAATTATTATTCTTTATTCTCTTATGAATTATGTTCTTTTTATAAGAAATAATATAATTTAAGAATACATCTTTTCTGAATAGTTTATAAGATATGTCTTCTTGGCTCTTTTTAAAGCAAAAGTATGCATTATCAAAATTGCCTAATTTTTCTTCAATAAATGCTTTATAGCTCCAAAATAAAATTTTTTTACTATTGTTGCTTTTTTCTATCCATTCATTAGAAATACTATTTATCAGTTTGAGAGCAGTTTTATCTTCTTTATTTCTAAATGCTAATCTGGCGCGAAAAAGAATTAGTTCATTTTTTATAATTTCTAGATCTATAAATTCTTTTAAGGATTCGCCTAGTTTTGTTAAATTATTAACTTGCTCATAATGTTTAAAAAGATTAAAATAAGCTTCAGTAAAATCTGGTTTGAGTTCAATTACTTTGCGAGTAGATAATTGTGCTTCTTCTAACTTACCAAGATCTTTCAAGATGACACCCAGATTTAAATATGCCTGCGCAGAATTAGGTTTTAGGCTAATAGCTTTATGAGTGATTTCTTCTGCCTCTTTTAATTTCCCACGTTTCAGTAATATATTTCCAAGATTTATGTAAGCATTAGCGAAATCAGGTTTAAGTTCAATAGCTTTGCGTGTGGATCTCTCTGCCTCTTGTAACTTGCCACGATCTTGTAATACATTTCCAAGATTTATATAAGCATTAGCGAAATCAGGTTTAATTTCGATTGCTTTGCGCTGTAAATACTCTGCTTCTTCGAATTTCCCATATCCTCTTAAAATTATTCCATAATTACATAAAATTCTATGATCATTAGAACCTTGTTTAAGACAAGATTGATAATATTTTGCAGCTTCTGAAATTTTTCCTTCTGACTGAAACTTTAATGCTTGATAAATTAATTTTTCTTGAGAAGGTTTTGAAGCAGCATTAGTACTGATAGTGATATTGTCTTTGATTTCCCCTGAAGTGAATGGAACTGAGAATGTTTTCACTTCAATCAGTTTTTTATTTCTTTAATCATTATATTATACTCTTCTATCTTCACTTTTTTCTTAGAATTTTTGTATTGAAAATTATTTCAGATTACATTGGAAATCTTGTTTTGTCTAAATTGTTTTATCTAATAATTATATCGTGGCTTATATTTTATTCAAAATTTGTAGGTTATGGAAACAGTAATTTCTAAGCAAACTTGTATAGAAAAATTATTTTCGGAATTGTAAAATAATATATAAAACTATAAGGAAAAGTTTCAGAGTTTTTGCCTATGTATTGCACAAAAATTTCATTAGAAAGCTGATGAAACTTTTTTGACTAAGGGGATAAGTTTATAAGGAATATTTTGCATAGGATTCATTGAAAAGGAGAGAGCGGATCTCTATAAACTAGTGGTGATTTCTAAAAAAGTACTTATTTAGGAAATGTAAGCCATCCAGTAATTATATACTTTAGGCCAGATTTTAATACATTCCCTTTGTGAGAGTGCGTCCATTCAGCGGGCCATAGTAAAGTCAGACCTTTTTTTGGCTTTATATCTAGATCATAATGATTGAAATATGTTGAACCACCATCTTCTACATCATTTAAATAGGTCATAAACGCTAATAGTCTATGAAGATTGCTTAAGCCAGTTCTTTCACAATGTATTTTTTGAAAATGTTGTCCAGGCATATATTTACCAATATTAAACTTACCTATATCTAGATGATTAACCATTGAGGCTAAAAATGGCCATTGTAAATTGTAGTCTTCGTAGCATTTAAATAAACTTTCAAAGTATTTCTTATATACTTCATTTCTTGGGAGCATTAATTCTTTTGGGGAAAGAGTGATATCTCGCCTGTTTTTTATTTCTTGGTTTAGACCACCATCGGTGACACCTTGTTTTTGTTTTTGTTGATTAAGTTCATAGTATGCAATTATCTCATCACATAAGGAATGCTCGATTATCCAGGCACCAATAAAGTTGGGGTTAAGATTTGTTTTTTCTAAATCTGATCTTTTCATTGTTAACTGATAGATAAGCCATTATTCAGATCAAATTGAATTGTGCCTGCTCCCGCTTTCAGTTTGCTTAAACCTTCAGCATAATTTCCTTGTGCTAAAAGCACTTCTCCTATTACAGAAAGACATAAATCGTTATTTTTTACAAGTTCACTAGCTTTATAGAGGGAGGAAAGAGCATTGTCTCTCTTCCCAAGATCACTCAGTATAATTCCAAGATTTAAATGAGCATTAGCGAAATTAGGATCAAGTTCAATAGCTTTGCGAGTAGATAGCTCTGCTTCTTGTAACTTACCAAGATCTCTCAATATGCTTCCAAGATTTAAATGAGCATTAGGGAAATTAGGATCAAGCTCAATAGCTTTGCGAGTAGATAGTTCTGCTTCTTCTAATTTGCCAAGATCACTCAATACATTTCCAATGTTGTAATGAGCATTAGCGAAATTAGGATCAAGCTCAATAGCTTTGCGAATGCTTCTTTCTGCTTCTTGTAATTTCCCAAGATCACTCAGTACAATTCCAAGATTTAAATGAGCATTAGGGAAATTAGGATCAAGCTCAATAGCTTTGCGAAAGCTTATTTCTGCTTCTTCTAGTTCTTTTGAATTCTTTAAAATAATTCCATAATTATAAAAAACTCTGTGGTCATTAAACCCTTGACTAATGAAGAGCTTATAAAATTTTGTTGCTTCTGCAACCTTTCCTTGTGAATGAAATTTAATTGCTTTATTTATTATTTCTTCTTCTTCTTGAGATGTTTTTGTATTGGAGATAGTAGAAATAGAAAGACTCTCCTTATTTGTTTCTAAAGTAAATGGCACTGGGAATGTTTTTGCCTCAGTTTCTTTCTTCTTTTCTTTCTCTTCTTTCAACGTCTCGACATTTTTAGGATTTTCAGGCATGTGTTTTTGGTTTGTTATTTTGTCACTTTTTTTAAGAAAATCTTAGATGGTGATTTTCTTAATTTCTTTTTTTATTTCACTTGATACTCTCATCATTACTTCATTCCAATTGTTTCGTTCTTTTTGTCGGAATAGCCTCATAGATGGATACCAAAATGTTTTTTCACCTTCCATACCCCATCGCCATTCAGGGCAATAATTAAGGAGTGTCCATGTTGATTTACCCATTCCTCCTGCTAAATGAGCAATTGAAGTATCACAAGTAATAATTAAATCGCAGTTTTCAATAATGGCAGCATTTTCATGGAAATCCCATATTGAATCAATGTGTTTTTGAGATTCAACAAACTTATTTTTAAATGAACATTCTTTTAGCTGTTCTGAACCAAAACCTTTTTGAAGTGATAAAAATTTTATATTATTATCACTAGCAATTATTGAGAAAGTTTCCAATACAAATGAGCGCTCTGAAAGTATAGTACCTTGTTCGGCATTTGAATTTCCTTGCCAATTAATTCCAATGATTGGTCTTTTTTCCATGCAAAGGATATCTCTCCATTTATTAATAAGTGTATGGGATGAAAAGATATAAGGCTCATTAATTATTGGATTTCCAGGATTTATTTTCAGATATCTTGGCAAAGATAGAAGCTGTATCCATTCACCGTTTAAAACTTTATTAGCTTGATCTGGTAGTAATGGATTTTGGTCAATTTTTGATTCTTTTATCAATGAATGTAATTTTTCTTGAGCACAAAAAGTAATATTAAAACCTTGCTTTTTTAAATATGGAATGTAGCGCATAAATTGAATAGTATCTCCTAATCCCTGCTCACTCAGGATTAAAAGATCTTTTTCTTTATGAAATTTTCCATCTCTGACCCTATTTAATTTTGTGTAGGCATGTGGAAGAATAGGTTTAGTTTGCTTGAACCTATATTCATAATTTTCTAATCCAGATGTGTAATTTCCTTGTAGTAGTTGGATTAGAGAAAGATGAAAATAAGCTTCAGCATAATTAGATTTATATTGTATAGCTTTTCGAGTTGACATCTCAGCTTTTTCTAATTGCCCTAGGGCGAGATAGATATTTCCCAAATTATAATGAGCTTTAATATAATCAGGTTTTAATTCAATTGCTTTTTGAGTTGATACTTCAGCTTCTTTAAGTTTATCTTTAGCTATTAATATACCTCCTAGATTGTAATGTGCGATAGCATTATCAGGTTTAATTTTTATGGCATTACGAGTTAGTATTTCTGCTTCATCTAAGTTTCCAAGATCTTTAAGTATGTTTCCATAGTTAGACAGAACATGAGAATTAATGAATCCTTGATTTATAAAATGTTGATAATATTTTGATGCTTCTGAAATATTTCCTTGTGAATGAAACTTGAACGCTTGATTTATTAAATACTCTTCAGAATATTTAGAAGGTTCATCTGTAGAAATAGAAATATTTACTTTTTTGTTTTTTAAAGTATATGGGACCGGATATGTTTTTATTAAACTAATTTTTTGTTTGGTTTTTTTTTCTTTCACTGATTCTTTTCGTATTTGTTCTACTGTTTTAATTTTAGACTAGTTTGTTTGTGGAAACTAAATAAATTAGAAAATTTATAGGAATCATTTGTTCATTTTGATGGACTCTGAATCTTATGCTTTTATAATTCTCTACTTAATGTTTTATGACAAGGCAAAAATAACCGATTGAATAGCAACATATATGATTTACATAGTCTATCAATTAATGTCACAAACATAGATAAAGATTTAAATATCTCTTCTATAAGTTTTCGATAGGTTGTGGTTTCACCCGAGCAATGAGGAAAATTAGTTGAATGAGTGGGATTATAAGCAATATTCTTGACTTCAATTATTGAGTTGAAATTATATTGCTTACTAAAATGTAATTAAAGTACAACAATTTTAGTTGTTTTTGATTCGTCTTAGATTACAGGTAACGAAAAAATAGTAATTTCAAACACTTCGTTTGTTATGGGTTTATTCATCTTCTCTATGGAGAAATCTTAAAGAGTGAATTTCTTTTTTTATTTCACTTGATACTCTCATCATTACTTCATTCCAATTGTTTCGTTTTTTTTGTCGGAATAGCCTCATAGATGGATACCAAAATGTACTGTCACCTTTGAGACCCCAAGTCCAAAAAGGGATATCTTGTAGGAGTAACCAGACTTTCTTACCCATTCCTCCAGCTAAATGAGCAATTGAAGTATCACTAGTAATAATTAAATCGCAGTTCTCAATAATGGCAGCATTTTCAAGAAAATCCCATGTGGAATTAATTTCTGGTTGGCATTCAACAAACTTATCTTTAAATGTGCAATGATTTAATTGCTCTGAACCATAACCTTTTTGTAGAGAAAGCAAGTTTATTTCATTGTTATCTGAGAGTTTTGAAAAAATTTCTAAAGGAATTGATCGCCCTTTATAGGATGTTTTTTCCATTTCTGGATTTCCCTGCCAATTAATACCAATGATTGGTCTTTTTTCTTTAGAGAGTATTTTTTTCCACTTCTTATTCAACTCGTCTGTTGAATAGATATATTGTTTAGTAATTATTGGATTTTTAGGATTTATCTGTAAATATTTAGGTAAAGATAATAATGGTATCCATTCACCTTCTGAAATTTTATTTATTTGCTCTGGTGTTAATGGAGTTGGATCAATATCTGAGGCTTGGATTAGTGTATGTAGTTTTTTCAGAGTACAAAAAGAAATATCAAAACCTTGATTTCTTAAATATGGAATATAACGCATATATTGAAGAGTATCTCCTATGCCTTGCTCACTAACAATTAATAGTTTTTCCTTTTTTTTTAATTTTATATTGCTTATTCTTTTGATTTTTGCCTTGCCGTGAAGTTTGGCAGGTATTTTTTTCTTAAATCTAAATTCATAATTCTCTAGACCTAAATGATAGTTCCCTCTTATAAGTTCTATTAATGAAAGATTAAAATATGCATCTGCGAAAAGGGGATCAATTTCAATTGCTTTTCGTAGTGATAATTCAGCAGCTTTCAATTTCCCAAGATCACTTAATGTTGCTCCAAGATTTGCATGAGCTAGCGCAAACAGGGGATCAATTTCAAGCGCTTTGCGTTGAGAGGATTCTGCCTCTTTTAACTTGCCAAGACCTCTTAAAATATTTCCTAGATTTGAGTAAGCTTTTGCGAAAAGGGGATCAATTTCA
>QCJR01000017.1 GCA_003215895.1 Prochlorococcus sp. AG-409-D14
GGTCAGTTTCAAATAGACCAACGCTTAATAATAGATTTAGAGGAATATTACCTTTAATACTTTTTAAAATTCTTAAATCAGTTTTTATTTCTTTTAACTTATCTATGGTTTTATCTATATTTTTATTAGTTACTAAATCACATTTATTTAGAATTAAAATATCACTATAGATCACTTGGGATCTTCCTATTGAACTTTCTAAGGCAACATCATTAAAATTCTCAGCGTCAATTAAAGTTATAATAGAGTCTAATCTTGTTTGATCTCTTAACTCACTTCCAAGTAAAGTCATTGCAACTGGTAGAGGATCGGCTAATCCTGTGGTTTCAATAATAATATAGTCTAGACTATTATTGACATTAATTAACTTTTCTATTGCTTCTACTAATTCACCATTGATAGAACAACAAATACATCCATTACTTAGCTCTATCATTTCTTCTTCAGTTTTAATTATTAATTCATTATCAATTCCTATTTCACCAAATTCGTTAACTAATACAGCTGTCTTTATACCTTTCTGATTAGTAAGTATATGATTTAATAAAGTTGTTTTTCCTGATCCTAAAAACCCTGAGATAATTGTAATAGGGATATTAGTTTTGGGAACCATATTTTCTTTAATATTTGATGCACTCGTATTCATTTTAAGGAAGTAAATAATGATACATTAGCTATTGATTAATTTATCAATAGATTCGGCAAGCTTAATGTCATTAGTTGTAATTCCACCTTTGTCATGAGTAGTTAGATTGATTTTAACTTTATTATATGTATTCTGCCAATCAGGATGATGATCCATTTTTTCAGATAAAAGAGCGACCTTACTCATAAAGCCAAAAGCATCAATGAAATTATCAAATATAAATTCTTTCTTTATCGTTTTATTATCTGTTTCCCAAGAGGGGTTCTTTTCTATAAAATAATCTAGTTGATTTTGCTCTAATAAGGAAATCATGAGTTTTTAATATTTGATTTTAATTTAAATATAAATCACCAATTGCATGCAATTGTAATGACCTTGATTTATTTGATGTTCTATGCTCCCATATATAGATGGCTTGCCATAAGCCCATTTTTAATTCACCATCAACAACACTGAAGCTTAAATTATTTGAAGTAAGCATTGTTCTGATATGAGCAGGCATATCGTCTAAACCTTCTTGTGAATGAAGATATTCTATTTTTTTACTACTTCTGTCAATTGGGTAAAATCCCTCCTCTGGGACAATAGCTTTCATGTACGCTGATAAATCTTTAAGAACATTAATATCCGCATTTTCATTTATAATTAGACTACAACTTGTATGCTTTAGAAAGATAAGAAGTATTCCTTTTTCAAGCTTTTTGTATTTGATCCAATCATTGATTTCTTTTGTTATGTCAGTAAAACCTTGTCCTTTGGTCTCGAAATCTAAAGTTGATAAAATCTGTTCCATTCCTAATAAACTGTCTGACCTTACTATATTAAATAATAACAGGTTTTTGACTCTTCTATTAAATTAAAGTATTTTCAATTCGATCGTATAAAAAAATATAATCTTTTTGATTTTTAAACAATGATTAATTTAATTAAGAACTGATGATTTAAATTATTTTAAATTGATTAAATACAGATCTCTTTTCATCAATTTGATATTAGTATTAGAGAAATATCAGATGGAATACTTTGTCAAAGTCTGCTTGGCAGCTTTTAGGTGATTACCTAAAAGATACGCAGTTATTGGGATCTATACAAAGCACTCTCTATTGGGATCAAAATACATCTATGCCTATAGCTGGTTCCACTTGGAGAGGGGAGCAATTAAGTCTTTTAGCTAAGCAACTACATGCAAGACAAAGTTCTGAACAGTTCGAAATTTTAATCAAGGAAGCAAAATCTGAACTTCAAAATTTAAAACAAAAAGATGATTTTGAATCACAACTCATGACAGATAGGTTTAGAAATATTGAGTTGCTTGAGCAAGATTTCAATAGACAAAAAAGTTTGGATCCTAAATTGGTTGTTGAGCTTGCGACAGCAAAGTCTGAAGGCTATATGTCTTGGCAGGAGGCTAGGAAAAATAATGACTTCAAAAGCTTTTCTCCAGCTCTCAAGAAATTGATTTCATTACGAACAGAACAATCCAATCAGCTCTGTGAAGAAAGAAGTTGCTGGGAGACACTTGCCCAACCTTTTGAGCCTAACTTAACTATTAATCGAATAAGCGATCTATTTGAACCCTTAAAAAAAAGATTGCCAGAATTAATTCAGAAGGCTGCGACAATATCTAGCAAAAAGAGTAAAAAATGGGATTTAGCAATTAGCGATCAAGAAAAGCTTTGTCAAATACTTTTAAATGATTGGTCTAGGGATCCTTCTAATACAGCCATAGCGAAGTCCCCTCATCCATTTTCCATAACTTTAGGTCCGGATGATTATCGAATTACGACTCGAATAGTTAAAGGTCAGCCACTTTCTTGCTTATTAGCTACTGCCCATGAGTGGGGACATTCTCTCTATGAACAAGGCTTGCCTTCTGAAAGTCACCAATGGTTCGCATGGCCGTTAGGTCAAGCAACTTCTATGGCCGTTCATGAAAGTCAATCTCTATTTTGGGAAAATAGAATTGCTAGGAGCTTTTCATTCGCAAAGTCTTTTTGGCATCATTTTGAGAATGCAGGTGCTCCAATTCACTCTGGAAATGATTTATGGATTAATCTAAATCCTTTTACTCCAGGATTGAATCGAGTAGAGGCTGATGAACTTAGTTATGGCTTGCACATAATGATTAGGACTGACTTGGAAATTGATCTTCTAGAGAGAGGGCTTTCTGTAGAAGATCTCCCTCATGAATGGAATAAAAGGTATATGAATCTTTTAGGTGTTTCGCCGGAAAATGATACTGAAGGATGTTTGCAAGATGTGCACTGGAGTGAAGGGATGTTTGGTTATTTCCCTTCTTATTTGCTTGGACATCTTATTAGCGCTCAGTTAACAAAAACTCTTGAAAAAGATTTAGGGAAAATTGAAAATTTTATTGAATCTAAGGAAATCAGTAAAATATTGGGTTGGCTTCGCGAAAATGTTCATCATCATGGGAGAAGTTTGGATTCCGAAGAACTTGTAGAGAAGGTGACTGGGTCGACATTATCACCAAATTATTTTCTTGAATACTTAGACAATAAGGTCGAAAAGCTTTCTAAAATCTCTGATTAAAATACACGTTTTTAGAATGAAAATTAAGTAGAGCATATTTTTTGTTGAAACTTTTCTAAATTATGTGCTACAACTTCATTTGCATTTACTGCGTTGATTTACCATGTAGGAACATAAATAAATACTATGGCTAACCTTGATCAATCACCTAGCAGAACAATGCCAAATCTGCTACATGTATTACCTGCGTTTGCCAATGAATCTGAACTTAGAGTCAATACAATCGTTGAGTTGAATTCAAATACCATAAATAAATACGAGCTTATTACTGAAACGGGGCATCTAAAGCTTGATCGAGTTGGATATTCGTCCCTGGCCTACCCTTTTGCTTATGGATGTCTTCCACGTACATGGGATGAAGACGGCGATCCATTAGATATCGAAATTGTAAATGTTACAGAGCCTCTGGTCCCAGGTTCAATTGTCGAGGCAAGGATTATAGGAATTATGACCTTTGATGATGGAGGTGAAGTTGACGATAAAGTCATTGGTGTCATAGCTGATGACAAGAGGATGGATCACATAAAAAGTTTTGAACAACTAGGAAAGCATTGGATTAAGGAAACAACTTATTATTGGGAGCATTATAAGGACCTTAAAAAACCAGGTACTTGTACTGTAAATGGTTTCTTTGGTATTGAAAAAGCAGTTGAGATTATTAAATCCTGCGAAGAGCGTTACTTATCTGAAATAAATCCTAATTTAATTAATTAAATTTAGGCCCGTGCAGACTTGAATATCTCTTCTAATATTTCACCTGCACCACGGCCTTTTAATTCATTGGCTAAGTCTATTCCTATTTCCTCTGGAGAGCTTACCGATCCTTTTTTTATATCTCTAATTAATCTTTTACCATCTAAACTCGCGACCATACCCTCAAGAATTAATTCGTCGTTGTTAATTTCCGTTCTAACGCCTATTGGAACTTGACATCCTCCTTCAAGTTCTCTGAGGAAAGACCTTTCTGCTAAACATCTTTTAGATGTTGATTGGTGTTCAAGTGTTTTTAAAATTTCAAGCACCTCTTTTTGACCACTTACACATTCAATACCTAGAGCTCCCTGCCCAACTGCATGGAGTGAAATATCTGTAGGAATCAACTGATGTATTCGATTAGCAAAACCAAGCCTCTGTAATCCAGCAGCAGCTAAAATAAGACAGTCATATTCTCCTGAGTCAAGCTTTTTTAGTCGTGTAATAACATTTCCTCGTACATCTTTGAAAACAAGATTTGGATAATGGTATCGCAGTTGAGCAAGCCTTCTTAAGGAGCTAGTCCCAACTACGGAACCTTCTGGCAGTGTGTCTAGTTTGTAAATCTGATTTTTTTCATTAACCACTAATGCGTCGGAAGGATCCTCCCTTTCTGTTATGCAGCCAAGAATTAATCCCTCTGGAAGGTTAGTGGGTAAATCTTTCAGTGAGTGAACTGCAATTTCAGCTTGACCAATAAGCATTTGAGCTTCAAGTTCTTTTGTAAAAAGACCTTTATCTCCTATTTTTGCTAATGCTACATCAAGTATTTTGTCCCCCTGTGTAGCCATTGCTTCGATAGTGATAGCAAGATCAGGATGGGCTTTTTGTAGTTCATCTCTTACCCAGTTCGTCTGAACCATGGCCAGCTGGCTTCGGCGAGAGGCGATGCGCAGTTGGTCTAGTGTCATTAGTAAATATTTTCTATTTCTTTACCTTAAGCAGTCAACCTTACCAAATTAATATTCTTGGAAAATAATTTAATAAGGTTAATGTGAAATAAAATCAGTTATCTAATCATTATTTGTATTTTCCCTAGTGAAAGTAAAGGTAATAGGCTAATTTTTTTAATTTAGCTTGATATATTCTTTCAGGACCCCGTTTCTATTTGGATGACGAAGTTTCCTTAGAGCTTTAGCCTCTATTTGTCTAATTCTCTCTCTTGTTACATCAAAAATCTGTCCGATTTCTTCAAGCGTTTTCATCCTCCCATCGTCCAAACCATAACGAAGTCTTAAAACATCCCTTTCTCTGGGACTTAATGTGGCGAGAACACCCTCTAAATCCTCTCTTAATAAGGTTTTTGCTACATCTTGTTCAGGATTTTCTATATCTGCTTCAATAAAATCACCAAGTCTAGAATCTTCTTCTTTACCAATAGGTGTTTCTAGAGAGATGGGTAGCTGAGCACTTTTGGCAATAAATCTTAGTTTCTCTATCGTCATTTCCATGCTTTCTGCGATTTCTTCCTCGCTTGGCTTTCTTCCAAATTCTTGACTTAAAACTTTTGTGGTTTTCTTGATACGTGAAATTGTTTCGTATAAATGTACAGGCAAACGAATTGT
>QCJR01000018.1 GCA_003215895.1 Prochlorococcus sp. AG-409-D14
ACAGGGCGAGAGGGGGTTGATTTCCTACCTTTAATGTGTGACTACGAAGAAAGGTTATACGCAGCAGGAAGGATTCCAGGAAGTTTTATGCGGCGTGAAGGTCGACCTCCCGAAAGAGCAACTTTGATCTCAAGACTTATTGATCGCCCAATGAGACCTCTTTTCCCTGGTTGGATTAGAGACGATATCCAAATAGTTGCGACATGTCTCTCCTTGGATGAAAGAGTTCCAGCTGATGTTTTAGCTGTAACTGGAGCTTCAATGGCAACATTAATGGCAGGTATTCCTTTCCAAGGTCCTATGGCTGCTGTTCGCGTTGGGCTCTTAGGAGATGATTTTGTTCTTAATCCAAGTTATAGAGAAATCGAAAGAGGTGATCTTGATCTTGTAGTTGCCGGAACTCCTGATGGAGTAGTAATGGTTGAAGCAGGAGCTAATCAACTTTCAGAGCAAGACGTTATTGAAGCTATTGATTTTGGATACGAAGCTATAACTGAATTAATTAATGCTCAGAAAGAAGTTTTAAAAGAATCAGGAATCAAGCAAGATATGCCTGAAGCTCCTCAAGTTGATGAAACATTATCAAATTATTTAGATAAAAACTGTACAAAATCGATTAGTGAGGTCCTCAAAAACTTTGATCAATCAAAAGAAGAAAGAGACAATAAGATCGAAGAAATAAAGATAAATATTACTGCAAAAATAGATGGACTAAAAGATGACAATGCTGTAAAAAAATCTCTTTCTTTAAATAACAAGCTTTTAGAGAATAGTTATAAAGCTTTAACTAAAAAGCTAATGAGAGAGCAGATAATTAAGGAAGGTAAACGGGTAGATGGAAGAGAATTAAATGAAGTAAGACCAATTGATGCTGATGCTTCAGTTCTACCTAACAGAGTTCATGGATCAGCTTTGTTTCAAAGAGGTTTAACTCAAGTACTATCTACCGCAACATTGGGAACTCCAAGTGATGCTCAAGAAATGGACGATTTAAATCCCAATACTGATAAAACCTACATTCATCATTACAACTTCCCACCTTACTCAGTTGGAGAAACTCGACCAATGAGAACTCCTGGGAGAAGAGAGGTTGGTCATGGAGCTTTGGCAGAGAGGGCTTTAATACCTGTACTCCCTGCAAAAGATACTTTCCCTTATGTTTTAAGAGTTGTTAGCGAAGTCTTGAGCTCAAACGGCTCTACTTCTATGGCTTCAGTATGTGGAAGTACCCTTGCATTAATGGATGCAGGAGTCCCCTTGAAAGCCCCTGTAGGAGGAGCAGCCATGGGACTTATAAAAGAAGGAAAAGAAGTTAGGATTTTAACTGATATCCAAGGAATTGAAGATTTTCTTGGAGATATGGATTTTAAAGTTGCAGGTACAGAAAAAGGAATTACAGCCTTGCAGATGGACATGAAGATAACTGGACTTCCAATTGAGACAATTGGGGAAGCTATTAATCAAGCACTTCCTGCAAGAACACACATATTAGGTAAAATGCTAGAGGCAATTGAAACGCCAAAAGAAAATTTATCACCTCATGCTCCAAGACTATTAAGCTTTAGGATAGATCCAGAGCTAATAGGAACTGTTATTGGCCCTGGTGGAAGAACAATAAAAGGAATCACAGAAAGAACTAACACAAAAATAGATATTGAAGATGGAGGTATTGTCACAATTGCATCTCATGATGGAGCAGCTGCAGAAGAAGCTCAAAGAATTATTGAAGGTTTAACTAGAAAAGTACATGAGGGTGAAATTTTCCCTGGATCCATAACTAGAATTATTCCAATTGGGGCTTTTGTTGAAATCCTCCCTGGCAAAGAAGGAATGATTCATATTTCTCAATTATCTGAAGCAAGAGTAGAAAAGGTCGAAGATGTTGTAAAAGTTGGAGACCAAGTAACTGTAAGGGTAAGAGAAATAGATAATCGAGGTCGCATAAATCTAACGCTGAGAGGAGTATCTCAAAATGGTGGAATGAACAACTATCCTGAGCCAACTCCTACTCCTGTAGCCCCTCTTACTTAATAATTTAGACTATATATTTAGGTTCTTCTATAGAAAAAAACTTCATTGCTTTTTCGCAAATATTTTCATGAGATTTCCCGTGGCTTGCAATTAAACACCCTGACTGAGAATAATTTGATCTAAAGTAAGTCAAATTTGATCCATCGGCATGAGAGAAATTTCCTCCAGCCGCTTCAATAAGTGCATGTGGAGCTGCCATATCCCAATCCTTTGGTGAAGTTTTTCCAGATAGAGAGATATAAACATCTGATTCTCCTCTCAAAATCGAGGCGACTTTACAACCCACACTGCCTATCTTTTTTGTCTCTGCAAAGCACAAAGTTGAAAGAAGATTTTTAAGCATTAATTGTTGATGATTTTTACTTGAAACTAGAACCAACTTCGATAAGTCCTGTCTTGCACTAAAAGAAAAGTGTTTTTTAGAACGATCACGATTTTCCGCCCAAGCACCAATTCCAATAATTCCAAACCATAATTCATTCTTTTCAGGAATCAAAACTATCCCTATTTTTGGCTTTTTTTTATATGCCAAAGCGATATGAACTGCATAGTTTTCAGATCCTTGAAGAAAATCCTTTGTCCCATCAAGTGGGTCAATAATCCAGCACCAATCTTTTTTAAAATCGTTTCGGTGAATAAATTTTTCCTTAGAAGTTTCTTCACTTAAAATGTTCCATTCTTTAAAAGTGAAATTATCCTTTAATCCAGAGATCAATAATTCATTCACTGCCATATCAGCTGCTGATACTGGACCTTCACCACTTTTTTCTACAGTTAAATATTCTGGAAAGCCATAAGGAGGTTTTTCCCCTCTCGCATATGCCATCAAAACATCAGCGGAAGCCCAGCTAAGCTTTCTAAGCTCATCCAATAAAGTCGTTAATTCGACCTCTTCTGGTACAACAAGATCAATTGACATAATGGATTTAATTGATAATCACCAGCCTCAACATGAAAGATCAGAACCTTGCCCAGGGACGCTTTACATAGTTGGTACGCCAATAGGCAACTTAGGCGATTTATCTCCAAGGGCAAAATCTATTCTCAAGAATGTTTCATTGATAGCTTGTGAGGATACTCGGAGAAGTGGGAAATTATTGAAAATAATAAAATCTAAAGTATCACTTCTTAGCTATCACAAACACAATTTCAAAAGTCGTCAATCTCAATTATTAGAAATCCTAGAAAGTAATGGAAGCCTTGCTTTAATTAGTGATGCAGGCTTACCGGGAATAAATGATCCAGGTCAAGAACTTGTTCATGCCGCCAAGTCTAATAATTATGAAGTGATTTGCGTTCCTGGACCTTGCGCAGCAATTACAGCATTAGTAATAAGTGGTCTACCTACCGAGAGATTTTGCTTTGAAGGATTTCTACCAAAGAAACAAAGCCTCAGGAACAAACGTTTACAAGATATCTCTGAAGAACAAAGAACGACAGTAATCTATGAATCTCCTCATCAATTAATAAAACTCTTAGAAGATTTATCTATTACATGCGGGAAAGAACGCCCTATTCAAATAGCGAGAGAGCTTACAAAAAGACATGAAGAATCAATCGGAAAGACAATTGAGGATGTCACAAAATATTTTATGACTAACAAACCAAAAGGAGAATTTACAATAGTTCTAGGAGGAAAGAATAATCAGGGAGCGCATAAAATAAGTGAATCGGAAGCATTAAATAAACTCAATATACTTATCAATAAAGGAGAAAAATCTAATATTGCAGC
>QCJR01000019.1 GCA_003215895.1 Prochlorococcus sp. AG-409-D14
TAAAGCAATTGAACTTAATCCTGAATTCGCAATAGCTTATTGTAATCTTGGGAGCATATTGAAAGATCTTGGTAAATTAAAAGAAGCAGAATTATCTATTCTGAAAGCAATTGAATTGATTCCTGATTTTGCAATAGCATTTTTTTCCTTATCTACTCTTAAGTATTCGAAAGATAATGAGATATGGAGAAATAAACTCTTCTCAAATAGTATATTAAATAGAAAATCACGAGAAGACAAAATTCGTATTTTCTTTGCAAGAGCAAATGTGCTTCATAACGAAAAAAATTACAATGAAAGTTCCAAATACCTTAAATTAGCAAATGATCACAAACTTAGTATTAAACCATCTAAACCTCATCATATATTAAAAAAATCACAAGATTTACTAATTGAATCATATAAAAAAGAAATTATTAAAAAAGAAGATATAAAATCACTCGAAAATATTTTCATTGTAGGTATGCATCGGAGTGGTACGACATTAGTGGAATCAATTATCAGTATGAATAAAGATGTTCAAGCTTTAGGAGATGTTAACATACTCGAGAAATCTTTCATAGAAAGTAAAAAACCTAATCAAGAATTAAATCTTGCTGAATTATATTCAAGTAAAATTCATAATCTAATAAATGAATTAAAAATTACAACCAATAAATATACATATAATTATCAATTCTCAGGAATCATCGCAAGTAAGATGGCCAATGCAAAAATAATTCACTGTTTTCGAAATCCTTTAGATAATATTCTTTCAATTTACCGAACAAGTTTTACTAAAGGACAAGAGTATTTCTCTTCCTTAAGTGATTGTGCAACTGTTTACTTAGATCAAGAGGAAATAATGACAGAATATAAAAAAAGATTTAGATCAACCATATACGACTTAAATTATGACTCATTAGTATGCAATCCTAATAGAGAAATAAAGTCTTTAATCTATTGGTTAAATTGGGAATGGGACGATTCGTATCTAAAACCTCATCTAAATCCTCGCTCAGTTTCAACAGGCGCAAATGTTCAAGTTCGTTCACCAATAAATTCAAAATCATTAAATGGATGGAAGAACTACAAAGATATGCTTAAACCTGCTATTGAAGTCCTTAAACAAAAGGATAGATATAAAAACTTGATTCTTTAAATCTCATATAGAAATAATTTTGCCATAAGCTTTAAGAGACGATTCCCAAGTTATGTATTGAATGCTTATATCATTCAGAAGTAAGAAGTATAAAAAATGAAATCATATCTAAAAAATATTATCAACACATAAAAGCAACATATTTTTATATGTTTTCTAGAATAGATTTAATTTAGAAGAAACATTAGTTTTTCTCAATTAATGGAGTACATTTTATACAAATAATCACAGCATAAAACTTGCCAATGATTTTAAATAATTTATCTGAATAGTATTTAATCTAAGGCCTGCACCTCCTTCACTAACGTATATAAATGTATAAAGAAGCTCAGGATTCCATCCATTCTTAATAAGTTGCTTTGCAATAGAGTAAATATGAAACCTATCATTTTTATTAAAGACTACTTCTGATAAAATTGGTTTAACATTTCTAAAAATATTTAAATCTCTTATAATCTCGAAAGAATCAGTTATGCAATAGAAATCTTTATTTATATATCTCGCAAGAAACCTTACACCTTCTCCTGTTTTGCTGATACATATTAACCCTTTTGATATCTTTGCGGAAGCTATTAAGCTAACACTTCTTGCCATCAAGTCTGCTTGACTAAGTTGGTTAGTATCAACATATTCTAAAGGATTCTTTTTACTTTCTATAATATATTTCATTGTTAAATCTATAATTGATCTCATAGTCTCTATGGATTCATATGGATATTTTCCCACAGCTGTCTCACCTGAAAGCATTAAACACGAAGCCCCATCTATTACAGAATTAGTAATATCATTACACTCAGCTTTTGTTGGATTAATTGATTCTTGCATAGTATGCAACATCTCGGTAGCAACAATCACTGGAACACCCAACTTATTTGCTTCAAATAGAATATCTTTTTGAAGAATACCAATACTACTTGTCTTTGTTTCTACCGATAGATCTCCTCTATCAATCATTATTGCAAATGATATTTTGAGGATTTCTGATAAATTTTTAATAGCTTTAGCATTCTCAATCTTAGCGATTACCTTAGGACGCCTTTCTCCAATATAGTTTTGAATATTATTTAAATACTCAGCATTGTCTACAAAGCTAATTCCAACAAAGTCTACTTTATTCTCACAGCAGAAGTCTAAAAAAAATTTATCTTTATCGTTTAATTCTTTATCATCGAAGAAACTTTCTGGGATATTTATACCTTTACATTCCTGAAGCAATCCATCGCATTTTGTTATAAGAGTAATATATTCTTTAGATACATCTTTAACGTAGAATGAGATTCTTCCATCATCAGCATATATTTCCATTCCTTTCCTTACAATATTAAATAATATGTTATTATTTATTTCATAAATAAATTTTGATTCTAGAGAATCTTGATCGAATTTATTTGAGACTAAATATATTATTTGACCTTTTTTAAATTGTTCTTTACATACTTTTGTAGTAGTCCTAATCTTCCTCCCTGGAATATCCACAATAATAGAACTTAATGGTGTAATTTTTCTTATATTATTTATAACATTGAGATGCCAGTCTATAGTATTATGAGATAAATTTAACCTGAATATCTTCACCCCCAAATCGTTTAATTTACTAATGCTATTTTCTGTTGATGGACCAATAGTAGCTATTATTTTACTCAATTTCTTAAATCAGATATTGTTTTGACAAAATACTAGCCTTCTACGGTCTAATTAACAAACTAGGTACGTTATTTTTTTTCTTCTAGATATCCTAACCACAATACAACTTGTTGTAGAAATCATGTTTCTAATATCATGTCAGAAAGTATGAGCAAACAAAACACTGCATTCTTTAAAGTAAAAGGTTCTTTCAAAAGAGAAAGCTGGCGAGGAATAAATTCTTTTAACCTAGTCCAACACCTCTTGCCATAAGTGTCGCTAAAAAAGGTATCGAAGCGAAACCAACTAATTCAATATTAATTATTAACCTTAATCTTGAAACCAGATTCTCAGTCACTTGTGGAAGCTTTCCCTTGCTAAGTGGGATTGCCCACAAAACATATGTAACTGTCGGATAAAGAGATAAAGAGCCAACAAAAGCAAAAACAATAATCTTTGTCCAAAAGACGGGATTTTGTGTATAAAATTCTGAGCCCTGGCCAAACTTTATAACTCTATATATACCACTTACCAAAAGAGCGATTCCAGCAATTCCATAAATAATATCAGCAAAAACCATTGATATTGCTTCTTCCCTATTTGGATTAGCCTTCAATGAAATACGTTCATAGATCAATGCTCCAAAACAAAGCATAAAGCTCAAATAATGGATATACGCAACAGAGGCAGATTTCAACACATCAACAGGAAAAACGAGTCCTAGCAAAATCACTTTACTGAATCAGTTTATACATTAACAAAAATCATAAATCACTGAGTGAGCT
>QCJR01000020.1 GCA_003215895.1 Prochlorococcus sp. AG-409-D14
TTCTGCTTCTTTTAATTTTCTAAGATCACTCAATATGCTTCCTAGATTATAATGTGCATCTGCATAATCAGATTTAAGTCCAATTGCTTTTCGATATGAGAATTCGGCTTCTTTTAATTTGCCAAGATCACTCAATATGCTTCCCAGGTTTGAATGTGCCTCTGCGTAATCAGGATTGAGTTCAATTGCTTTGCGAGTGGATGATTCTGCGTCATGTAATTTGTTTAGATCTCTCAATATATTTCCCAGATTGGAATGTGCCTCTGCGAAATCGGGTTTAATTTCAATTGCTTTGCGAGTAGATGATTCTGCTTTTTGTAATTTTCCAAGATCTCTCAAGATGACTCCATAATTAGAAAAAACCCTGTGATCCTTAAAACCTTGATTTATAAAATATTGATAAGATTTTGCTGCTTCTGAAATGTTTCCTTCTAGATGAAAGTGAATAGCTTGACTGACAATTTTTTCTTTATGTGGATTTGAGGGAGTATCAGTGTTAAGAGTGAGATTTTCTTTGATTTCTTCAAAAGCAAACGGAATAGTAAATGTTTGGACTTTAGGTGTTTTCTTTTTGCCTTTATCTTTATCAGTAGATACCATTATCTGCTGGGATTTTTAATTGAAGAAATTATATTACTCACTATATTCTATTTAACTCTTTTTGAGAGTATATTGATTGATTTCATAGATTTAGATGAAAGTTTAATATTATTATTTCTGTACTAAATCAAAAACAAAACATATGCGATCTTCTTTACTTTTAAAAGGGATAGTATGGTGAAATAAAGAGGATGGAAATATACAAATATCTCTAGTTTCTATCTTCTTAACAGTTAAATTAAAGCTTTTATTTTTTTTAGGATATCTAGGACCTTGATAGCTAAAAGCTATGTTTCCTGAGTCATTATTATTCTCATTATCGTATTTTGGAATCTGGAGGTAAAAACTACCAGTAATCCATCCATATTCATGATTATGGCTCTTTAGAAAACCTCCAGTTTTCATGCTAATCATCCATGATCGAAGTTCGTAATTTTCAGGCCAATTATTAATGAAACCTTGATCACTATTTTTGAATTCTTGTTTGTATTTCTCAATTTTCATCTCTAAAGCCTTTCTCATTGCTTTGATGAATGGGTAGTCTAAGGTAAATAAATTTCCCGAAGTTTGCATACCATTCTTAATAAGACCTTGAGCTCTAAGTTCTTTTTTACTTACTTTATTGTAAGAGATTAGTTCATTCAGATGATTTTCCGAGAAAGATGTTTCATCGATTTTATCAATTAAAATATACTTAATTGATTCATTACAGAAAGGGGATTCGTATTTCTTTCCGTAAATAATGTTGGCATGCTCAACTATGCCTCCAATATCGGCATTACATGATTGTTTTTTAGATAGTTCTTTATACTTCTCATTGAAATCTTTTTCTCTATCAAGAGATAATAAACAACCTAGGTATAAACTCTGGCAAGAATTAGATTTATTTTTACTTAGATATTTTAATGCTAATTCGTATTTCCCTTTATGACATAGATTATGTGCTAAACCCAAAACTAATTTTTCATCTTTAGGCTTTAGTTCAACTGCCTTTGTACGATGAAATATTGCTTCTTCACCTCTACCAAGATTGTCCAATAGATTCCCAAGATTATAATGAGCCATTGCGAAATTAGGTTTCAGTTCAATTGCCTTGCGTTGGAAGGATTCTGCTTCTTTTAATTTACCAAGATCGCCTAATAGATTCCCAAGATTATAATGAGCTTCAGCGAAATTAGGGTTAAGTACAATTGCTTTACGTTGGGACAATTCTGCATCTTTTAAGTTTCCAAGGTCTTTCAATATATTCCCAAGATTATAATAAGCATCCGCATAATTAGCGTTGAGTTCAATAGCTTTTCTGGTTGATAATTCTGCTTCTTTTAATTTACCAAGATCTTTTAATATATTCCCTAGATTGGAATATCCTACAGCGTAATTAGGATTCAATTCTATTGCTTTTCTAGTTGATAATTCTGCTTCTTCTAATTTACCAAGGTCTTGTAGAATCGCTCCATAATTGGTATATGCTATGTGGTCTTTGAAGCCTTGATTTATGAAATATTTATAATATTTCTCAGCTTCTAAAAGATTACCTTTTAGATGAAGTTTAATTGCTTGATTAAGTATTTTATCTTTATAATTTTTAGATTGCTTATTGGTATTAATAGTAAAATTTTCTTCAA